>JBATRI010000455.1:0-3183 GCA_049292515.1 Geminicoccaceae bacterium
GCCCAGCAGCGCGCGGACGGTCGGCTCCTCGACCGGGAACAGCCGCAAGGGTGCGTCGTAGGTCTGGGACCAGAGGCCGTAGCCCGCATCGACGTCATATTCGGGCGTGTCGAGCGGCCGGGCGAGGTCGGCATTGCGGGCGAGCAGCGTCCGCATCTCGGCGACGCGGGCCTCACGGGCAGCGGCATCGTCCGTCGCCGCCAGCCGCAGCAGCGCCAGGCCTTCGGTGCCGAGCAGCATCTGGCCGAGAGTAGGGAGAGACATCGATCAGCTCCGGATGCGCTCGTTGCGCGGATCATACCAGGGCCCCAGCCGCGCCCTGGCCGGCACCCGCTCCCAGGCGACCTCGATCTCGAGCCGCTGCCCGTCCAGCCACGCCTGGGTGACACCCGCCTCGTGCCGCAGGTAGCCCATGCCCAGCGGGGCCTCGACGCGGTGCCCGTACATGCCCGAGGTCACCGAGCCGACGATGCGGCCGTCGGCCCAGACCGGCTCCTCGTGGTAGAGCAGCCTGGTGTCGTCCTCCAGGCGCAGCTGGACGAGGCGCCGCTGGGGCGGACCGACCTCGCGGGCGCGCAGCAGCGCCTCGCGGCCGAGGAAGCCGCCCTGCTTGTCCCAGGCGACACAGAAGCCGAGACCGGCGGCAACGGGGTCGTCCTCGGGGCCGATATCGTGGCCCCAGTGGCGGTAGCCCTTCTCCGTCCGGCAGGCGTTCATGGCATGGTAGCCGGCCATGGTCAGGCCGAACGCGCGGCCGGCCTCGACGATCCGGTCGTAGACATGGGTCGCGAACTCGGCCGGGACATAGAGCTCGAAGCCCAGCTCGCCGACATAGGTGATCCGGCTCGCCCGGACCCGGGCATAGCCGATCTCGAGCTCGCGCGAGGTGCCGAACGGGAAGGCGGCGTTGGACAGGTCCTCGCCGGAGAGAAGCTGCAGGAGGTCGCGCGAGCGTGGGCCCATCAGGCCGAGCATGGGGAGGCCCGAGGTGATGTCGACGACGTTGCAGCGGGCGTCGGCGGGGATGTGCTCGCGCAGCCAAGCGAGGTCGCGGGTCTGGACGGCGGCGCCGGTCACGACGAGGTAGCTGGTCTCGCCGAGGCGGGTCACGGTGAGGTCGGCCTCGATGCCGCCCTGCTCGTTGCACCATTGGGTATAGACGATCCGGCCGACGGGCACGTCCATGTCGGCCACAGACAGTCGGTTCAGGACGGCGCAGGCATCCGCCCCCTCGACCAGGAACTTGGCGAAGCTCGACTGGTCGAACAGCGCCACGGCGTCGCGCACGGCCCGGCACTCGGCGGCCGTGTGCTCGAACCAGTTCTGGCGGCCCCAGGAGTAGCGATACTCGGGCGTGACGCCCTGGGGCGCATACCAGTTGGGCCGCTCCCAGCCCGCGGTCTCGCCCATGACGGCTCCAGCGGCGACCAGCCGGTCGTGGAACGGCGAGCGGCGCACACCACGGGCGGTGGCATACTGCCGGTAGGGCCAGTGCATGGCGTAGAGCAGGCCCAGGGTCTCGGTGGTGCGGTCGCGCAGGTAGGTGCGGTTGCTCTGGAACGGGTGCAGCCGGCGCACGTCGACGTCGGTGAGATCGACCGGCATGCGGCGGTCGCGGATCCATTCGGCCAGTACCTTGCCCGCACCGCCCGAGCTCTGGATGCCGATCGAGTTGAAGCCGGTGGCGACGAACAGGTCGCGCAGCTCGGCCGTCTCGCCCAGGAGATAGCGATCGTCGGGGGTGAAGCTCTCCGGGCCGTTGAAGAAGGTCTGGATGCCGGCCGTCGCCAGGATCGGCAGGCGGGCCGTCGCCTTCTCCAGGATCGGCTCGAAATGATCGACGTCCTCGGGCAGGCTGTCGAAGCAGAATGCCTCGGGGATGCCGCCCATGCCCCAGGGCTTGGCCACCGGCTCGAAGGCGCCGACCAGCAGCTTGCCCGCGTCCTCCTTGTAGTAGGTGCACTCGTCGGTGACTCGCAGCACCGGCAGGTCGCGCGGCACCTCGGCCAGCGCCTCGGTGACGATGTAGAAATGCTCGGCCGCGTGCAGCGGCACGGAGACGCCGACGGCGGCCGCCAGCTCGCGCGACCACATGCCAGCCGCGACCACGACGGTCGAGGCGGCGACCGGCCCCTGCTCGGTCATCACGCCCACGGCCCGGCCCCGCTCGACCAGGATCCGTTCGACCTTCACCCCCTCGACGATCCTGGCACCGCGCTGGCGCGCCCCCTTGGCGAAGGCCTGTGTCGTGTCGATCGGGTTGGCCTGCCCGTCCTTGGGCAGGAACACGCCGCCCACGGCGTCGCCGACCTCGAGCAGCGGATAGCGGGCCTTGATCTCGGCCGGCCCGATCACCTCCGCGGCCAGACCGAAGCTCTTGGCCATCGAGGCGCCGCGCTTCAGCTCCTCGAAGCGCTCATCATTCAGTGCGAGGCTGATCGAGCCGTTCTGCTTGAAGCCGGTCGCCTGCCCGGTCTCGGCCTCGAGCGCATGCAGCAGCTCGGAGGTGTACTTGGCAAGCTCGGTCATCCGCCGGGTCGCGCGCAGCTGGCCGATCAGTCCGGCCGCGTGCCAGGTCGTGCCGCAGGTGAGCTGGCGCCGTTCCAGCAACAGCACATCGGTGATGCCGAGCTTGGCCAGGTGGTAGGCAATCGAGCAGCCGACGATGCCGCCACCGATGATCACGACCTCGACGCGAGCGGGGAGCGGGATGGTCATGGCGGATTCTCCGTCCAGCAATCAGGTACCGGCGCGCCTCGCCCCGGCCACGGCCTGCACCATGACCGCAGCCAGCACGATGCCGCCCCCGAGCAGCGTCGGCCCGGCCGGGACCTCGCCGATGATGAGCCATGCCCAGACCGGGGCCAGGATGATCTCCGTCTGGGCCAGCAGCAGCAGGTCCGCCGCCGGCAGGTGGCGCGAGCCGGCGGCGAAGGCGATCAGGCCGCAGCCGATCTGCACGATGCCCATCACCGCACAGAGGGCGAGATCGTGCCGGCTTATCGCCAGGGCCGCCGGCCCCCGCTCGAGCGTGAGCACCAGCACGCAGGCCGCTGCCGACAGCAGCGCCCCGAGCACGAGCGACGGCGAGCTGTCGAGCGTGCGTGCCCGCCGCAGCGTGATGCTGAACAGGGCGAAGCAGACGCAGGAAAAGAGGGCCAGCAGGGTACCGGCGAGCCGCCC
>JBATRI010000456.1:0-2221 GCA_049292515.1 Geminicoccaceae bacterium
GGCGTGAGCCGCTCCCACGGCAGCGGCGGCGGCTACCGCCAGCTCGGCCAGCGGGCCGGCGGCAGGCTCGGGGTGGGGCACGCCGCCCTGGCCGATATTGGTGATCCATGACGCACCGCGCCGCGACATCGCCGAAATGGCAGCGCCACCAACCACGAAGACACGATAATCGCGCCACTGATCGTCGGCGCGGCCGATGTAGCGTTGCAGATAGTAGACGCCGCCGACTTCGCCCGCGTCGGGCAGCTCGCCAGGTTCCGTGATCAGCCGCAGCCCCCGGCCCTGCGCGCCGAACAGCGGCTTGAGCACGAGCTTCCGCCCCAGCAGCTGGGCTTCTTGCGCCAGCGCCACCGCGTCGGCCAGCGTCTCGACCACCGACGTGGGCGGCGTCGGGAGCCCGGCGTGCGCCAGAGCGAAGCTGGTCGCCGCCTTGTCGACGCAGCGCTCGATGGAGCGTGCGCTGTTGACCACGGCGACACCCAACGCTTCCAGCGCGTGCAGCATCCCCAGGCGTAGCGTCACCTGCTCGAAGGTGCCGGCCGGGATCGAGCGCACCAGCACGGCCCGGGGCAGGTGCGCGCGGTCGCCCAGGCGGATGCCTGTACCGTTGCCCGCAATCGCAAACCGACACTGGGCGAAGTCGATGCGCTCGATCGCGAGGCCCCGGCTGGCGAGGGCCCGGCGCAGCTCTCGCCCGTGCCAGCCTTCGGCACGCCCCCCCAGAATGACGATCTCAGGCAGCGCCGTCACCGAACGACTGGGCCAGCAGATCGGGAGCGAACGCCCCCTCGCTGAAGGTGCGGCCACTGTCCAGGCAGGTGATCAGCACGCGGGCCGGGCTGAACAGCATCGGGTCGATCTTGTAGAAGTCGAAGCCGGCATCCTTGAAGATCTGCCCGAACGGCTGGCCGAAGTCGCGCGATGCCGAGCTCGGCAGCTTGGCCGCCAGCGCGCGCGCCTCCTCCTCCGGGCCGGAGACGAAGAGCTGGACCTCGCCGCCGAACAGGATCGTGTCGTTGGTCCGGCTCATCGCGGTGAGGAAATCCGGCGAGGGTGGCGGTAAGGGGGCAGCACCCAGGCCATCGCGGACCCGCTCCAGCGGGAAGCCAAGCGCATGGACCTTGTGCATGGCGACCTCCAGCACGCGGGCGGTGATCTGGACCGCGCCGGCGAGACTCGTGGTCGGGGTCAGGATGAAGGTCAGTGCCGAGGGGGCGAGGGCGCAGTCGCCGGCGACGCGGGCGATCAGCTCGTCGGGCGGCCGGCGGTCGGTCTCCAGCACGAAGCTGCCCCAGAACGACTCGCTGTCGGTGTAGGCCAGCTCCTGGAACAGCTCCTCCTTGGCGGCACGCGCCCGGCCCGGGCCGGAGGCCATGGCGAAATAGGCGCCGTCCCCCTCGCCGTGGGCGAGACTCCATCCCGCATACTGGCTGGCAAGGCAGGCCATGACCGGATCGCTGGCCGACACGGAGACGCGGAACGGCCACGCGGCGAACGGCGAGCCGGCACCGATCTCGACCCGGCCGAGGCCGCCCATGCAGATCTCAGCGATCCGCCGGCCGGCCTCGATGCCACCGGCGGCCCCGATGCCGGCATCGATGATCGTCGCACCGGATTCCGTCCGTTGCACGGCGAGGCGCAGCGCGCGCGCATCACGGCTTAGGCTCGCCACCAGCGGCTGGGTCAGGCGCCCCACGCTGGGCCGCCCGGCACCACCGGCCATTGTTGCGTCGTCGCTCATTCAAGTCTCCATCAGACGCCTTGTGGCGTTTCCCACAGCCATCGCGTGCGCGCCGCCACAGCGCAGTCCCGCCGTTCAGATCATCCTCGTCGCGGTGCAACGCATGATGGGTATGGCACTATGATCGAACTGGTTCTGGTCGCCTGTCTGCTTGGCCAGCCGCAGCGCTGCGAGCAGCATTTCGTGCCGACGGCCCCGCAGATGAGCCTGGTGGAATGCATATTCTCCGGCCAGTTCCAGGTCGTGCAATGGCACGAGCAGCATCCGGGATGGGTCATCCGACGCTGGACCTGCGGAGCGCCGCGGGCCTGACCGGCTGGTCGCCCACCCGTTCGATCCGGCTGAGCAGATCGCATGCCCGTGCCGCGAGCAGGGCCCGTACCGCCAACGGGTCGCGGCCCTCGGCCAGCACCGTGGCGATCGGGCCGCCGGCGGCGATCCGGGTTCCGGGTGGGGAAAGGTCGGCGCACCAGGCCGGCC
>JBATRI010000457.1:0-1559 GCA_049292515.1 Geminicoccaceae bacterium
AGCACATCGGCACCTTCTTTTGCTTTTCCCACTTCTTGCGACAATAGCAATCGCACAGCGTCGCGGGCGTCGTCCATACGGCCTGCAGCATTAATGCGGGGTGCAATAATGAACACAATATCGGTAATACCCACTTTAGGGTTGCGAACACTTTGCTGAATTAGCGAGCGTAGCCCAGGGCGTGGGCTGCTATTTATTTTTTTAAGGCCAAAAAAGGCCAATACGCGGTTTTCGTCGGTAATGGGTACAATATCGGCTGCAATGCTTACGGCTACTAAATCTAAAAGGTTGGCAACGCGGTTAAACGGTATATCGTATTTTAGGGCAAAAGCCTGCATAAATTTAAAGCCAATGCCGCAGCCACTAAGTTCTTTGTACGGGTATGGACAGTCTTCTCGTTTGGGGTCAAGAATGGCAAATGCCGGAGGAAGGTTGTCGTTGTCGGGCAGGTGGTGGTCGCAAATTATAAAATCAATACCATGTTCGCGGGCATAAGCCACCTGATTTCGGGATTTAATGCCGCAATCTAAAGAAACAATGAGCGAAAACCCGTTTTGTTTTGCCCAGTCAATGCCCGTCATTGAAACACCATAACCTTCTTTGTAGCGATCGGGTATATAATAGTCGAGGTCGTAATGAAAGTCTTTTAAAAAACTGTACACTAAAGCAACTGCGGTTGTGCCATCCACATCGTAGTCGCCGTAAATTAAAATTTTCTCTTTATTGCGCATAGCGCGGTCAAGGCGTTCAACAGCTATATCCATATCTTTCATCAAGAAAGGGTCATATAGATGTTCTTCTAACGAAGGGCGGAAAAACTTCCGCGCCTCATCATACGTCCGGACCCCGCGCTGAACTAATAATTGGCATAAGGTTCTGTTAATTTTAAGTTCGTTGTACAGTTCTTCAATTGCTTTTTCATCCGTCTCTTTAATAACCCACTTTTTATCATTATACATTTAGTAAATATTTATCGCTACAAACGAGTTTTTTGGGTGCTGATGGCTGGCAAGCCCAAAACAGTTGTTAAAATACTACAATTTATTATTTGCTGATTAATTAAACTGCAGCTAAAAACATACGATAACTCGGTGTTTGTTTGGTTTCCGGATTACTTGGTTATTGTAAAAGTTTGCTCCGGATAAAAAATTTTATACACATAAAATATTAACTTTATTTAAACAAAATTTTTATAATAATTGTCAATAAAAACAATTTAGTTTATTGGCAATATCCAACCTTTGGCAAAATTAGTTTAAAAATATTAATTTTGTTACAATTTTTTTAGTTTTGCTAAAATATTTTTTTATAAATGCAGTTTGCTGGTTAATTAATGGCATTAAAATTAGCGAGTATTTGCTTCTTAGTTAGGCTGTTTAGGTTCAAAAAAAAATGAAGCTGACGGTTTAATTTAGGCCACAAAGTGTTTTAATCTCGTCAATATATTGTCTGTGGTTAGCTAAACGTGGTACTTTGTGTTGGCCACCTAATTTTCCTTTGCTTTCAAGCCATTTGTAAAATGTGCCGGGTGGTACAGCGTGCATCACTAAGGGTTTCAT
>JBATRI010000458.1:0-11793 GCA_049292515.1 Geminicoccaceae bacterium
GACCTCCTTGTCGATCAGTGGCGCCGCCAATCGGTTGACCGCCTCGATGTCGGCGATCCGCTGCCGCAGCTCCTGGCTCTGTGCCTTCGGCAGGCGTGACAGGATCAGGTCGGTCACCTTGGCGGCATCGTGGCGCTGGGTCAGTTGGCACGTGGCAGCGCCGGCAAGAATCGCCCGTACCGGTCGCGGGTCGCCGAGCTGCCAGTGGCCGCGGTCGGTCGTGACTTCGAGCCCGCCCCACCAGGCCTGTGCATCGTCGTCGAGATCGTGGAGCCATTCGGCGACCGCATCGAGGCTGGGCCGGCCGGCTGCATCGGCATCCGGCCACTCAAAGGGCAAGCTGTCCCAAAAGGGTGGACCGGCGAGGGGCATGAGGCCGTCCGCGTTGCGGTAGCCGAGCCCGTCCAGCTCATCGATCAGCTGGCACAGCACCTCGGCCAGCGCGGGGGCGGTAGCGGCAAGGTGGGCGAAGCTGGCCGCTATGATCGAATCGAGGCCGATGACGGTGGCGAAAGCCGCCTTGGCGGAGCCCGCGGGTTGGACGGCGATCACCGGCGGATCGGCGTCCTTGTCGCTCAGGGCGAGCGTGCAGGTCTGCGGGACCTCGAGCTTGCGCATCATCTTCTATCTCCAGTAGCCATGCCGCCCTATCGCAACCCAGGATAGCTGGGCAAGGACGCGGCAACGCCAGACACCAGGTGGCCCGGCCTGTATCCTCGACCAGCCGGAACGGAGCCTCGCTTCGTGGCCGCTGGCTTGGCAGAAGCCGGTGGGTCCGTGTCGTGCTGAAGACGTACGAAAACACCCACTTTCAGCTACCGCCAGCTGCGAGCCCGGCGGCATCACATCGTTTATCGGACGTTGTTCATAATCCAGGGGCGGTAATGCTGTTTCAGACAGCCCGACCAAGGCTCTGGGCCATCACTCATCTTGGTTATCCAAGACGTAGTCCTTTGACGGCATCATAGCGAATGGTGATCGACCGCTGCCGCTCTGGTTCGTGACCATTACCACACCACTCACCTGTCGGATCCGCCGCCAAGACCACGATCTCGTAGCGTGCTAACCGGCGCTGGCCGCGCTCGTTCAGCCGCCGGGCGAGCAGTTGACGCTGGGGATCACCTGCAGCCAAGCCTGTGATCTGGCGCGGGCAGCGGCAGAGGCTCTCCTCGAGCGGATCACCCACCTCGATCAGGAAACGTGGGCCGATGGCCTCGCTCACGGCAAGCAGGATCTCGAAGCTCTCACCTAGCCGCGTCGGCGCGCGGGCATCGTCCCCAAGCACAGCGGCCTCGGTACGGTGCCAGTCATGCAGTAAGCCATCGGCAAAGGGCAGACGGTTGAGACGCGCGGCCTGGCGCGCCTGGGCGTCTTCACCAGAGGCTGCGGCGAGACGACCGTGAAGCGTAGCGGGAACGGCAGCACGAATGGCGTCATCCTGGTCGTAGACGGCCTCAATGAGCGGCCGCACATCCCGTCCGAGGTCGAGCATCGGCCCTGAGGCCTGTCGACCAGGAATCGTAGTGGGCGCGCGCAGATGGTGCTGGGTGAGCCAGAGCCGGGCATGATCGGGGTAGATGTAGGCGGCACCAGGAGCGAACCGCGCGTACCAGTTGCTATCGATCGTTTCTGGATCAGGCAGATGGAGCAAGGCAGGGCTCTCGGGTCGTCCATCGGGACCCACGGTAAGACGCGTCCCCGCGTGGTTGCGGGCATGACGGCGGCGCCGACCGAGACGCTGGATTAAGGCATCGGCTGGGGCGAGGTCGGTAGCCAGTTCGTCGAAGTCCAGATCGAGACTCTGCTCGGCCGCCTGGGTCGCGATCACGATTCGGCCCCGGCGGGCGGCGGGCTCGGCGTCTTTCCCGGCAATCCGCAGCAGCGCGTCCTCGACCGCTGCCCGGTCAGCTGGCAGGTAACGCGCATGGTACAGTAGAGGAAGCGGCAGGCCGGCCGCGACAGCCTGGCCGTGGAGGCGCTCGAAGCTGCGCACCGCCTCATCGACCGTGTTGCGAAACCAGATCGCCGACCGCCCAGCCAAAGCCCAAGCAAGAAGTCGTGTCTCGACGTCGGCCTCGCCAGGCAATGGCTCGATTTGCACCCAAGGCCCCGATCGCTCGGGCAGGTTGGGTCGCTCGGACCCGTGTGCATGCACCACGGTAAACATGGGATAGCGATCGCTTGGCAAAGTTGGCGTCTGGGGCCAGCCGGCGCCTTGTGCGAATGCGCTGACGAGCACGTCGCGCATGACCGAGGGCAGCGTAGCGCTCATCAGGATCACATGCTGGCCAAGGCTGGCTTGATGGCGCAGCAAGGCGACGAGCACGTCCAGCATGTAGTCGTCGTATGCATGGACCTCATCGATCACGAGCACCTTGCGCCAGAGTCCGGCGAGACGCACCGGGGCGTATCGGGCACGCAACGCCCCGGTTAGGGCCTGATCGACGGTGCCGATGCCGATCGGGGTGAGCAAAGCGCGTTTGCTCGAACGCGCGAACCAGTCGAGGCAGGCGGTCTCTCCCTGCTCGAGTTCGGCTCGGGTCTCCACAACCGCGAGCTTGCGATGCCGGCGGCTATGGGCCAGCACGAGATCGGCGGGTGCTGCATAGACTTGATCTACAAAGCCGTTTTCAGCTCGGCGGGCAAATGCGGCGTCGGCCGTGGCCATCGTCGGGAGACCAACATAGATTCCATCGGCACGGTCCAAGGCGATCAGCCGCTGACAGATGAGATCAGCCGCCTCTGTCTTGCCTGTCCCGGTGGCGTCCTCGATCAGCACCAGGAGGGGCCCTGCCGGCAGCTGCCCGGCCGTGAACAGCTCGCTGGCGGCAGCCTGCAGCGATGTTGCTGTCGCTCCGGCCAATCCCGGAAACAGCTGGCCGAAGCTAGCCGAGCCGCGTGGGATGACCGGGTGAAATGGCCAAGGCCGGATCTCGTCCAGCAGGCGTTCCGCTGTCGGTGCAGCGTGCTCGCGCCAGTAGATCGGTAGCGGCATGGGGTCTTCATGGAACGCGAAGGCGGCGTGTGAGCCCAGCCAGTCGGTGACACTCGCCAACCCATTCAGAAGATATGACACGCGTGCCGACCCATCGGGCGAGGGGAGGCCAGTCGGCCATGGAAAGAGACCCAGCATCGCCACGACCAGCGTCTCGGCAGCGGCAAGATCACTCGGCACGAACTGGCTGTTGCCGAGGAAGATCGCAAGAGAATCACCCGGCGCCGGCTGGATGCCGTGATGACCGGTGAACGCGGCAAGCAGTGTCGCCAATTGGCCAGGGCTGGCGTGCGGAGGTTCCGTCGGGAGCTTAATCTTGCGGTCGCGGAGCAGTCGCTGCAGCAAGGCTTGTCCGAGGCCGTCGTGTCCGAGCTCGCGCCGATATCGGCCGGCATGAGTCAGGTCGACCCCGAGCCTGCCGCAGATGTCGGGCCGCAATGCCTGAAATGCCCGGCCGACCTTACCGAGGTCATGCAACGCTGCAAGCAGGAGCAGAATTGACCGGGTTTTCTCGAGCGGCAGACCGAATGCCTTGGCGATCTCGGCGAGCAGACTTGGACGGCGGGCAAGGCCCGCGGCCATCACGGCCGCTGCATCTAGGCTGTGGAATGCCAGCCGGTGGAAACGCGTGCCGCCCTGCTCGGCCTTGCCCCATCGTGTCACCGGCATGAGCTTGCCCAACCATCCTTACGGTGCCATTGTGTGAAACCATAGTTGCTCATGGCGTTCATTCTTGGCGAACAGACATACCCGTGACGAGGAATTTCAACTGGCTCGAGCAGCCGCTCCCGTTTCGCCGGGGCAATGGCTCGCGCGTGATGGCGACCCCCCTCGAGATCACCCGCGATTATGCCGATCCCGACGCGCGGCTGGTGAAGGTCGAGACCGGCCATCCTTTCACCGATCTCGGCTTCGAAGGTCTCATGCGGGATCTGCTTCAGATCGCCTTGGCGCCACGCGATGATGATGTCTGGGCCAGGCGCCTGTTCGCGCCACCGTCACAAGCCGAGCTGACCGCCGCACTCGCGCCGTACCGCCGGGCGCTGATAATCGTCGATGACACGACGCCCGCCATGCAAGTGCGCCCGTCGCAGCAGCGTTTGGACGAGGTGGCAAAGAAGGCGGGCAAGCCTCGAGGATCCATGGGCGAAGACGAGGGTGACGAGGAGGATGATGTCCCGACGCTCCCGATCGCGATGTTGTTGCCCGAGCAGCCCACCGAGGCGGCGCAACGCAACGGTCTCGATTTCTTTGCCCACGGCCGCAGTGTCGACTGTGTCGCGCCAGGTCTCACCCTGCCGCTCCTCTACGCCTCCATGGTGCTGTTCCCGGCCGCGGGCGGTGGTTATTACGGCCTGCCGCACGGGACCGACTCGATCAAGTATCAGATCCTGGGCCATAGTGTCTGGGAGACGCTATGGGCCAATGTATTGAAGCCCGACGATCCGCGGCTGGACGGTGCGCCGTTCCCGCCGCCTTGCGATCATCGGGTCTTCCCCTGGCTCGATCCGAGCCTCAAGCACATGTCGCTGACCCGCAAAGACCCGGAGGCGACCCGCGACATTGGGATTGCCGACCGGCACCCAGCCGGGATTGCGATGCCGCGCCGCTATCTGCTCGATCCGCCGGCGGCCGGCCGATGTGCACTGAGCGGCCTGTCGGGGCCAGTGTTCCGCAGCTTCCGCCGCTGGCCCAATGGGCTGCGCTATTTGTCCGCGGGCTGGTTCTCCGTGCTTTGCGGCGAGCGACAGAATTTCGTGCCGGACGGCAATGGCTGGCGCCTCAAGCCACCTGCGGTAAAGGATGGTAGCGAGCCCGGGCCCAGTTTCATCAAGGCCAAGGGACCATTGCGCTACGATGACTGGCTCGAGGCGGCGATCGGCTACGAATCTCCAACGCCGCCGAGCGGCAGCAAGAGTTGGCAGCGAGCCGTTGCGGCCCCGGTGGTGAAGGCATTCCTTGCGCGACGAGGCACTCTCGACGAGGCGTCATGGCGGCAGAGCGAGGCAGAGCCTCGTCACACGTCGATGCTCGGTAGGGAGATGCCATTTCGCGTGCGGGCGACGGGCGTCATCCTCGACGGCAAGATTGCCGTCGCCACGGCCGAGCGCTCCCTGCCGCTGTTCGCGCTGAATGTGATCCAGGCGGAAGAGCTCCCCGTTGTTGTCGCCACGATCGTGGAAGCGATCGCAGGTTGTGCCGAACAATTGGAGGTGCGGACCCGCCAAGCCGTAAAACTTGGTCGCACCGAGGGAGCGACGCGGCTCGACAAGGATCTGCGCGATGCCCTTCTGCAGCAGATGGATGCGACCGTCGCGGCCCTGCCGCAGCGACTCGTGGAGGGGTGGAGCGCACAGGCCGATCCGGATGCCGGCGCGGGTGTCACGCTGAACCTCAAGGACGAGCTGATCAGCGCGGCTCGTGCACAAGCCATCACCCTCTTCGACACAGCCTTCCCGCTGGCGACCCTGGACGCGATGACCGCACGGATTGTCTTGGAGCGCCGCCTACTGGTGCGCGGCTTGGCGGCGATCGGCAAACGATATGGCCGGGCCTCTTCTGCTGCCGAGAAGAAGTCCGCCGCATGAGCGAGCCCTTGTGCTTTCTCGACGAGAAAGGCCAGCCAACCGCTGCTGGCGAACAGCTTGTCGCCTGGTGGCATGATCTGGTCGACGATCGTGGTGGCCGGGCAGGGCTCAGGCGCGCCCAGTCGTTGGACGATGCCATTCTGGTCGTGGCATTCCAGCGGCTGCGCCGCTCGCTGCTCGGGAGTTGGCTCTTTAGTATCGAGACCCTGGCCGATGTAGCGTTGATCACGGCCGAGCTCGACACGAATGGCGAGCCGCCGGGCAAGAGCCTCGCCACTGGCAACCACGAGGGCATGCCGCTCAGCCCGGGGCGGCTCAAACTCCTGGCTGATGCCGAGGACATGGCGCTGTTCCTGCGCCTGTTGCGCGGTGCTCTCGTGCAGGTTCACCGGAGGAGCTCGCTCCTGCACACGGCCGAATTGGTCCGGCGCTGGCGCCATCCGGCGTCCCGGTTGCGCGCCCGCCGTCGTCTCGTCCTCGACTATTTCGAGGTAGCGGGCGACGATCTCCTGAAGAAAGGCTGAGAACGAAACCCATGACGATCCTGCAGCTCCATCTGCTGACCGCCATGCCGCCGCACAATGTCAACCGCGATGAGGACGGCCGGCCCAAGACCGTGGTAATGGGCGGAGCGTTGCGGGGGCGGATCTCCTCGCAGGCCAAAAAGCGCGCGCTGCGCTTTGCTGCCGACTTTCCGGCAAGCAATCGCGCCGTCCGTACACGCGAAGCGGGGATCGAGGCTTTTCAGACGTTGCGCAAGGCAGGTGTCGACGAGGGTAGTGCCATCCGAGCGGCGATCGCTGTGAACATCGCGCTCGGGGCGGGTGATGGGGCCACGAAGATCGCCAAGTCGAGACCCGATGCAGCAACCGTCAAGAAACTTGATCGTGCGCGCCGAGGATATTGCCAGCGGTAAGGCCAAGGGGGTCGATCCCGACGAGATCATCAGTGCGGTCGAGGGCATGGCGCAGAGCGAAGCGCGCACCGCAGCTCTTTTGCGCCTTCTGCGCTCGGGACAGGGGCTCGTGGTGAGCACGCGCGAACTAGCCGCATTGAGACGCCAGGTGGAAAAGTTCGTGACGGCGTACGCGGCGGACGCGAAAGGCTTTGCCCAGGCGTTCGACGGCTGGCTCGGCGAGGTCCAGCGAGGGCTGCTGCGCGATGCGGAGATCGACCTCGATACCGCCTTGTTTGGGCGCATGGTAGCTGCTGCCCCGATCTTCAACGTCGAGGCGGCGGCCTCGGTAAGTCATGCGGTCACGACCCATGCCTTCACCGTCGAGGGTGACTACTTCTCGGCTGGTGAGGAACTCAACCTACTGGGCGAGACGGGTGCCGCGATCACCAGCTATGCCTTCTTCGGCTCGGGCATATACTACCAGCACGCGGTGCTCGATCTTGGCCTGCTGCGCCATAATCTGCTCAACGGCCGGTCAGACGACGACATGTCGGCTCTGGTCAGGCAAGCAGTGGAACTCCTGCTCGACGGTCTGGTCTTCGCCCAGCCCAAGGGCAAACGGCATAGTTTCGCCTCCGACGTCGCCGCCGGCTATTTGATCACCGATATCGGGCCGGGCCCGGCGCTGAACTTGGCCACCGCATTCCTCGATCCCATACGGGTAGGTCAGGCCGATCCGATGATCGCCTCGATCCGGCGGCTGACCGACTTCCATGCCGTTCTTGGCAAGGCCTATGGCCTGAGCCGGCAGAGCCTCACCTTCAACGGCTGGCCGACGGCGCGCAGCGGCAATGAAGAGCCCGACGGGGAGTTCTGGGATTACGGCGCGTTAAAGTCCAAGATCCTCGACCGGGTCGCATGAGGGAGCATTTGCTCTTCACGCTCTATGCGCCCATGGGCGCCTGGGGTTCACCCTCACTTTCCGCTTCAAATGCCGCATTCAAGACCACCGAGATTGATCCCACACGTTCGGCTCTGGTCGGTCTGCTGGGCGCTGCAATGGGTTGGGGGCGGCACCAGCTGGGTGTGCTCGACACCGACCTTGCCTTTGCCGTTCGTGTTGACTTGGCACCCTCCCGCGACCCCAAGCCCGACTACCACACAATCACGCCGGCAGATCCGCCTGCGGGCCGCGAGCGCTGGACCCGGTTCGAAGAGCTGCGTTGCCATCTCGTCGGCAGCGAGGCCAAGGGGGCAATCCTTTCCCGCCGCGAGTACTGGACGAACGGCCTCTGGACGGTGGCTGTGCACAGCAGCGGTAGCCCGACGGTGCATGAGCTCGCCGCAGCACTGGCTGATCCGATCTGGCCGCTCTCTGCCGGCCGTAAGGCCTTCGCCCTTGGTCTGCCGCTTGAGCCGATGGTGATCCAGGCGGAGAATCTTGCTACGGCGTTCCACGGCTATGGCTTGCCATGGACGAGACGCGAGGGCCTCTTAACCGTCCTGTCGCCCTTGATCCAGGCCGTGCCGCCGAATGGTGGGACGCGGCTCATGCTCGACACCGACTATCCCGATGCTCCGCCGCTGCTGCGTCTCACGGAGCGGCGTGATCGTCCTGATCCGGGGTTCAGTCAGGACAATCGGCTCACCCGTCGCTTCCGCGTCCGCAGCGTTGCGGAGGCTCTCCTGCCGGGAGATTCCGCCTGATGGCGACAGAGACCCTGTGGGAGAGCCGCGTCACCTTCGCGCCGCCGAACCCTCAGGCCGTGCTCGCCCTGCTCGATCGCACCGCACAGCGTAACCCCGTTCAACTCGGCCATCGTCTGCTGTGGAGCCTGTTTGCCGACGGACCCGGGCGGCAGCGGGACTTTCTCTATCTCGTCGAGCAGGAGCGTCCCTTCACCGCTGTCGTGCGCTCGGCTCGGCCGCCGCTGGACGGGCTCGGCGGCATGTGGCGGATTGAGAGAAGCTACCGGTTTGCCCCCGTGTTGCACGAAGGCATGCGCCTCCGCTTCCGGCTCAAGGCAGTGCCCGTCACCTGGGTCCGGCATGGCGCCGGCGAACCGACCAAACGGCAAGACGTGATCGTCGCCGCGTGGCAACGCCTGCCCGCACAGGAGCGCGCGGACGAGGACCGCCGCGCTGAGGCCGCGGGTACCGCGATCGACCGCTGGCTTGCGCGGCAGGGTGAGAAGTCCGGATTCATGGTCGAGGAGGTGATGCTGCTCGACTATGATCGACGCCGGGTGCCCACTGGACGAACGGCGCAACGGATCGTGTTCGGCGCTGTCACCCTCGAAGGCAGGCTCATCGTCCAGGCGGCCGAGCCATTCCGCCTGGCCCTGCACCAGGGGCTTGGGAGCGCTAGAGGCTTCGGCCATGGTCTCCTGCAGATCGCGCCTGCAGGCCAAGCTCTTTGACATCGTGAATATCACCCGTCGGGGACGCCCGTGCTGAAGGGGCGCCTGGGCTTGGATGAGGCTAGGGTTCCTCAAAAGAGCCGCAATGGCCTCGTCTGGGTCGAGCGATGCCGGGTAGCGATCGATAACGGTTCGCTTGTGATCGCTTTCGACGAGGCCGGCAGCCAGCTCGAACTGCCTTACCAGCGTCTGAACGGACTGCTCCTCGGCCCCGGGACCACGATCACACACGACGCCGTGCGCCATCTTTCCGCGCACGGCACCTGCATCGCCTTCGTCGGTGTCGATGGCACCCGGCTCTATACTGCCCCGCCAATCTTTGAGCGGGATGCCGATCTCGCCCGCAAACAGGCAACTTGGTGGGCCTCGGCGACAACCAGGATGCTGGTCGCCAAACGTATGTATCATAAGCGCTTTGGCGAGACGCCGCGAACCACGGATCTGAACAGTCTGCGCGGCATGGAGGCTGCTCGGATCAAGCGCGCCTACGAGATCCTGGCGCAGCAGTACGGCATCTCCTGGAAAGGCCGCTGCTACGACCGGGCTGACCACGACGCCACGGACGTGCCTAACCAAGCGATCAACTATGCCGTCACCGCGCTGGAGGCCGCGGTGACAGTAGCCGTCCAGGCCACGGCGACGCTGCCGCCCCTGGGCTTCCTCCATGAGGATAGCGCCAAGAGCTGGGTACTGGACCTGTGTGACCTTTACCGAACAACGGTCATGGTCCCTCTCGCTTTCCGTTGTGCCAAAGCTCAGCTCGCCGGAGCTGGGAGAACCCTAGACCGCGCGGTGCGCCTCGCGGTCTCGAAGCACATTCGTGACACGGGTTTTGTCGACACAGTGATCGATGATATCAAGGAGCTCCTGGTGTGAGCCGGTCATGGTGGTGATCTGCCTTTCCGACGTTGCCGACCGCTTTCATGGATTTTTGCGGTCGGTCATGCTCAATCCTCATCCCGGCGTTTACATCGCCATGGATCTCGATACCGGCTCGCGCGAGCGCGTCTGGGCCATTATCGAACGTTGGTGGGAGGCCGAGCCGCGTGGTATGGGCATCATGTTGTGGCGGGACAAGTCGAAGCCAATGGCGATCGACATGAGGGCATTTGGCGCGCCGAAGCGGAAGATCACCGAGTACGAGGAACATTATGTATTGTCCAGAAATACAGAAGATAAATGCAAGTAAGACGCCGCAAATTCCCTATAATTGAAGGCGTTATTGGCAAGGTTGCCCCGGCGCATGCCGGGATGAACCCATCTCGAACTCGACCAAGGGCGGCACAACCGGGTTGCCCCGGCGCATGCCGGGATGAACCCTCGTTGATCGGATCGGAGATCGGCAGGCGGATGTTGCCCCGGCGCATGCCGGGATGAACCCGCGCTCCGCTGGCTGAAGCGCTTGCTCACCGTGTTGCCCCGGCGCATGCCGGGATGAACCCTGGTTCCACCGCTCGCTGTTCGCGGCCCGTAGGTTGCCCCGGCGCATGCCGGGATGAACCCTCCAGAGCTGGCGAGCAGACGTGGGTGACCTCGTTGCCCCGGCGCATGCCGGGATGAACCCTGGCCGAGATCGGGCAGCACGTGGCATGAGCGGTTGCCCCGGCGCATGCCGGGATGAACCCCTCGTCTCCGTCTCTCTCAGCTCCGGCGGCATGTTGCCCCGGCGCATGCCGGGATGAACCCTCCTCGGCCTGATACTCATTGGCCGCCAGCAGGTTGCCCCGGCGCATGCCGGGATGAACCCCCACCCGCCTGCCCCGCGCCCTGCGCCGGAGCGTTGCCCCGGCGCATGCCGGGATGAACCCTGGGCCATGGACACCATCGGCTGGGATCGGCGGTTGCCCCGGCGCATGCCGGGATGAACCCGAGAGTGTGATCCCCTACTCACCTTGGCAGAGGTTGCCCCGGCGCATGCCGGGATGAACCCTACCCGAAGGGGATGGAGGCCGGGCTGCAGTCGTTGCCCCGGCGCATGCCGGGATGAACCCTTCTGGGAGCAGCAGGGCGGGCCGCTGACGTTGTTGCCCCGGCGCATGCCGGGATGAACCCCGCTACGTGCAGTCGGCCGACACGCTGACGCTGTTGCCCCGGCGCATGCCGGGATGAACCCCTGGTCACGCACGACCGGCAGCGGCAGGAGCAGTTGCCCCGGCGCATGCCGGGATGAACCCCCGCTCGACGAGGAAATGGCCACTGCCGCGGTGTTGCCCCGGCGCATGCCGGGAAAAACCCCTGCTCCGGGTGCCGAGCCTACCGGCCGTCGCGTTGCCCCGGCCCATGCCGGGATGAACCTTCTTCGGTGATGGCGAAGGACAGCGCGTAGGTGTTGCCCCGGCGCATGCCGGGATGAACCCCTGACGGGCGATGTCGGCCTCGAACTGCCGGCGTTGCCCCGGCGCATGCCGGGACACTTCGGCGACATCCGCCGGACCGGCAATCCTAACTGACGTGCCGCAGGTCGCCGCTGTGCAAGGAGAAACGTTCACGACACTACGTACTCATCGCCCGGTCAAGTTGATATATAATACGTCGCGCTACGGGTAACGCAGCTGAAACCTCCTCCAGAGTAGACAGCTTCTTGCCCTCATGTGCGAAGGCATGTCTCCATCGCAAGAGATTTGCGTACGTTTCTTTCATGCTCGTTCGCTCCGTTTTTAATACAATTATTTCTTCATTATTCATGTATTCTAGAAATTTTTGTCGATACGATTCACCAAATTGAGCTGCATATACGTCCGCCAAAATATTGTAGTGAATTTTGCTAACTAGCTCTCCATGACCTTCAGGCTGTGCGTGTTGGGCCGACGATGGCGCGGTAGCTGGTGGGCGGGGTGAGGACGGCCTGCTCGACCAGGCGGGCGAAGCGGTGGCCGATGCTGTTGGCGGTGC
>JBATRI010000459.1:0-1561 GCA_049292515.1 Geminicoccaceae bacterium
GATCAATTTCCACGTTTTCAAACGCCTTGATCTCCGACGCCAGCCGCAGCTGGGGCTGCTTCAGTGTGGTGTAACTCACGGCCAGCAGGGAATAGGCGGGGCCCAGAAATTCCTTGGTGCCGGAGGCGATGAAGGCGGTCAGGTTGGACACCGCCTGCCGGGTCAGCGCTTCATCCAGGGTGGCGATCATGGTGGCATTCAAATAGATGGTGGCTTCCTTGGCGGCCAGATGGCCGGGATGGCGGGCGATGATGTCGCGATAGCCCTGGCGTACCACGTCGTAATCGGGATCCTTGCCCACCGGCACCACGTGCTGCAGGCGGACCAGGGCCAGTTCGCACCACGGGGCCAGAACATGATCCGGCGCCTCGCTCATGATCTGTTCGTAATAAGCGCGCGCCCGGTCCAGATCCTCCCCCGGACGGCGCAAATTCCAGACATTGGCCAGGCCGAACACGGCACGAATGGAGTCCTCGCTGCCCTTGGGCGCGGCAGCCAGGATGGCGGTGAAGTCCTTGTCGGCCAGGTCGTATTCGGCCAGACGGAAATTCTGCCAGGCGCGATCCAGCGAGGGTCCGCCCTCCATCGCGGAGTTCTGGGAGCGGGCACACCCCGTCATCCCGGAAAAAGCCAGGCCGCTCACCAGCAGTAAACTGTGCACCCACTTCATAAACATACGCAACCCATGCGAAGGTCCGCCTGTCATAGCAGACCACGTAAAGCTGACCAAGATTTTACTTTGGGAAACCCATCCCTGATGAAGGCCGGGGTGGGTCTTTCCCCTCACCACCCAAGATTCTTCAGCAAACCCTCCGGCGTGGATGCGACGGTCATTGTGTTGAGTTGCTCCCGGCGCAGGAATCCGGATCCCACCACGTGTTCCATGAACTGCAATAGGTGATCATAAAACCCGTGCGCGTTCAGCAAGCCCACCGGCTTGGCGTGGAGATTCGGCTGGCGCCAGGTGAAAATCTCGAACAACTCCTCCAGGGTTCCGATGCCGCCCGGCAGGGCCACAAAGGCATCGGCCAGTTCCGCCATGGTGCGCTTGCGCTCGTGCATGTCGTCCACCTCGATGAGACGGGTCAGTCCGCCATGGCCCACCTCACGCGCCAGCATGTGACGAGGCATGACCCCGATCACCTCCGCCCCCGCCGCCAAGGCCGCATCGGCCAGTCGCCCCATGAGCCCCGTGTTGCCGCCCCCATAGACCAGACCCAGCCCGCGCTGGCCTAGAAGACGCCCGAAGGCGGACGCGGTCTCGGCCAGGTCCGGATCACAGCCCAGCGCCGACCCGCAGTAAACACAGATTCTTTTCATGGCTTCACCCTACCAAGCCCGCCCCCTTTTCGCTACACTGGCTCCGCATGATCCCGGACACCTCCATCGTCCTGCTACCCGCCCCGCGCCACCTGGAACCGGAACAGGGCACCCACACCCTCAAACACCACCGCGAGCCCTTTATCTGCGACGCCTCCAAGGTGGCGGGCACGGCGGCCCAACTCATCCGCGCCGACCTGCGCCACCAGCTCCGGCTCGACGCCCGCATCCGCCGCTCCAA
>JBATRI010000460.1:0-12906 GCA_049292515.1 Geminicoccaceae bacterium
CGCCTGCACGACGGGCAGGCCGTTGAGCGTGGTCTCGGCCAAGCTCATCCAGGCGCTGACCCGCCGCCGGGTGATGCGGTGGGCACGGCGGACGCGCGGGGCGTAGCGCACCGCCGCCAGGACCAACAAGGGCACCACCACCAGCGCCAAGAGGGTCAGCTTCCAGCTCAGGACCAGCAGGAAGACGAGGTAGAAGGCGACACTGGCGAGATCGTCCAGGAGCGACAGGATCGAGGAGTAGATCAGCGATTCGAGGCGGTTCACGTCGCCCTCAAGATGCGCGATCAGGTCGCCGGCGCTGCGGTCGCGCAGCGACCCGGGGGAGAGCCGCAGCAGGTGGGCATAGAGATCGCGGCGCAGGTCGAGGATCAGCCGCTCCACGACGCTGGCCTCCAGCCTGGCCTGCGCATATTCGACGACGGCCGAGAATGCGACGACGCTGCCGTAGAGGCCGGCATAGGGATAGAGCAGCTCGATCCGGCCGCCGACGAGCACCTCGTCGACCACCAGCTTGAGCAGCGACAGCATGGCGCCGCCGAGGAACGGTGCTGCCAACACCAGGACGAGGCTGAGGGCTATGAGGCCGCGGCACCCCTGCAGATAGGGCAGGAAGCGGCGGCACAGCTCCCACACGCCGGGTTGACGGCGGCCTCCGGACAAGGTCCGGGCCGCGGCGACGGGTTCTGTATGCGAAGATGACATGACGGCGGCGGCGCGGCCACGGAGGCCGCGCCGCCCGTGCCTGCCTAGTCTCTGCTGCGGCTGCGGCTGCGGCTGCGGTTCTTGCGCTTGCGGTTCTTCTTGCGGCGGTCGCTGCGCGAGTTGCTGCGGCTGCGCTTGCTCAGCTCGTTCACCTCGAACGAGGGAAAACCTTCGATCTGCATGGCCTCACTCCGTTGTTGCGACGCTCTGACCATACCTCCGGCCATGCAACGACCAGCCCAGGAGCGGTTTAGAAATCGCCAAGAAGCTGGCCAAAACTCATGACTCTGTGGCCCCATTCAGAAGACCACCTCGAGCTTGGCCACCCACACCCAGCCGCGATCCCCCCCGGTCACGTTCCGGGCGGACGCATCCAGATCATTGTCGAAGTAGGCGGCATCGCCAGCCAGCAGGAGTCCTGGCGCCAGCTCCAGATCGGCCGAGAGCACGAGGTTCCAGGGCTCGCCGACCCCGTCATAGCCGCTGCTGTCCAACACCCGACCGTGGGTGATCGAAGTGTAGACCGGCCCGAAGGAACGCCCGGCGCCGACATTGGCGTAGCGCCGCCGCTGCCCGCCGGCGTCCTCGGCACCGAGCCCGGCACCCAGCTCGAGTTCGTCGAAACTCAAGTTTGCGCCGGCATATGCCGTCCAGAGCCGATCGTCGGGTAGCTCGTCATCCTTGACGTCGGCGACGCTGCCGACCAGCGACGCCACCAGGTCGAACCGGTCGAACTCCGCCTCGTAGATGAGGGCGGCCTCGACCCAGTGCTCGATCTCCGCATCGGTTCGGGCAACGGAGCTGCCCGCGTCGTCGAACGCGGTGGGCGCATAGCTGAGCCCCAGTTGCAGGCCGGCGACCGCGGGCGTGTAGTAGCGGATCTTGGTCGCGGTATCACTGGTGATCGGCAGGATCGCATCGACCGTGAGCGTACTGACGACGTCGCCGTCGATGCCTCCGGTTCCCGCGGCGATCGTGAAAGCCCCGAGGGAGCTGGCGTCGACCGGTCCGTCGACGTCGCCCAGACGCGCCTCGCCCCAGCCACTTCTAAGGAAGAGCCAGGTCTCGTCGGTGTTGATGGTCTCGTCGGTATCCGCCTCGAACTCGATCGTGGCGCCATACTCGAGGCCCAGCTCCTCGGCTCGCCCCTTGACCAGGACATGGACTTCGGTGTCGTTGGAAAAGTCGAGGCCATCCGCCAGATCCGGATCCTCGTTCTGCCGCGCCAACGCGCCACCGTACGCGAGCATGCCCGCAAACCCGGCGATCGACACCGCCAGGCCGCCGCCCGTGCCGACCTCGGCCGCATGGCCCGGGCCGGCGAAGCCACCCAGGCCCAAGCCGATGGCGATCGCCGTCGTGCCACTCCGCCATGTCACTCCGGCCACCGCGAGAACCTCGATTGTCGTTGCCTTCCGGATACGCCACCGTCGGATGACGGTAACGTGGCGTTTCCGTCAACGCAGGAAGGCCGGGTCGTTCTTTGGTGAGAGAGATTTATCCTGCGGCTTGGCGGGTTCCGGCGATTCCCTTGCCGGCCCCTAATCTTGCCGGGGTGCTCTATCGCAGGCGGGCGTTGACGCCTTGTCGACGTACTCTTTGATGCGGTGTCCGGGGTCGGCGGGCCGACTTGGCCGGGTTGGGGTGGCATGAAGATCCAGTCAAAGATCATCGTATTCCAGCTGTTCTTCATCAGCCTCATCGTGGTGATGTCGGCCGTCGTCTTCCTGGCGATCGGGCGGGCCGACCGGTACATCGAGCGGGTGTCGCTCGCTTATCGGCAGCTCGAGACCATCACCTCGCTCTCGCTGCACGCCAATCGCTACTCGGAGCAGATCGCCGAGATGCTGCTGTTTGGAGAATCCGGCCGAGCCGAGCTGGAGGAGGCCCGACGCGACCTCGCCTCAAGCTTCGTGGCACTCCAGGATGCGACCATGGAGGAGCTTGAGTTAGTCGACGTCCCAGCCGACCGGGAGACCGAGCGCCAGGAGCTGATCCTCCTGGATGAAATGCGCGCGGTCGCGGCGGAGATGCACGCGACGGCACTCGAGCTGCTCGGGCTCACCCTCAGCGGCCGCGAGGGCGAGGCCCGACTGCGCTATTACGGCGAGATCGAGGAGGATCTCGACGACCGTCTGCAGCGGCTGATCGACCTCGCGATCGCCGACGAGGAGGCCGAGGTGCGGCAGGTGGAGCGGCAGACCGCGGCCCTGACCGAGGAGATGATCGTGGTCGTCGCGGTGACCACCCTTCTCGCGGTCATCGCCAGCCTCGGCGCGGTGATGCTGTTGACCCGTGCTCTGGCCCGGCCGATCGGAAGGCTGATCGACGGCTCCAGTGCCATCGGCGGCGGCCAGCTCTCCCATCGCATCGCGGTGCAGGGCCGCGACGAGCTGGCGACCCTGTCTGGCCACTTCAACCACATGGCCGAGCAGCTCGAGGTGCAGCGCCGCGCCCTGCTAGCCCATCAGGACGAGCTGGAGCGCAATGTCCGCGACCGCACGGCTCAGCTGGAGAGCGCCAACCGGCGGCTCAAGGACCTGGACCGGCTGCGGGTGCTGTTCCTAGCCGACGTCAGCCACGAGCTGCGCACGCCCTTGACCATCCTGCGCGGCGAAGCCGAGGTGACGCTGCGCAGCCGGGTGGCCCGCCTGGACGACTATCGCGAGACCTTGCGGGGCGTGGTCGATCAGGCGGAGCAGATGGGCCGCCTGGTCGACGACCTGCTGTTCTTGACACGGGCCGAGGCCGATTCGCTCCGGTTCGAGTCCACATCCGTGGTGCTGCAGGACGTGCTCAAGGAGGCCGTTGCCGAAGGTCGGGTGCTGGCCCGTTCAAACGGGCGCCAGGTCGCCGCGAGCCTGCCGTCGGCGCCGCTCATCGTCACCACCGATCGGCAGCGGCTCAAGCAGACGACGCTGATCGCGATCGACAATGCTATCAAGTATTCGCATCCGGGCTCGTCCGTGGAGGTCGAGTTGCAGGCGGAGGGTAGGTGCGCGGTCATCGTGGTCCGCAACCGCGGCGACGCCATCCCGCCCGAGGACCTGCCTTATGTCTTCGACCGCTTCTATCGCGGTCGCCAGACCGGTCCCATCGGCGGCAGCGGCCTAGGCCTTTCGATCGCCAAGTGGATCGTGGAGAAGCTTGGTGGCGAGATCACCGTGGACAGCCTGCCGGACGGAGTGACCGAGCTGAGAATTCACCTTCGACTGCGCGAAATACCGCTGCCTGCAACCCTGACGACCTAGTCGGTCGAGATGGTGTAGCCGAAGCCGCGCACGGTCTTGATCAGCGCGGTCGGCTCGCCGTCGTCGATCTTCTGCCGAAGATAGCGGATATAGACGTCGACGACCTTGCTCTCGGGATCGAAGCTGTAGCCCCAGACATGGTTGAGGATGCGGGTGCGGCTGAGCACCCGGCCGGCATTCTCCATCAGGTAGCTCAAGAGGGTGTATTCGCGCAGGGTTAGGACGATGGTCCGGTCGCCGCGGCGCGCCTTGCGCGTCGCCGAGTCGAGCACGAGCGGTCCGACCTGGAGGATGGGCTCGGGCGCGCCGTGCTGGCTGCGGCGCAGCAGAGCACGGATCCTGGCCAGAAGCTCGTCGAACGCGAAGGGCTTGGTCAGGTATTCGTCGGCCCCCGCATCGAGCCCCTCGATCTTGTCCTGCAGGGCATCCTTGGCGGTGAGCATCAGGATCATGCAGGGATAGCGCTCCCGCCGCAGCGTCGCGCAGATGGTCATGCCGTCCATGCCGGGCAGCATGCGATCGAGGATCACGATCGCGTACTCGTTGCTGCGGCAGGCCTCGAGCCCATCCTCACCATGATCGGCGACATCGACCGCATAGCCTTCCGCGTCGAGGCCCCGCCGCACGAAGCGGGCGATCCGCGGATCGTCCTCCACCACCAGTATCTTGACCAAGGCCCGGCCGACCTCCCCGTCACTTGCCGTGAATGCGTCGGGCATGTCACCCGCTGTTTCAGCCAAAGGCAAGGCGACGGTTCGGCGACCGGTGCGCTCCATCTATCCAGCACGCAACCACGATGGCGGAGATCGACTTGGTCCCGCGTCGCCGATCGATCAGAGTCGCCGGCACTGATCCTCCTTGTTGCCCTGGACAATGTTGCCGCCGCCCGTCGGAGCAGGCGTGTTCGACTTGCACTGCAGGTTGCCGTCGACCCGATTGTCGCTGATCTTGACGCCGCCGCGGTTCTGGAACGCCTGCACGTCCGAGTTGACCTCGTTGTTGAGCACGCGCAGCGCAGCGCGGTTCGACTCCAGCTGGATGCTGCCATCGACGCTGCTGTTGATGATCGTGGCGCTGCCGCCCTGGACCAACTGGACCGATCCGCCGATCCGCGAGCCATTTCGCAGGGCTACCGAGTTGGCACCCTCGGCCTGCACGTTGCCGATCACGACGACGCGGTTCGCGTCCAGCTTGGCCCCGCGCTCGACCTTGATCGTGCCCTTGACCCGCGTCCGATCGAGGTAGCAGGTGATGCTCTGCGGGACCCGCAGATTGTCGACCGTCACGGCGCCGATGGAGCCACGGCAAACTCGCTCCTCCGCCCGGGCCACGACCGAGGTAGCCAGCAGGACGGCCAGGGCGCCGGCGGCTACGGCCAAGCCGCTTCGAACCTTCATCATGTCATCACCTTTCATGGGGTCGCATCGCGAGAGTGGCATCGGCGCGAAGCGGCCATCGCGCAAACACAGATGCGCTTTTGCCTGAGAGCGATTAAGTTGCGGCGAAAGTCTGGATAGAATTCGGCTAGAAAGCACGATTGTCAGTTTGTACTGCCGGCCAGACTGTTGATCGGCGTGGAAGAGGGGCGTTGGGGCGGTTTTGGTGCTGCTGGCGAATCGGTGGGTTTGGGTGGTTTAGGAACAGACGACCGCGGCTGCTGGTTGATAGCGTTGTCTTGATATTCTGCCCGAAGCCAGCGTCATGTCCCTCCGTCCGCAACTGGTTCCAGCTGTACCCGAGGAGACAGTGCGTGTCGTCCGCGCGTCGTTTCCGCGAGGCAGTCTCCACATGCGCTTGCAGGACGAATGAGCTGGCTCGGTTTGTTGGAACCGGTTTTCGGGCTTGATACGTGAGGGTCTGCCGGGTTCAGGCCGCCGCGATCTGCGGCAGCTTGGTGAAGCAGGCTTGATCCGGTGTCCGCCGGTCAAGGCTCGAATACGGTCGGCGTGTGTTGGAGAAGTCGAGATACCCGCTGATCGAAGCGCGGGCTTCGGCCATCGTATGGTAAGCTCTGAGGTAGACCTCCTCGTATTTGACCGATCGCCAGAGCCGCTCGCACATCGAACCGCTGTGCCAGTTCGGCCAGCGTTTTCTAGTCCTTGATGGCGGCCAAAGCCACCTGCGCCTTGAGGGACGAACGGTGATTTTGGCGCGATCGTCTCGTCATCGTCACTCCTGCTTGCGACCATCCTGGCCGCTGTCAGGCAGAAGCTCCACTATCTCCCTGTCCGATTATTGCCGAGCCAGTTCTCTGTAGGCCGGCTCCGCACGGAGCGGCTCTGTGCATTGCTCGCATGCCACCGCCCCACGGAGCCGCGTCATCGCCACGGGAGCCATATCCGACGGCTGGACGGACAATGTCGATGTCGCCGTGATGCCGAAGTGACGTGCGAGTCGGTCGCCATGAAGGCCGGCCTCGGCCCGGGACGAAAGGGCTAACATGCTTATCCTCTCGCTGATGAGACGCCCGTGCCGGGCGCGCCTCCGAAACCGTGCAGAAGCCCAAGCTTGCGCGCATCGATGGATCCGCGGCCATGTTCCGAGCGCACGATCTCCGCCGCCGATATCGCTGGCCGTTTCACCCCTGATGAGCTTTTCGGGATGGTGAAGCTGAACACACTGCCGTAGGGGCGGTTGGGAAGCGCCCACAGCCTGCCCCCATGCGATTCGATGATCGAGCGACACATCGCCAACCCAAGGCCACTGCCTTGGCACTTGGTCGTATAGTACGGCTCAAAGACGCGCTCCATGCTCGCCGGATCCATACCCGTGCCGGAATCCTCGACCGCAACCAGCACATCACCATGGCTGTCGAGCCGGCTGCTGATCCGCAGCCTTCGCTGCCGGTCCTGTACCGCGCTCATCGCCTCGACGCCGTTTGCGATGAGGTTGGCCAGGACTCGTTCCAACTGGCCGCGATCGCCCCGGACCGGCTCGAGCGGTGCTGCAAGCTCGGTCTCGACCGCGATGCCACGATGTTCCAGATCACCGCGCACGAGCTCGAGCAGGGTCTGGACGGTGCTGTTGAGGTCGAGCCTGGCCTCCGCCGGCGGGGACTGGACCAATCGCCGAACATCGCGAACGGCATCGGCTATTCGGCGGCAGTTCCCGATCACGCGCTCGATGGACTGTCTCGCCTCCGCGAGATCGGCCAAATCCCTGCCCAGCCAGCGCAAGGCAGCCTCAGCATCGATCAGCACGGCCGCGAGCGGCTGGTTCATCTCGTGGACGATGTGCAGCGCGCTCTCGCTATCAAGCGCAGGCTCGGCGCTACTCATGACGCGCGGGCTTCAAAATAGAAGACATCGTCATCTCCCATGGCGACCAGTTCCGGTGTCGTCGAGCTTCACCGGGATGAGGCATCCGCATCGAGCCATGAAATCAGCCATCGCTTTTCATCGTCTTCTTCATCCGGAAAAGAGGGCGAGGTCAGCCCGGGAACACGCCGCTGGAGTCAAGAGGGCGGCCAGTTGCCGGCCGATCGTGGCGGTGGCGCCGTACATCCGACGACCGCTCATCGACGTCCGATATCGATGCGTTTGCGACCAAAGATCACTGCATCGATCGACCAAGCACCCGGCCCAATCAAAAAGAGGCTTACATTAATTAACGTCAATAAAATAAGCGATGTTTGCAATAAATGTGTCTCAAACATTCGAAAGATTAGCATAATTGCGGCAGTAATAGCAGCATAGGGCACAAAAAATCCAACAACCACACAAATATTTGTAAGAAATAGCAGCGTAAAATACGCAGACGATGCTGAAAAATCACCTATTTCCCAACTGCGATACGTATCGACTGTCATCAATACAGTCGACGCACGTAGAAGGAGCAGGCCAAAACCGGGCCAGGAGTCTGGAAATGTCGAGAACAGTCGTTGCACGCTTCACCTCACGACAAACCATAGAGTGAGTCGCAGCCTGAGGTCATCCCCCGTCCGGTGTGCCATCTGCCCCCCCAATCGAGGGGTGCAGGTATCGGCACCAAGAGGAATGTCCAAAACGGCGACCTGAACGACAAGCCCTGCGCCGAGATCCTTGCTTGCCTCCACCGGTGACGGTGGCCAAGCCTCGATCCCAGCAGGCTGCAGGAAATAGCGGGGGACTGGCGCTGACTGCTAGTGGATCAAATCCGACCGACCAGTCCCATTTGGGGTGTTTCCGGCGTGCCGGTCGAGTAGGGATGGTGCATGCACAAAGGGCTCGTCGTCGAAGTCAGTGCCGCCGGCCGGGCCCGCCTCGAGCTGGTCGTGGCTGCGCGCACCAGCCCGCAACAGCATGTCCGGCGGGCGCGGATCGTGCTGTCGACCGAAGTTGGTCATGGCACAGCCCTGATCATGCGGCGAGCTGCGGTTAGCAAGGTGGCGGTCGGGCGCCGGCAGGAGCAGCTCATGGGGGCGGGTGTCGGCGGCCGTCCCGGGTGGGCCTTCCATCTCAAGCCGACCTCGGCTTCATGGCCGCATGCCGTATCAGGCTGCGTCGACAAGTTCTCCCATCGCCGGCCGAAAGCGGCGTGCTCGCCTCGATCTTCGACCCTCGGGCGCGTGAGCACGCCGTAGCGATGTCCCAAGCCCAGGAGACACTTGGCAGCCCGACTTGGCGAGGACTGTTTTTTGCGACACTCTTGGTGCTCGCCGGAGCTTGCTCGCATGCCTATGCCGTCGAGGCGCGGCCCGCAATCGCTGCAGATACCTCAATATCCTCCTCAGCGGTCCCCTTGGTCCGTGTCCGACCGGAGATCCTGCCGCTACCGGTGGTCCGTGGCGACGACATCCGCTTCCGGCGGCTGAGCCTTTCCCAGGGCCTGTCGCAGACGCGCGTCGGGCAGATCGTCCAAGACGACCGGGGCTTTCTCTGGTTCGGTACGCAGCACGGCGCCAACCGCTTCGACGGCTATGGCTTCCGTGTGTTCAAGCAGGAGCCAGATCGTCCGAACAGCCTCAGTGGCAGCTACATCTATGCATTGTTCAAGGATCGCTCCGGCATGTTCTGGGTCGGCAGCGACCAAGGTGTCGACGCCTTTGACCCAAGGCTGGAAGGGTTCCGGCACTTCTCCCTCGGCGCTGCGGACCCTGCCGTGATCCACATCAGCCAGGACTCGGACGGGCTGATCTGGCTCGCCACGGGCCAAGGCCTGTTCCGGCTGGACCCCGGCACGGGCGAGCACTGGCGGTTCAAGCACGATCCCGCCGACGCGCGCAGCCTGCCCAGCGACGATATCAAGGCCACAGGCAAGGACCGCACTGGTACCTTCTGGGTAGCCAGCAGCGAGGGCCTCGACGCATTCGACCGCACGACCGGGCACAGTACGCTGCGCATTCCATTGCGCGAGAACGTGCGGGAGTTTTCCTTCCACGAGGATCGCTTTGGCACCTTCTGGATCATCTATGGATCGGGCAACGGGGTCGCCCTGTTCGACCGCCGTACCAACGAAGTAGTCCGCTACCGATTCGACTCGCGTGACATCACCGACACGAGTCTCACGGGCGTGTACGCCATCCTCGAGAGCCACGATGGAACGATCTGGCTCGGCACAATGGGGGCAGGCCTTCTGAAGTATGACCGCGCGCGAAATCGATTCGTGAGCTATGGCAACGACCCGACCGATCCGGAAAGTCTAGCCGGCAATCGCGTCATCGCCTTGTCCGAAGATTCCGAGCACAATATCTGGGTCGGTCTTCATGCCAGCCCCCCGAACTCCTTCCCGAGCGTCGCGCCGCCGTTCGAGCTCCTGAAGCCGGCAGTCGCTCATGCCAACAGCTTGGGCGAGTCACTGGTCAACGCGATCTTCGAGGATTCGCGCGGCGACCTTTGGTTGGGTGCGGGCGGGGCGCTGCGTCGTCTGGATCGCAAGAGCGGGGAGCAGGAGATCATCGAGCCTTTGGGCCGGGGGGTGCCAATCGAGGTGCTCACCATCGCGGAGCATCCTGCGGGAGTGCTTTGGGTCGGTAGCCTCGGCAACGGTCTGCAGCGGATCGATCTGAACTCCCGCCAGTTCACCAGCTTCCGGCATGATCCCAACGACAGCTCCAGCATCAGCAGCGATATCGTCACCCGATTGCTGGTCGATCGGGCAGGACGCATGTGGACGGCCACCTGGGACGGGCTCGACAGGTTCGATCCTGAGACGAGGACGTTCACGACCTTCAAGAAGGACCCCGCCGCGCCGGCGGAAGCCTATTTCTCGATCGCCGAGGATCAGGCCGGGGTGCTGTGGCTCGGCAGCACCGCCGGCCTCCACAGCTTCGCGCCCGAGACCGGGCGCTTCACCTCGTATACGCGCGATCCCACCAAGGCTTCGAGCCTGAGCAACAACACGGTCAACACAGTCGAGGTGGACCGGTCGGGCTTGATATGGGTCGGCACCCAAAATGGATTGAACGTATTCAACCCCGCTCGTTCCAGCTTCGACGCCCTGTACGATCGGGACGGGCTGCCCGGCAGCGCGGTCAGCTGCATTCTCGACGATGAACACGGCAACCTATGGATGAGCACCAACAATGGTGTATCGCGTATGCATTTGGCAGATCGGACCTTCGAGAACTTCTCTACGGCAGACGGCTTGCCGGGCAATGATCTGACCGGCTGGAACGCATGCTATCGAAGTCGCTCGGGCGAGCTGTTCTTTGCCGGGTTCGCTGGCGCGACGGCGATTCGCCCCGAGAGGCTGCTCCAGAACGCCTTCGTCCCGCCCGTTGCGCTCACGGAGTTGCGGTTGGCAGGGGAGCCGGTGCGGCCGCCTCGGCCACCCCTGGCGAACTCGATCACCTACACCGACACCATCACCCTTACACCGGAGTAGAACGACTTCTCGCTGGGCTTCGCGGCGCTCAGCTTCAGCAGCCCGGAGACCAATCGCTATCGCTACCGATTGGTTGGACTGGAGAATTCCTGGCACGACGTCGCAAGTGATCGCCGGCTGGTCAGCTACACGACCCTTCCTTCGGGCCCCTATCGGTTCGAGGTCCAAGCGGCGACGAGCCGGGGTCCGTGGATCTCGCCAGGTACGGGCGTGAACATCGTGGTACTGCCACCCTGGTGGCAGACATGGTGGTTCCGTGCCCTGTACATCACCGCCTTCGGGCTGCTGGTGGTCGCCGGCTACCGCTACCGGCTGCGCCAGATCGCCTGGCAGTTCAACCTCCGCTTGGAGGAGCGGGTCAATGAGCGGACGCGCATCGCTCGCGAGTTGCATGACTCCCTGCTTCAGGGCTTCCAAGGTCTGATCTTCCTGCTGCAGGCCGTCCGCGATCTTCTTCCAGGCCACCCGGATCGGGCAGTGGCGCAGCTGGATGCGGCTCTTGAGCGCGCCGACGCCGCCATCATCGAGGGGCGTGATGCGGTGCACGACCTGCGGACTTTTCCGCAGGCAAACACCGACCTCGTACAGTCACTGACCACTCTGGGTAGTGAATTGGGCGCACTTTATCCAGATTGGGGGCCGACGTTGAAGGTCCTTGTTGAAGGCCGCCCCAGGACGCTGGCCGCAGCCATTCAAGACGAGGTCTATCGGATCGCCCGGGAGGCCTTGAGGAATGCCTATCGCCATGCCAATGCTCGCAAGGTGGAGTGCGAGCTCAGCTTCACCGACAGCGTCTTTCGTCTGCGGGTACGCGATGATGGGGACGGGATCGACCCGGCGGTGCTGGAGGCCGGCATACGCGTCGGTCACTGGGGGCTGCCGGGGATGCGGGAGCGGGCAGAGCAGTTTGGCGGCATACTGACCGTCTGGAGCGCAAAAGGGGCCGGGACCGAGCTGGAGCTCCGTATCACGGCGGTGGTCGCATATGCGCGGCGAACGTAGAGCGGACGGGCAGCTGATGGATGAACGCGAAATCCGAACGCCGGAGTGCATCAGAGTATTGTCGGCGGACGACCATCCTCTGATTCGCGAGGGCATCGCTGCCCTACTGGCCAATCAAACCGACATCGTGCTGGTCGCGGAAGCCGCCGATGGCCACGCGGCGCTGCAGCAATGCCGTGTCCATCGCCCGGACCTGGTACTGATGGACTTGCAGATGCCGGGACTGAGCGGCATCGATACGATCACCGCCATTCGTGGCGAGTTCCCGGCTATCCGCATCATCGTGCTCACGACCTATGGTGGCGACGATCTGGCGCGCAGGGCATTGGGCGCCGGTGCGCAAGCCTACGTCCTGAAGAGCTCCGTCCGCCGCGATCTGCTCGACACGATCCGTTCCGTTCACCGTGGCCGGAAGCTGATCCAGCCGGAAGTCGCCGACGGACTCGCGATGCACATGGCCGAGGATAGCCTCACGGCGCGCGAGATCATGGTGCTGCGACTCATCGCCTGCGGAAAATCCAACAAACTTATCGCCGTGGATCTCGCAATCGCCGAGGAGACCGTTAAGGGGCATGTGAAGAATATCCTGGCGAAGTTACAGGCACGTGATCGAACTCACGCTGTTACACTTGGCATCAGGCGAGGCATCATCGATCTCTCGTAGAGTACCTTGATCAAATTAAGCTCGTTTCTGAGCACGCTTGGCGCTGGTGCATGGATGAGGTTGGCGGCTGGACAGTGAACGCAGCAGGCAGGCCGCCTCCTGCCGAGGACTCCGCTTCTCGCCGCTCAAGCACAACGCTGCCCGTCGTCACCATAATCCCGCGGGCGCGGTATCGGGTCCGGAACTGGTCGGCGTATGATGCCGCCCTCTGCCGTCAGGGCGATCTGACGCTATGGTTGGGCGAGGCGGCGGTCGCCGGCTGGCAGGCAACTCCGTGAACGACGCCGGGCGGCCAAGCCCGCTACTCGGACCTGGCGATCGAGCTGGTGTCGACGTTGCGGTTGGTCTTCCATCTTGCCCTGCGCCAAACAGAGGGGTTTGTCGGGTTGATGGCGCAACGCCATGACCAGCGGCAGAGCTGCCGCCAGTCAAGCGTCCATACCGACTGTCTCGTGCCAAGCGGTGAACGCTTGGCACGAGACA
>JBATRI010000461.1:0-3338 GCA_049292515.1 Geminicoccaceae bacterium
GCCGCGCCGCGCCGCTTCCTCGTAGAGCCAGCCGAAATGCCCCCAGGATGAGGCCACCTCGACCAGACGCTCCAGCTCGGGATCGTGCCAGTCGAGCAGGGCGCGCCGACCGCCGACATGCGGGATCAGCAGGTGGTCTGCGGGGGTCCGGGCGTAGGTCGCCCACAGCTCCTCGACGGGCCAGCGACCGGGCGTGATCTCGCGCCCGGCCATGTCCTCGCTCCACTCGAATGACCGGGTCGACCGGCCCTCGGCATCGACCGGGAACGCCGGCTCGGAATCGCCGAGATAGACCACGTTGCGATCGCCGCCGGCGCAGGAGTTGCCGCACCATTCGATGCCGGGCCAGCAGACGAAGCGGCCGGGCTCGTCGAGCCGGTTCGCCGCGTCGACGGCACTGCGCCAGTTCGCGGCACTGATCTGGAAGTCGTTGGCGGTGTAGCCCAGAATGTCGAGCCCGGCGGCGTCACGGCCATAGGTCAGGTTGTAGGCGGTGTCGTTGATGCCGACTGTGTCCTCGGAGTGCACGTGGAGGTCGGCGAACAACGCTCGCGGCGTGGGCGCCGCTGGATCGAACGTCAGCAGGGCTGCAGCGGAGGCGATCCCGCGCCCGGCGATGGCGGTGAGCGTGAGCTCACCGGCTGTCGTCGGAAGATTGTCCAGTCGTGCCACCGCCCAGCCTCGCGACGGCGTCGGCACGATCCGGCTCAGCACGGGCTCGCCATCCCGCGACGCCGTCACCGCCAGGTCGAGCGGGGTGTCGACGCAGGCATTCCCCCAACGATCCTCGAGCCGCAGAACCACGGGCGGCGATGCCGACCCGGCGGCGCACAGGCGGGGCGTGATCAGCTCGAGATGCGCCGGCGGCCCGGGCACGATGTCAAGGCGGACGTCGCCGGGCACGGCACCGAACCTGGAGGTGCCGAGCGGATCGACATACGCTCGAAAGCGGAAGTCGCGTTCGACGAAAGTCTGGACCCGCGTGCCCGGCCCGCCCGCGCGGCGATCGCCCAGGCGCAGCACGATGCGATCCCCGGCCTTGAGGTAGCCGTCGACGATGTCGACGATCAGCGCTTTTTGGTAGGGGCGCTCGTGACCTTTCTGGTCGAAGCGCAGGGCCAGCGCCTGCACCGTCGCCGGCGATTGCCCGGGCCGGCACGGCGCTGCGACGTACTCGGCCGTGGCGTAGTTGGCGGCGCGCGGGTCCACCGTCTGGAACAGCCCCCAGTCGGAATAGAACTTGAAGGTCGCCTTGAGCCAGCCGCCATCGGCCAGCCCGGCGGCGCCGACCTCGTAGGTGAGGGTGAGCTCGGTCCACTCTCCGGCGGTCAGGCGGTCGCGATCGGCGGAGATGCGGCCCAGGAACGGCAGGCCGCGGGTGGCCTCCGCCAACCCGCTGGGCGAATGACGCTGTGAGCGTGGAGCTGCCATGCGGCATCAGCCTCGTTGTGATGAAGTATATAGCCAATCGAGATACTGGTCTTTCGTGGCCCTGTCTGTAAGATTGCCGACACAGGCGACGCAACCGGGCAGGTACATGGACCAGCATCTCCGGCGGGAAGACGCGGCCGGCTTTCTGGCCTCCCTTGCCGTGGCGGATCGAGCCGCCCTGGTCGAGCTCGGGCGCAGCGTGTCCGTGCCGGCCGGCCGCAGCCTGTTCCTTGCGGGTAGCGTTCCTGACGCAGTCTACGTCGTACGCTCGGGTCGCATACGGCTCAGCCGCAGCGACAGCGACGGCGCCACCCTGACGCTGGGGCTGCGCTCCGCCGGCGACGTGCTGGGCCTGGCCGAGCTGTTCACGGGGGCCGATCGCATTGTCGAGGCTTATGCCGATCAGCCGAGCGACGTGCTGCGCGTGCCGGCCGACCGGTTCCTGGCCTGGGTCCGCGACCGGCCGGCGGCGATGGCCGTCGTGCTGGCCACGCTCGGCGCGCGGCTGCGCCAGGTGGGCGATGTCGCCGCAAGCGTTGCCCACGACACGGCCGAGGTGCGTGTCGCACGTCTGCTGCTCGCCCTGGCCGAGCGGCACGGGGCGACAGGTCGGTCTTCTCCCGAGCGTCATGATGGCGTGACCGTGCAGGTCACGCAGCAGCAGATCGCCGAGCTGGTCGGGACCTCCCGGCAGACGGTGAACCTCGCGGTCGGCCGCCTCACCGGCCAGGGTGCTCTCAGCCTGCGACGCGGCGAGGTCGAGGTGCGGGTGCAGGCGCTCGAGACCGCGCTCGCCGGCATGGCGACCGGCTGAAACGCACGTCCACGGCCATGCCGGCCGACCTCATGCCTTGAGCTTGGCCAGCATCGCGCCTAAGTCCCGTCGGATCATGACGGAGCGGCGATGATTCATTATATCAGCACCCGCGGCCAGGCCGGGCGGCGCAGTTTCGAGGATGTGCTGCTGGCCGGCCTCGCCGAGGATGGCGGCCTGTTCGTGCCGGAAAGCTGGCCCACGTTCTCGGCGGCGGAGCTGCGCGCCATGCGCGGCCTGGATTACCCGGCGCTGGCCGCCCGGATCCTGGCGCCGTTTACCGTCGGCTGCTTCACCGAGGCGGACATCCTGCGCCTTGCCCGGCACGCCTACGCCCCGTTCGACCACGCCGCCACGGCGCCGTTGCGTCACCTCGCCGGCGATCGCTGGCTGCTCGAGCTGTTCCACGGGCCGACCCTGGCCTTCAAGGACTTCGCGATGCAGCTGCTGGCCGCGATGTTCGACGAGGTTCTGGAGCGACGGGGCGAGCGGCTGACCATCGTCGGCGCCACCTCGGGGGATACCGGGGCAGCGGCCGTCCACGCCTTCGCCGGCAAGGGCCGGGTCCGCATCGCCATGCTGCATCCGGAGGGGCGCGTCTCGCCGGTGCAGCGGCGGCAGATGACCACGGTCGATGCCGGCAACGTGCTTAACCTCGCGGTCCGCGGCACGTTCGACGACTGCCAGGACCTCGTGAAGGCGATGTTCAACGACGTGCCGTTCCGGCAGGAGCTGACGCTGTCGGCGGTCAACTCGATCAACTGGGCCCGGGTGGTCGCTCAGTCTGTCTACTATGTCTGGGCCGGCCTGCGGCTGGGCGCCCCGGACCGCAGCATCGCGTTCGCGGTGCCGACCGGCAATTTCGGCAACGTCTACGCCGGCCGGGTCGCCGCGGCGATCGGCCTGCCGATCGAGCAGCTGGTCGTGGCCACCAACGAGAACGACATCCTGGCCCGCTTCCTGGCCAGCGGCCGTTACGAGCGCGGCACGGTGGTGCCCACGACCAGCCCGTCCATGGACATCCAGGTGGCGAGCAACTTCGAGCGCCTGCTGCTCGAGCTCGACCACGGCGATGCCGAGCGGACCCGGGGGC
>JBATRI010000462.1:0-17815 GCA_049292515.1 Geminicoccaceae bacterium
CTGCCGCCACTGCGGCGCGCGATTGAGCCTGTGGTATCCGCTGGTCGAGCTCGCCGCCATTGCGATCGGGGCGCTGTCGGTCTCGCTGCTGCCGCTGCCCGAGGCGTGGCTCGCTGCAGCTCTGGGCTGGTGGCTCCTCGCCTTGGCGCTCATCGACCTTCGGGCCTGGCTCCTGCCGGACACGCTGACCCTGCCGCTGCTCGCCGCCGGCCTCGCGGCGGCTGCCATGGGCTTGCCACCCGGGACGTCCTTGGCCAACGCCGTCGGCGGGGCGGCTGCCGGCTACGCGGCGCTGGCGGGGCTCGGTTATGTCTATCGGCGCCTGCGTGGGCGCGAGGGTCTGGGACTGGGCGATGCCAAGCTGCTGGGAGCAGCCGGCGCGTGGCTCGGCCTCGACAGCCTGCCCTGGGTGGTGCTGGCGGCCGCGCTGCTGGGGCTGGTGCTGGCCCTGACGCAGCGACAGCCAATGCGCGCCGAGACCGCGGTACCCTTCGGCCCGGCGCTGGCGCTGGCCTTCTGGGGTGTCTTCCTGCTGCTGGCGTCGCGCTAGGGCTGGCGGCTCAGGCGCTCGATCAGCGGCAGCGCCGGGCTCAGGTCATAGCCGGCCGCCGCCGCAGCCTCCAGCGTCTCCCTGACCGGCCGGTCGGCCGCGGTGGCAAAGGCCCACATATGGCAGGAACGCGTGCCTGAGCGGCAATAGGCCAGATGCGGCCCAGGATGGTCGGCCACCGCGCTGGCGAAGGCCGCGATGGTGTCGGCCGTGATGCCGCCGGAGATCACGGGGACGAACACGTAGTCGAGGCCGTTGGTCCCGGCCAGCTGGCGCGCCTCCGCGTCGGTGAGCTGGTCCCCCGCCTCGCCGTCGGGCCTGTTGTTGATGATCGTCTTGATGCCGGCCGCCTGCGCGGCCGCGAAATCCGCTGCTGCCAGCTGGGGCGCCACGAAGAAATCGGTGGCCACCTGGCGAAACTTGTCTCCACTCACGCACCGCCCTCCACGCATCTGCCCGGCGAGCCCATCCGGAACACCGCCATCGCATAGCGTGGCAGCCTGGAGTCGTCGAGCACCGGGTTCGTAGTTGGTGCCTTCGACAGCATCTGCCTATATGGCGTGCAAACCATGCCTCAAGGAAAGGACGACAATGCTCGCGCTACTGGGCGACTACCAGATCTGGGCAAGTCTGTTGACGTTGACGGCACTAGAGATCGTGCTCGGCATCGACAATCTGATCTTTCTGTCGATCGTTTCGGGCCGGTTGCCCAAGCACCAGCAGCGGCTGGCACGGCAGATCGGGCTGGCACTGGCATTGTTGGGCCGGATCGCGCTGCTGTTCTCGCTGACCTGGATCATCGGCCTGACCGAGCCGGTGCTGACCGTCGGTGAGTTCGGCCTGTCATGGCGCGACATCGTGCTCCTCGTCGGCGGTGCTTTCCTGATCGTCAAGGGCACGATGGAAACCCACCACATGCTCGAAGGGCACGAGGAGGAGCACAGCGTCGGGACCATCACGTTCGGGGTCGCCGTGGTGCAGATCCTCATCCTCGACGTGGTGTTCGCCCTGGACTCGATCATCACCGCCGTCGGCATGACGGACGTGCTGCCGGTGATGATCACGGCCGTGGTCATTGCCATGCTGGTTATGTTGCTGGCGGCCAACCCGGTCGGCGACTTCGTCAATGCCCACCCCACGGTCAAGATGCTGGCGCTGTCGTTCCTGCTCCTGGTCGGCGTTGCGCTGATCGCGGACGGGCTGCACTTCCACATTCCGCGTGGCTATCTCTACTTCGCTATCGCCTTCTCGGCTCTGGTCGAAGCGCTCAACCTGCTGGCCTCCAAGGCCAGGCACAAGCGTTCGGCCGACAGCCCGCCCAGCCATTGACGCTGCGGATGCGCTACCGGGTCGCATGCCAGCGGCCCGGGGTGCGACAGCGAGCGTCGTTTCTGCCAAACTGCCGCAGCTGTGCGAAGGCGTCTTGACAACTTGCCGCATCACCGTCGCTGCCGTCCACTCCGTAGGATGGGGACGGCTTAGCAATCCCGAAAGCTATTTCAGCCAAAGGAGGCAAATGATGGAACCGGCGGCCTACGCCACGATCCGACGCAACCCGAAATTTCAGCAATTGGTCGAACAGCGCAACAAACTGGCGCGTGTCCTGTCGATCGTGATGCTGGCGATCTATTTTGGCTTCATCCTGCTGGTAGCCTTCGGCAAGGGCTTCCTGGGCACACCCCTCAGCGATAGCGGCGTCATGACGATCGGCATCCCGGTCGGCTTGATCGTCATCGTCTCGGCGTTCGTGCTGACCGGAATTTACGTCAGCAAGGCCAACACCACCTTCGACGACCTCAACAATCAGATCCTCGGAGATCTCAAGTGATGCGTCGACAGCAGGGCCTTCTGGCCGGAGTGGCCGGGCTGGGGGTAGTCCTCGTGCTGGCAGGGCCGGCGCTGGCGGCCGGCGCGCTCGAGGGTGAGGTGACCACCCAGGCGACCAACTGGACCGCCATCCTCATGTTCCTCGCCTTCGTGCTGTTCACGCTGGGGATCACCAAATGGGCGTCGTCGAAAACTAAGTCGGCTGCAGATTTCTATGCAGCGGGCGGCGGCATCACCGGTTTCCAGAACAGTCTGGCCATCGCCGGTGACTATATGTCGGCAGCCTCGTTCCTCGGCATCTCCGGTCTGGTGTTCGTGTCCGGGTACGACGGGCTGATCTATTCGGTGGGCTTTCTGGTCGGCTGGCCCATCGTGCTGTTCCTGATCGCCGAGCGCCTCCGAAATCTCGGCAAGTTCACCTTCGCCGACGTCGCTTCCTACCGACTGCAGCAAACCCCGATCCGACTTCTGTCGGCCGTCGGGACACTGACGGTGGTGGCATTCTACCTGATCGCGCAGATGGTCGGCGCCGGCAAGCTGATCCAGCTCCTGTTCGGTCTGCCCTATCTGTGGGCGCTCGTCATCGTGGGCGCGCTGATGATCGCCTACGTCACGTTCGGCGGCATGCTCGCCACGACCTGGGTACAGATCATCAAGGCCGTCATGCTGCTGGCGGGTGCCACCTTCATGGCGTTCATGGTCCTGCTGCACTTCGGCTTCAGCCCCGAGGCGATGTTCAAGGCCGCGACCGAGATCAACCCGAAGGGGTTGGCCATCATGAGCCCAGGCAGCCTCGTCAGCGACCCGATCTCGGCGATCTCGCTGGGCCTGGCGCTGATGTTCGGCACCGCCGGTTTGCCGCACATCCTGATGCGCTTCTTCACCGTCGCCGATGCCAAGGCGGCGCGGAAGTCGGTTTTCTACGCCACCGGCTTCATCGGCTATTTCTACATCCTGACCTTCATCATCGGCTTCGGCGCGATCACGCTCGTGATGACCGAGCCGCTGTTCTACAACACCGTCGTCGGGGCGGACGGGTCCGTGAGCTACGACAAAATCAAGGACCTCATCGGCGGCACTAACATGGCGGCCATCCACCTCAGTGAGGCGGTCGGCGGCAACATCTTCCTGGGCTTCATCTCGGCCGTGGCGTTCGCCACCATCCTGGCCGTCGTCGCCGGCCTGACGCTCGCCGGCGCATCGGCGGTCAGCCATGACCTCTACGCTTCGGTGTTCGCCAAGGGTCGGGCCACCGACGTTGATGAGATCCGGGTGTCCAAGATCGCGACCGTGATCCTCGGTATCATCGCCATCTATCTGGGCTACGTGTTCGAGCAGCAGAACGTTGCCTTCATGGTCGGGCTGGCGTTCGCCATCGCTGCCAGCTGCAACTTCCCAGTGCTGCTGATGTCGATGTTCTGGAAGGGCCTGACCACCAGAGGGGCCTTGATCGGCGGCCTGCTCGGCCTGATCTCGGCCGTGGTTCTGGTCATCCTCGGCCCCACCGTGTGGGAGAAGGTCTTGCTCCACCCGGCGGGCTCCGCGCCGTTCCCCTACGAGAACCCGGCCTTGTTCTCGATGATCATCGCCTTTGTCGGCATCTGGCTGGTCTCGGTTCTCGACCGCAGCCAGAGCGGCAAGGACGAAGCGGTAGCCTACGAGTCGCAGTACATCCGGTCCGAGACCGGCCTGGGAGCATCGGGCGCCTCGGCGCACTGAGCACCCCATGCGAGGATGAGCTGGCCCCGGAGGCGACTCCGGGGCCATTTTCTTGAGGGCCACCTACGCGCATGACCGATCGGCCACCGAGCATGGATCCCAGCAGCGATCTTCTCACCGCCTATCTGACGACGACCTACAGGATCGTCGAGGAGGGCTCGGGCGTCGACATCGGGGCCAGGGTGGGCGTTCAGTGTCCGGAGATCGATGCCGTTCTGGCCCGGCATGGCGCACGGTCGGGGACGTTCATCACGGCGTGGAATCCGCGCAGCCAACCGCAGCCGCGACAGGTCAACGAAGCGGCCCAGAGGCGACTGGAGGTCGAGCTGCAGCGGAGGGGGATTGTCTGCCTGCCGCATCTCGGCGTCGGCGCCGATCCCGCCTGGGCGCCCGAACACGGTGTGTTGGCGCTGGACCTGCCGCCAGCCGAGGCGGTGCCACTGGCTGAGGCCTTCGGCCAAAATGCGGTGGTTGCCGTGGCTATCGGCGAGCCCGCACGTCTGGTTCTGACGTCGTTGATGCGGAGCGGCTGAAACGCCAGCTCAAGCGCCTGTGCCGGGGACCGCGGTGCCGATCAGGCAGTCGCGGGTGACGATGGCCACAAGCCGCTCCTCGCTCCAACCTTCCGTGCCGGCCGGGCGATCCGGCACCACCATGTAGCGCAGCTCGGCCGTACTGTCGTGAACCACGACATCGGTGTCGGCCGGCAGCTCCAGGCCGAACTCGCCCAGTACCGCCCGCGGCTCGCGCACGACCCGGCTGCGGTAAGCCCGGGACTTGTACCAGTCCGGCGAAGGCCCCAGCAGCAGTCGCGGGTAGCACGAGCACAGCGTGCACACGATCACGTTGTGCACGCCGGGCTGGTTCGCCACGGCCCGGATCGGGATCCCGCCGGCATCGACACCGAGCTCGACCGCGGCGGCATTGACGTCACACAGGAGCCGCTCGCGATAGGCCTGATCGACCCAGGCCCTGGCGACGAGCCGGGCGCCGTCGGCGTGGCTGTGGCTCGTCGTCGTCTCCAGTGCCCGGCGCAGCTCGTCGGCGGTGCAAACACCCTTGGCCAGAAGCAGGTCGGCCACGGCCTCGGTGAGCGCCATGTGGTAGGTGAAGGGCTGGTCCTCGACGTCCTGCCGCCGCGGATGATCGTGGCCGTGCGCATGAGCGGTCATGGCAGGTTCTCTCGTACCGGCTCGAGCCACGGCTCGAAGATGTCGACGACCACGGCATCGCCGGGGCGCCCTCGGTAGTCGGGCCACAGCTCGGCCTGTGCGAAACGAACCCGATACACGGGCAGCGGCGGCAGCCCACCCCGCCCGTAGGCCAGCTCCTGCGGGTTCGGCTGCCGGTCGACCACGCCCAGTACCGTGCCCCGCCGGCCGCGCGTGTAGTAAGGTGTGCGGCAATGGCCGGGCGGATGGAATGCTCTGACCCGGACCTGACTGCCGTCTTCGAACAGCGCGCTCATACTGACTGCGCCTCCCGATGGCGCCGCTCTGCCTCGGCCACGGCGGCACCCACTTCCTGGACGTCCAAGATTCCTTTTTCCAGCAGCAGATTGGTAATCGAGCTGATCCAGCGCTCGAAACAGCTCAGCTCGTCGTAGATGCCGGGGCCAAGATCCTCGACGCCGCGTCGCAGCTCGTCCAGCGTCAGCAGCTCCTTCGCCATCAGCAGGCGCAGGATGGCATCGACCTTGTTCTCCCACGGGGCATGGTCGTGCTCGTGATGATCGACCGGACCCGCGGGCAGCCCGCCCATATCATGATGTCGTCGCATACCCATTCCAAGACTCCACGCCCGTGGGTCGGTGCCGCGATGATGGTTTGAGATTGTCACTTGTCTCGGCGGCAACTGCAAGTGCGCGGCACTGGAATATGGTGCTGGGCCGGTGCCCGGGCATTGGCGACAAGCAGCGGTCTATATCCATTCCAACCTCGGTGAAATCGGCTTTACTTCGACAGGCTCGCCGGTAGCTTCCGCGGCTGGCGCAATTCGCTGTCGCCGTTTGCCCGCTGTTGATCGAATTCGGATGTCCATCGCCCGTCCAAGCCTGCCCGACGTCGCGCCGCCAGGTGTTCTAGGCGGCGGCCGTGTGTCCTGGCCGGGCCGTGGGACGCTGCTCGCAGGTGTGCTCTGCCTGATCGTGGCGGCACCGCTGCTGGCCCTGCTGGGGTTCGCGGGGCAGCCCACCGAAGGGTTGTGGGCTCACCTCGCCACTACCGTGCTGCCCGAATATACCCGCAACAGCGCGCTGCTCTGTCTCGGCGTCGGGGCTGGCAGCATGGCCGTGGGCACCGGGGCGGCCTGGCTCGTGACGATGTACCGCTTCCCTGGCCAGCGGTTGCTCAACTGGGCTCTCGTACTGCCCCTGGCGATGCCCGCCTACGTGCTGGCCTACGCCTATACCGACTTCCTGCAGGTGACCGGCCCGCTGCAGACGCTGCTGCGCGAGACCACGGGCTGGGGCTGGCGGGACTACTGGTTCCCCAACATCCGCTCGCTGGGCGGCGCCGTGTTCGTGCTGACCGCCGCCCTCTATCCCTACGTCTATGTCCTGGCCCGGGCCGGCTTCGCCGAGCAGTCGATGTGCGCGCTCGAGGTCAGCCGTACGCTGGGCTGCACGCCGCTCGCGGCGTTCCGGCGCGTGGGGCTGCCGCTCGCCCGCCCGGCGATCGCCGCCGGCATCGCCTTCGTCATGATGGAGACGCTGGCCGATTTCGGCGCCGTCGCCTACTTCGAGCTGCGCACCTTCACGACCGGCATCTACCGCGCCTGGTACGCTCTCGGCAGCCCCGCCGCCGCGGCCCAGCTGGCATCGCTGCTGCTGCTCCTGGTGGGCGCCGTGCTGGCGCTGGAATGGTGGGGGCGTGGGCATGGGCGGTTTGCCAGCGGCACGACCCACATCTTCCGTAAAAACCAGATCGAGCTCACGGGCTGGCAGGCGGCCGCCGCCACCTTCTTCTGCTCCCTGCCGGTGCTCGTAGGCTTTCTGCTGCCCGGCCTGGTCCTGGCCGGCATGGCCGCTGAAGCCAGCAACGGGCTCGGCCTGAAGCGTGTCCTGGTCCTGACCGGCAACACGGCCCTGCTGGGCGCCATGGCCAGCCTCCTGATCGTCGCGGTGGCCATCGTGGCGCTGCTGGCAGTCAATCGCGCCGGCAGCCCGGTCGCCCGCGGCTTGCTGCGCACGGCGGCACTAGGTTACGCAGTGCCCGGTGCGGTGATCGGCGTGGGCGTGCTGATTGCGGTGGGGACGTTCGACAACACAGTCGATGGGCTGGCCAAGGCGCTGCGCGGCGGTGTCGGCACCGGGCTGGTCCTCGGCGGCACCGTGGCGGCGCTGCTCTATGCCTACCTCGTCCGCTTCTTCGCGGTGGGCTTCAACCCGCTCGAGGCCGGCATGGCCAAGATAGCCCCGGCCCTGGGCGATGCCGCCCGCGTGCTGGGCAGCCGGCCGCTGGCAGTGGCGGCACGGGTGCACCTGCCGCTGCTTCGTCCAAGCCTGATCAGCGCGATGCTGCTGGTCCTGGTCGACGTGATGAAGGAGCTGCCGGCGACGCTGATCCTGCGCCCGTTCAACTTCGACACGCTGGCGGTCCAGGCCTTTCAGCTCGCTACCACCGAGCAGCTCGACGGCGCGGCGCTCCCGTCCCTGGTCATCGTCGCCGTAGGCCTGGTGCCGGTGGTGCTGCTCTGCCGGATGCTGGATCGGGGCCGAGGGGCCTCCACGCCCTGAGCCTCGTCTCGGCTCACGGAAAGCAGTCGGCCGCGGCCCAGGTCATCCCTTCCGCTTGGGCGATATCCTCGCCATTGGTGACGACGCAGATCGTGAGTGGCCGGGCCTTGCCCGCGAAGTGGTAGACGGCAGGGGAGCACCCGGGGCCGCTGCCCGTGTGACCCACTGCCCGACATGCGACATCTCCCATTTCGACCATCAGCCCGAGGCCGTAGCCGGGCACATGCCAGCGCCGTCCCGGGGCGGAACCGCCTACGGCAACGGCGCTGGTCATCGTGGCGCGCAGGTCGGGCGGCAGGAGACCACCGGTCAGCAGACCGTGCAGCAGCCGCGCAGCGTCGAGCGGTGCGGCGCCGACGACGCCGGTGGCGATCCAGCGCGGGTCGTAGCGCTCGCAGACCGCGACCGGCGGTCCCGTGCCGCCCAGATAGGCACTCGGGCCGAAGCTGAACGCCGACAGTGCCGCCCTGGACTCTGGGATGCCGGCGCTTTGGATGTCCAAGGGATCCAGTACGAGCTCGCCCAATGCAGCGGCAAAGGACTGTCCGGTCGTTGCGACGAGGGCCCGACGGAGCAGCATGTAGCCGATGTTGGAGTAGGCCCATCCCCGCCCGGGCGCGAACAGCGGGCGCGCGGCATCGGTACGGCGCAGGAACTCCGCATCGCTCCAGGGCGGATCGCCGTTGCGGACCGCCTGGTGATAGGCGGCGAGATGGCCGTAGTCGGGCAGGCCGCTGGTATGCTGCAGCACCTGCCGCAGCGTGGCGGGCTGGAGTTCCGGCAGCGTCCCGTCCAGCTCGAGGCGCCGCGCCGCTACGAGGCGCAACATCGCGGCAGCGGTGATTGTCTTGGTGAAGCTGTAGAGCAGGAAGCGCTCAGGGCGGGCATCGCTGCAGCCGTCACGGCCGACCGTGCCTGACCAGGCGAAGTCGCCGTAGAGAATCCCGACCGCGGCTCGTCCGTCGGCGGTCGCGAAGCGGGCGGCGATGGCTTCGGCCGCCCGCTTCGTCGAGGCTGGGCTCAGGTATCGGAGCCCATCGTCATCGGCTTACCGCCAGCCGCAAGTGTCGGTGATCATCGCGGCTTCGGCGCTGTTCTTGGCGTACAGGGCCGGATTGAGCGGATCCTGCTTGAACTCGCCCCAACCGGCCAGGACCGGGTGCGGCTTGACCTCGGGGTTGGCCGGATATTCCAGGCTGATGTCGGCGAAGTAACGCTGGGCTTCGGGTGCAGTCAGCCATTCCAGCAGCTTGACCGCATTGTCCTTGTTCGGCGCCGATTTCAGCACGCCGGCACCCGAGACGTTGACATGGGTGCCGCGGTCGCCCTGGTTGGGGAAGAACACGGCGAGCTGCTCGCCGATCGCCTGGTCCTCGGGTTTGGACGACGCCTTGAGGCGGGCGAGATAGTAGGTGTTGGAAATGGCAACGTCGCCGACACCGGCGGCGACGGCCTTGAGCTGGTCGGTATCGCCACCCTCCGGCGGGCGGGCCATGTTGGCGACCAGGCCCTCGCACCATTTCGCGGTGGCTTCGGGCCCGTCGGCTGCCAGGATCGAGCCGACCAGGCTCAGATTGTACACATTGGTGCTGCTGCGGACGAGGACCTTGCCCTTGAACTGCGGCTCCGCCAGCGCCTCGTAGGTGCTGAGTGTCGCGGGGTCCGTGCGGCCATTGGCATAGACCAGCACCCGCGCCCGCATCGCCATGCCATACCACAGCCCGTCAGCGTCGCGCAGATGGGCGGGGATGCGCTCCTCGAGCAGCGTCGACTCGATCGGCTGCAGCAGGCCGAGGCCACCTGCCTGCGCCAACCTGCCGGCATCGACGGTGATGAAGACGTCGGCGGGGCTGTTGGCCCCCTCGCTCTGCATGCGCTGGATCAGCTGCTCATGGGTACCATCGACGACATTGACCTCGATGCCGGTTTGCTTGGTGAACTCATCCCACAATTGCTGGTCGGTACCGTAATGGCGCGAGTTGTAGATGTTCACGACTTCGGCGGCCCCAGCGGGCACCACCACGGCCAGTGTCGCCGCGGCGGCCAGCAGCAGTCGTCGGGAGAACTTGGCGAGTGGCATGCAATGCAATCCTTTTTTGGTTTCTGGTAAGGAGACCGTGCCGCGATAAACGTGCATCCCGTCGGCGGCAAACGAAAATCGAGCGCTTTTGACTTATAATATTTCTAAACAACGCGATCAGGCCAGATTGGGCAGTACGGATCTTACTGCAGAGGAAACGATCACTTCACCGTTATTTGTATAGAGTTCATGATTCTTTTCGATCATGGATGTGTCGTATTTGTAGTTCACCAGCAGCCCGAAAGACTCCTCCAGTCCCTTGGCGGATATATCGCCCAACCAGTTGATCCGCTCGAGTCGTGCTCCGTTGCCGAGATGGAAGCGGGCCACCGGATCCAGTGGCCGGCCGCTGCGCTTCTCGCGGACCAGATAGTGCGCGCAGAGCTTGGTCAGCGGCAGCCGCAGCCGCTCGGCGGCTTCCGGATCGCTCGTCCAGTCCGGTGCATCCAGCGACGCCACCTGCTGACGGTCGATGCCGCCGGGCAGCTTTGCGGCGGACTGGCGAAGTGTCGCCCGCAGCCAGACGCCGAATCCCGGGATTGGCGATAGCGTCGCATAGGTCTTCAGCTCGGGCAGCTCGCGCGCGAGGTCGGCAGCGACGAGCTTGATCAGGAAATTGCCCAGCGTGACGCCACGCAGGCCCTCGAGGCAGTTGTTGATCGAGTAGAACACGGCCGTGTTGGCCGCCTGCGGATCGCCGACCGCGGCCACGGGGTCGATCAGCGGCTGCACCTTGTCGGCCATGCCCCCGACCAGGGCCACCTCGACGAAGATCAGCGGCTCGTCGGGGAGGGCAGGGTGGAAGAAGGCGAAGCAGCGTCGGTCCGCCGCCAGGCGGCGCTTGAGGTCCTCCAGCGCCTGCATGCGATGGACCTTCTCGTAGCGCAGGAACTTCTCGAGCAGCGAGGCCGGGCTGTCCCAGTCGATGCGGGTGAGGGTCAGGAATCCGGGGTTGAACCAGCCGGTCAGCAGGTCATGGAGGTCGGCATCGACCGCGCGCAGTTCCGGATGCGCCGCGAGTTCCGCCAGCAGGTCAGTGCGCAGCGCCACGATGGCGCGGGTGCCGCCCGGAGCGGTGTTCAGGCGTCGAAACAGCTCGTGGCGCGGCGCTTCACAGGCCCGCCGCAGTGCCTGGACCGCCTTTGGGCTCGGGTCGGTGCGGAAGGCCTCGACCGCGGCCAGGACGCCGGCCTGGTCGGCACCGTAGTCCTCGGCCAGCCGCGTGAAGAACCCCAGCCGCTCGGCCGCGGGCAGGGCCGCATAGGTCTCGAGCAGCTCACGCGCCAGTGCCGCGCCGGATGCCTCGCCCTTGGTCGAAAGCAGGTCACGGCAGAGGGTTTCGAGCGTCGTCCGCCGCCTGCCGCCGATGCGGCCACGCAGCAGATCGCGGCCGGCGTCGGCGATCGAGGTCCACAACTGGTCCAGCATGCCCGTGTGCATGTGCCGTACTCCCGCAGTGTCCTGGCTCCTCCCATACCCCACGACGCAGCCGCTGCGCAGGGCGCATCTCGTCCATGCTTCCCGCCCGGCCGCAGCTGCGGTAGGAATCGGTCGCAAGGAGAGGAAGGCAGTGACACGTAATCAGGGGCGCCTTCCGCAGGCGGACGAGCAGGCCGAAGCCTTCGGTCGGACGCGCAGCGATCATCGCAACGAGATCGCCGAGGACTATGTCGAACTGATCGCCGATCTGATCGACGCCACCGGCGAAGCGCGGGCCGTCGACCTGGCGACGCGGCTCGGGGTAACCAATGCCACGGTGAACAACACCGTGACCCGACTGCAACGCGAGGGGCTGGTCCGTTCGGAGCCCTACCGCGCCATTTTCCTGACCAACGAGGGGCGGGATCTGGCCGAGCATTGCCGGCGCCGGCATCTGATCGTCTACCGATTCCTGCGCTCGTTGGGCGTGGACGAGGAAGTGGCGCGAGTCGATGCCGAAGGCATCGAGCATCACGTCAGCGATGAGACTCTGGCGGCATTCGATCGCTTGCTGGGTGAGCGGGGGCGCACCGGCGAGCCCGACTGAGGGTGTGACAATTTTCCTCTGCGCTCGCGTTGCGAGCATTGGCCCCGCACTGATATACGCACGTCAGTCAGCGAGTCGTGCCACACGGAGTGGCCTCGATCGAAGGCCACTGGTGTGGCGGGGATACCTGCGGTGGGCAGCCGGACACGACCGCGTCAGTGGACCTCGGGGCCATACGCATGCTGACCGCCGTCGGCGCATCGCTGCTGGCGTTGCTGGGCCTGGGAGCGCTCGGCCTCGCCGCCGGGCGACAGCGCTGGGCAAGCACGGTCGTCTACGCCGGCTGCCTTGCCGTGGCCGCACACCTGCTGGGCTTGGCGCTGGCTGCGCTTACCGGGCCTGCTGTGGTCAGGACCCTCGTGCTGCCGCTGGGCCTGCCCTGGTTGGGCATGCATCTGCGGCTGGATGCGCTGGCCGCCTTCTTCATGCTGGTGGTCAATCTGGGGGCGATGCTCGCCAGCCTGTTCGCGCTCGGCTATGCACGCGGCGAGACGGCGCCGCGGCGCGTGCTGCCGTTCGTGCCCGTGTTCCTCGCCGGCATGAACATGGTGCTGGTCGCGGACGACGCCTTCACGTTCCTGTTCAGCTGGGAGCTGATGTCGCTGACCTCGTGGGCCCTGGTCATGCGCGAGCACGAGAAACAGACGACGCGCGACGGTGCCTACCTCTATCTGGTCATGGCGACCCTCGGCACGCTGGCGTTGCTGCTCTGCTTCGGTCTCCTCGCCGGCCCGGGCGGTGCCTACGACTTCGCCAGTATCCGTGCCCGCGATCCCGACGCCCTTTCGCAGACGCTGGTGCTACTCCTGGCCGTGCTGGGTGCCGGCTCCAAGGCCGGTCTGGTGCCCTTGCATGTGTGGCTGCCACCGGCCCATGCCGCGGCACCCAGCCATGTGTCGGCCCTGATGAGCGGTGTGATGACCAAGGTCGCCGTCTATGCGGCCCTGCGTCTGCTGTTCGACCTCGCCGGCCCACCGGCCTGGTGGTGGGGTGCCGTGCTGATGCTGCTGGGAGCCCTGTCGGCGGTGCTGGGCCTGCTCTACGCCCTGCTACAGACCGACCTGAAACGGTTTCTGGCCTACAGCACGGTGGAGAATCTGGGCCTGATCTACATCGCGCTCGGCTTCGCCCTGGCGTTCGATGCCAATGGCCTCCCGGCCGCAGCGGCCATCGCGTTCTCGGCGGCCCTGCTGCATACGATCAATCACACGCTGTTCAAGGGTCTGCTGTTCATGGGGGCCGGTGCGGTCCTGCACGCCACGCACGAGCGCGACATGGACCGTCTGGGCGGCTTGATCCACCGGCTGCCCGTCACCAGCGCCTGCTTCCTCGTCGGCGCCGCCGCGATCTCGGCACTGCCGCCGCTCAACGGCTTCGTCTCGGAATGGCTCCTGTTCCAGGCGGTGCTGGTCAGCACGGCCTTGCCCATGGGGTTCCTGCGCTTTCTGGCGCCGGCGGTGGGTGCCTTGATGGCGTTGGCGGCGGCGCTGGCCGCCGCCTGTTTCGTCCGTGCCTACGGCATCACCTTCCTGGGCCGCCCCCGCAGCGACGCCGCCGCGCAGGCCCACGAGGTCGATCGCTTCAGCCTCGCCGCGATGGGTGCCGCCGCGGGCCTGTGCGTACTGGCCGGGGTGTTTCCCGGGCCGGTGATCGATCTGGCCGGCCGGGCCGTGGCCGAGCTGAACGGTGGTGTCACGCTGCCGGTCCAAGGTGGGCAGGGCTGGCTGTCGCTGGTGCCGATCGCACCAGCGCACAGCTCCTACAACGGCTTGGTCCTGCTGGTGTTCATCGTGCTCTCCGCCAGTCTGGTGGTGGGGTTCGTCCACCGCTTCGGCTCGTGCGCGCTGAGGCGCAGCCCGGCCTGGGATTGCGGCTACCCGGAGTCGAGCCCGCGGACGCAATATTCCGCCGGCAGCTTCGCGCAACCGCTGCGGCGCGTGTTCGGCGGCGTCGTGTTCCGGGCCCGGGAAGAGGTCGACATGCCGGGGCCGGGCGATCTGCGACCGGCTCGTTTCGCCGTCAGCTGGTATGATTTCGTCTGGGAGTGGCTGTACCAGCCGGCGGTGGTGCTGGTCGGCTGGATCGCCGATCGTCTCGACCGGCTGCAGCGTCTGACCGTGCGCGATTACCTGACCATGATGTTCGGCGCCCTGGTGTTCCTGCTGAGCGTGGTGGCGTTGTGGCGCTGATTCGGGACCTGCTCCTACAGGGCACGCAGATGTTCCTGGTGCTGCTGCTGGCACCGTTGCTCCTGGGTTGCACCCGCCTGCTGCGGGCGCGGCTGCTGCGTCGGCGCGGCCCGTCGCCGTTGCAGGCCTACCGCGACCTGGCACGGCTGCTGCGCAAGGACGTGGTGCTGGCCACCAACGCGTCGTGGCTGTTCCGCGCGGTCCCCTACCTCGTCTTCGCCGTCACCTGGGTGGCGGCGGCCCTGGTGCCGACCTTCGCCACCGGGCTGATCTTCAACTGGGCCGTGGACCTGATCGCGATCGTGGCGCTGCTGGGCAGTGCGCGATTCTTTCTGGCCCTGGCCGGCATGGATGTCGGCACCAGCTTCGGCGGCATCGGCAGCTCGCGCGAGATGATGATCGCCTCCCTGGCCGAGCCCGCGATGCTGACCATGGTCTTCACCCTGGCGCTGTTCGCCGGCACGACGCAGCTCTCCTCGATCGCCGACTTCATCCTCGCCCACGATCCCGGCATCCGCGTCTCCCTGGGTCTGGCTCTGGTGGCGCTGATCATGGTGGCCCTGGCCGAGAACGGCCGGATTCCCATCGACAACCCGACCACGCATCTCGAGCTGACCATGGTGCACGAGGCCATGGTGCTCGAATATTCAGGGCGCCATCTGGCCCTGATCGAGCTCGCTGCTGCGCTCAAGCTGGTGATGTACCTGTCCCTGATCGCCTGCATCTTCTTCCCGTACGGGCTGGCGCAGGGCGCCGATGCCGGCCTCGTCGCCTTGCTGCGGGGCGGCGTCGTCTACCTGCTCAAGCTCGGCGTCCTGGCCGGCGCGCTGGTCCTGTTTGAGGTCAGCATCGCCAAGATGCGGGTGTTCCGGGTCGGCGAGTTTCTGGGCGGCGCCCTCATGCTGGGTTTTCTCGGCACCTTCCTCCTGTTCGTGTCGAGGGCGATGTGAGCCCCAGCCTGCAGTTCGACATCGCGCACCTGCTGGCCGGCGGCATGGTCGTGGTCAGCTTCATGATGCTCTACCAGGACCGGATGTTCGGTCTGCTGCATGCGTTCACCCTGCACGCGCTGCTGCTGGCGGTCGGCGTTGCCTGGCAGGGCTGGTCGCAGGGAGCGCCGCATCTCTATGTTACCGCCGGCATCGCGCTCGTGTTCAAGGCCATCCTCATCCCGGTGGCACTGCACCGGATCATCGTGCAGCTGGGCATCCATCGCGAGGTCGAGCGGGTGGTCGGCACCGGCCTCGCGATGCTGGCCGGCCTTGGGCTCACCGCACTGGCCATTCTGGTGACGATGCCGGTGACCGCGGGTGCCGACGTGCTGGCGCGCGAGGACATCGCCTTCGCACTGGCGGTGGTCCTTTTGGGTCTCTTGATGATGATCACGCGCCGCAACGCGGTAAGCCAGCTGATCGGCTTCATGAGCCTAGAGAACGGCCTGATCCTGGCCGCCGCAGGGGCCAAGGGCATGCCACTGGTGGTCGAGCTGTCGGTGGCGTTCTCGGTCCTGATCGCGTTCATCGTGTTCGGGATCTTCGTCTTCCGCATTCGCGAGCGCTTCGACAGCGTCGATGTGCAGGCGCTCGACCGGTTCCGCGGCGAATGAACATGAGCGTCCTGCCGCTTCAGGCCGTGCTCGGCATCCCGGTCGTGGCACTGGCGCTGCTGGCACTGATCCCCAGCTATCACGTGGGCGCACGCCTCAACGCCCTGGCTTCGGGCATGACCTTCCTGGCGGCGCTGTTCCTGCTCGGCACTCGCCCGGAGACAGGCGATTTCCTGGCGGTCGACGATTTCAACGTCTACCTGATCGTGCTCAACACGTTCGTCGGCTTCACCACCAGCCTCTACTCGGCCAGCTACATCGACCTTGAGATCGAGAGCGGCCACCTGACACCTGCCTACCTGCGCTTCTACCACGCCATGTATCAGTCGATGATGGGGGCCATGAACCTGGCCCTGCTCGCCAACAATATCGGGCTGCTGTGGGTCGCGGTGGAGGTGGCGACCCTGTCGACCGTGGTCATGGTTGGCATCTACCGCACGCCGCAGGCGCTCGAGGCGGCCTGGAAGTACTTCATCCTCGGCAGTGTCGGCATCGCGCTCGCCTTTTTCGGCACCATCCTCATCTATCTGGCGGCCCAGCCGGTGTTGGGCGAGGGCCTGGCGGCCATGGCGCTCTCCCGCCTGATCGAGCAGGGGGCACGATTCGACCCGTCGCTCCTCAACCTCGCCTTCGTGTTCCTGCTCGTCGGCTACGGCACCAAGGTCGGCCTCGTGCCGCTCCATGCCTGGCTGCCGGATGCCCACGCCGAGGGGCCGACGCCGATCTCGGCGGTGCTCTCGGGCCTGCTGCTCAACGTCGCGATCTACGCCGTGCTGCGCTTCAAGATGGTGATGGCCGCCAACCCCGAGGCCCTGGCGCCCGGGCCGCTGATGATCGCCATGGGCCTCACCACACTGCTGTTCGCCGCTTTCATGCTCTACCGCCGCGGCGACATCAAACGGCTGTTCGCCTTCTCCTCGATCGAGCACATGGGCATCATCACCTTCACCTTCGGCATGGGCGGCCCGGTCGCCAACTTCGCCGGGCTGCTGCACATGACGATGCACAGCCTGACCAAGTCCGCGATCTTCTTCGCCGTCGGCCACGTCACCCAGGTCAAGGGGACCCAACGCCTGGCGCAGATCACCGGCCTCGGCACCTCCCATCCGCTGCTGGCCTGGGGGCTGGCCGTTGGCGTGGTGGCGATCATGGGCTTCCCGCCGATGGGGGTGTTCATGAGCGAGTTCCTGGTCGTCAGCTCCACCTTCGCTCGCCAGCCGCTGCTGGCGATCCCGCTGGTGCTCGGCCTGCTGATCGCCACCGGGGCGCTGCTGCTCCGGCTGCAGGGCATCATCTTCGGCCCGGTTACCGGCCCCACGACCCCGGTGCGTGGCTCCTACGTCCCGCTCGGCTTGCATCTGGCGTTGGTGCTGGTGGCCGGCGTCTATCTGCCGGCGCCGCTGGTGCGCTGGTTCGAGCATGTGGCGAGGTTGCTGGGGTGAGGGAACGGCGCCTGCTCCTGGAACTTCTGGGCTCGGTCCGGGCCAGGGCCGGGCATCACCCCTGGCCGCGCTTCCAGGTCACGCCGGAACTGTGGGCCGATCTCGGCGCCGGCTTCGTCGACGGGCGCTTCGACCTGCTGGCGCTGTTTGCGCAAGGCTCGCAGGTCCACGCCGTGGCGTTCGAGCCCGAGACGCTGGCCTTGGCCGTGGCCAGCATCACCGCGCATGGCGGACATTTCCCCAGCCTGGGGGCCATCCACCCGCCGGCCCTACGGCTCGAGCGTGCGATCCACGACCTGTGGGGCCTTGTACCCGAAGGTAGTCCGGACCTCCGCCCTTGGCTGGATCACGGCGCTTGGCCGACCAGTTCCGACGCCGCCCGGGAGCCCTACCGGTTCCTGCCGGTGGAGGGCGAGGGGCTGCACGAGATCCCCGTCGGCCCGGTGCATGCCGGCATCATCGAGCCCGGGCATTTCCGCTTCACCGCCAACGGCGAGACCGTGGTCCGTCTCGAGCAGCGGCTGGGCTACGTCCACAAAGGCATCGAGCGCCTGTTCGAAGGCGCCGATCCGGACCGCGGCGCCCGGCTTGCGGGGCGCGTGTCGGGCGACAGCGCCGTGGCCTTCGCGCTGGCGTACGC
>JBATRI010000463.1:0-3105 GCA_049292515.1 Geminicoccaceae bacterium
GGCCCGGACCGGGCAGGCGCGCGTCCAGATCGGCCACCAAGCCATCGATTCGGCGCTCGAGCTGGCGCTGCGCGTGCTCGACCTCCTCGACACGGCCGGTGAGCTGGCGCAGCTGCTCCTGCACCCGCGACAGCTCGACCTCGAGCGCCGCGGCGCGCAGGTCGGGTGGCTGCGCCTGTGCCAGATCGATCCGCCCCAGCGCCCCGACCTCAGCCCGCAACAGGTCGAGATCGGCCCGCAACGTGCCTGGGTCGGCGGCGTGGGCCGGCCCACCAGCCGCGACCAGAACGACGATCGTCAACGCCCGCCACATCGCCATTCGCCCGTCCCTCCGGCTTTGCTGGCGGTCAGTTGGTCAGATTGACCACCGTCACCGCGCGCCGGTTCAGCGCGAATGCCTCCTCGGTATTGGCCGGGTCGGCCAGCCGTTCCTTGCCGTAGGAGATGATCAGGATGCGCGCCGGATCGACGCCGAGCGAGGTGAGGTAGCTCTTCACCGCCGAGGCGCGCCGTTCGCCGAGCGCCAGATTGTACTCGGTGGTGCCGCGCTGGTCGGCATGGCCCTCGATGGTCACGGTGACCGCCGGGAACTGCTGCAGCCACGCCGCCTGCCGCTCCACGGTCTGGCGACCGGTCGCGTCCAGGGTCGCGCCGTCGAGGCCGAAGAAGACCCGGTCGCCGACATTGACTTCCAGGTCGGACTGCGAGCCAGCCGCGGCACCGTGGCCCGCCGTGGTGCCGCCGAGCTCTGAACCGCCGCCGATCCCGCTCATGTCGGTGGCACCGATGCCACCGGCGGCACCGCCACCGGCACCGGCAGCACCACCGGCGGTGTCCGACAAGGACGACTCGGGATGGCTGCAGGCGCCGAGCAGCAGGAGCGCTGCAGCGATCGGAATGAATCGAGCAATCATGGCCTGTTCTTTCGGCAGGGTGCGTACTGGAAATGGGCGCCGGAACCCTAGACATGCCGGGCGGCGGGAAGATGGAGGAAGCCGACCTTCTGGTGCAGGACGATCATCCGTTCAAGGCAGCGTCGGCGACCAGTCGGGATCTGACGCATCTGTTGGTGTCGCCACCTCACGTTCGTTGTACCCGCTGACGTCGATCGTGAACAGGCGTCTGCGACCCGAGCTCGGGTTCTGGCGGCTGAACATGATCACCCGCCCGCTGGGCGCCCAGGTCGGGCTTTCGTCGAGACTGCTGCGGGTCAGCAGGCGCTCGTCGCTGCCGTCCGGCCGCATCACGCCGATGCTGAACATGCCGCCCTTGATCACCATGAAGGCGATGAGATCGCCCCGCGGCGACCAGGCCGGGCTGCCGTAGCGGCCCTCGCCGAAGCTGATCCGGGTCGCGGCGCCGCCGCTGCGGTTCATGACGTAGAGCAGGGGCCGGCCGCCGCGGTCCGAGTTGAACACGATCCGCTGGCCGTCCGGCGCGAACGACGGCGACGTGTCGATGGCGGCGTCGCTGGTCAGGCGGGTGGACCGGCGGTTGGCGATGTCCCAGATGTAGATGTCCGAGTTGCCGCCCTGCGCCAGCGTCAAGAGCAGGCTGCGGCCGTCCGGCGCGAAGCGGGGTGCAAAGGTCATGCCCGGAAAATCGCCGAGGACGCCCTCGCGCCCGGAATCGAGCTCCTTGACGTAGATCCGCGGCGGGCCCTGACGGTAGCCCATGTACGCGATGCGGCGGCCGTCCGGCGCGAAGCGCGGGGTCAGGGCCAGAAAGCTGCCGTCGGTCAGGTTGCGGTTGGCGGTGCCGTCCCAATCCATCATCGCGATCTGCTTGACGCGACGCGTCGGCGGACCGGATTCGGCGACATAGGCGATCTTGGTGTCGAAATAGCCGGGCTCGCCGGTCAGCCGCTCGTAGATGACATCGGCGATCTTGTGCGCGATGCGGCGCCACGAGCCATCCGGCGCGTCGAAGCGCAGGCCACGCATCTGCTCACCGGCATAGACGTCCCAGAGGCGAAACTCGACGCCGAGCAGGCCGCCCGGCGGCAGCTGCACGTCGCCGCTCACCAGGGCCTGCGCGTTGATCTGGCGCCAGTCGGCGAAGCGTGGCAGCGAGCGCAACTCGTCCGGGGTCTGGATGTAGGCACGCCGGTCGAGCACGTCGAACAGGCCCGAGCCGGCGAGATCGGCGGCGACCACCTCGGCGATCGCCCGGCCGCGATCCTGCGCCGCCGGGCTGCCACCGGAAAACGGGCTTACCGCAATCGGGATCGCCTGCACGACACCCTTGGTGATGTCGACGCGCAGCTGCGCCATGGCGGCCGGGCCGCCGGCGAGGGCCGCCGAGAACGCGGCCGCACCGCCCAGGAGAAATCGCCGGCCAACCTTCATGCTGCTCAGCCGGCCAGCTGCGACGGGTCGAAGTTGAAGATGATGTTCCGCCATAGCTGGAAGGACTCCGGAGGAAGCTTGAGCGGCGAGCAGGCGCGCACCGCGCGGACAGCGCTTTCGGCGAAGGCGCGGAACACGGGATCGGTGGCCATGCGCCCCTTGTCCAACGGCTCGACGGTCTGGATGCCGCCGTCCGGACCCATGACGATGTTGAGTTCGGCGCGCAAGCCCCCGATGCCCTGGGCCGCCACGGGTATGTTCCAGCACGGCGTGATCTGCCGGCTGATGCTGGCCGCCAGCACCGACGGATTGAGCTGCGCCGTCTGCGCCCTGCCCGGCTGGCCGGTGCCGGCGGCCGCGGCCGAGCTACCCTTGCCCGGCCGCTGCTCCGGCGCCTGCACCCGCTTCGGCGTCTGCTCGACGCTCCGCAACAGAGCGTCGAAGTCGCTCTCCTGCTGCTTGGGCGCCGGCGGTGTGGGCGGCTTCTCGGGTTTCGGCTCGACCTTGGCGACCACTGCCGGCTTCTCGGGTTTCGGTTCCGCCTTCGGTACCTCGGGTGGCTTCGCCGGTGCGGGCTTGGGCGCCTCCACCTTCTTGGGCGGCGGGGGCGGGGGCTCCGGCTTGGGCTCGACTTTAGGCGGAGGAGGCGGCGCCGGTTCGGGCTTCGGCTCGATCTTGGGTGGAGGTGGTGGCGGGGGCGGCTCCGGCTTGGGCTCGACCTTGGGCGGAGGAGGTGGCGGAGGCGGCGGCGCCGGTT
>JBATRI010000464.1:0-2013 GCA_049292515.1 Geminicoccaceae bacterium
CCGGCAGCGGCACCATGGCCCGTCATGCCGGGGCTGTGATCGGGGCCGATGCCTGGCTGCCGAGCATGGCGACCGAGGAATTCCTCGGCTGCCTGTCCAAGGCGGCGCTGAACGAGGCCGCCATGGCGCAGGGCGTCGGCAGATTCGATCGGGCCAAGGACACGCGGGCAGCCATGTGCCGGGCATTCGAGCAGCGCACTTATGTCCACCCGCAGGCCCGGTTCACGCTCACCGCCGAGGAGCTCGAGGCCGAGCGCCGCCGGCCGGTGCCGAGTCCGTCCGAGCTGGAGGACGAGGCAGCGGCAGGCGACGACGGCAGCGACGAAGCCACAGACGGCGTGATGGCTGACAACGCGGTTCGTGAAGCCGACGTCGACGCCGACGGGGAGGAACAGGAGCCGATGGCCGCCTGATGCGGGCGCGGCCCAGCGTCGTTTTCAGCTGAGCCAAGGGCGGCGCGGTGCGGCTGTCGCTCACGCCGCGCCGTCATCGGCTTCGGTCGTGCCGGCGGCATCCTGCTCGGCCACCGCCCGTGTCAGCTGGCAGACCGCCTCTTGCAGGTGACGATCCGGGATGGCGAGGAAGCTGCGCACCAGCTCCATGAGCAGGCGGTCAGGCGACGGTGGCGAGCGTTGGCGGCTCGCCTCGCCGTCGCCTTCGTAGAAATAGCCGATCTCGACCCCGAGCGCCCTGGCGAGGGCATAGAGTTGTGCCGCGGCAACCCGGTTCTCACCCGTCTCGTACTTGCAGACCTGATAGGAGCTCACGCCTATGCGGGCGCCCAGCTCCTGCTGGGACAGACCGAGCATCTGGCGGCGGTGGCGTATCCGCCGGGCGAGGTGGCAATCGACCTCTTCGGCTTGCCGGCCCGGTTGCGCGGAGCGGGCGGGCGTGACGGCGTTGGTGCTCATGATCCTCGGTCCGTGCTGACGGGCGGGAATGTCGACCGCTCGCCAGGAGCGGATGGCTTGTCGGCCGAGAGCCCCACGGCCGTTCCATGGCACCTTGCCGCCGCCTATCCGGCCGACGCCAGCGGCTCGATCGTCTGGCCGGAGCTTTGCAGGGCCTCGAAAACAACGGCAAGTGTGGTAGCGGCAGCTGCGGAAGGTGGGAATGTTCACGACGACGCCGAACGACCGCAACGCGATGCTCGTGGACCTGCGTGGTGCCCTGCGCACGGTACCGCCGGCGATCTGGCGCGACCTCGCCAAACGTCGCCAGCCGGCGGACGATCAGGCCGAGAAGCTGGTGGCCGAGCGGCTCCTGGCTCACCTCGAGCGCTGCGGCTGGGAGTTCGGCCACCGGCCGCTGAGGCGGTGACGGGCGCCCGTAGCTGTTGCCGGTGCACGCTGCGGGCAGCGCCAAGGTGCGGCGTGTGGCGGGCTTGCAGGTGACGCGACGCCGGGCGCCCGACCTCGCGGCCACGCCTGCCTGCAGGTGACGTCTGCAGCGACCTGTTCCCGTCATCCTGCCTACGTGGGCGAGATTGGCGAGACAACCCACGGCAACGACCGCTGGCCTCGGTCGGGAGCAGCGCACGACCCTTCACCGCGCTGGGGTGCCGATCGGACCGTCGAGGCCACCCGAGAAGGCGATGTAAGCCTCTCTCCCGGCTGCCCAGCCAGGACCGCCCGCCGTGCTCGACCTTGCCCGGCACGAGGCTGACGACGAAAGGTGGGCTGCTGTTGCCATCACTGTTCCCGACCGGTTGGCCGAGAGTAGCGACGTGGTCGTCGACCCGAAGGGCAGGGGCCTCGCCGCCGCGGGTGCCGTCCGTTAGAGCGATGCAGGCGAGCCGATCTCCAGGCAGCATGTCTCCTACCCCTCGGGTGACCGAGCCAACCCTTCCGCGGCCTTCAGGCAGCTCCCTGGCAGCGGCAAGGGGACGAGCCCGCCATCGCCGGCACGACCCGGTCTGCCGGTATCCCCAAGCTTCCTGCGCTGTCGCTGCGTGCAGCCCGGGGCACCCCTCCCGGCCGCCCGGGTGCTCCGCTGCGCTGCGCCCTTCCAGGC
>JBATRI010000465.1:0-3412 GCA_049292515.1 Geminicoccaceae bacterium
CTGCTGAGGTGGAGGCCGGGCGCGGGCCAGCAGGAGCTGAGCGACATTGTGCTCTCGTATCCGTACACCTACCGGTGGTCAGCCGACGGCCAGAAGGCGCTCGACAGGCTGGACGACGGCATGATCGTCGCGGCCCTGCCCCTCGACATCACCGTCCCGAGGCTCGCTGACGCCCTACAGCAGGGTGGTGCGTTCGACCGCGCACGTGCAGCGAGGACGCTCGCCCGGTTCGGCCCTCAGGCGGCCGACGCCGTGCCGGCGCTGGTGCGCGCGCTCGATGACCCCAGCCGCGTCGTGCGCGGCGCGGCGATCAGCGCGTTGGGGAGGATCGGTCCGAAGGCGAGAGCGGCCGTCCCCGCGCTCGCGAACGTTCGCGACGCCGAGCTGAAGCAGTCGGCGAGCGACGCGATGAAGGCGATCGACGGCCGGTGAACCGGCATGCGCTGAGCGCCGTTCAGGCAGGTCCCGAACCCGAATGTACCAGCCGTCCGTGCCGCCCCCTGGGGCCGGTCACTCGGCCGAGAGCACGAAGTTGCGCACGATCGGGTAGATCTGCGTCTCCCAGCGGCGGCCGCTGAAGACGCCGTAATGGCCGACGCCGGCCTGCAGGTGATGGCGCTTCAGGTAGGGGCGCAGGCTCGTGCAGAGATCGTGCGCGGCGGCCGTCTGCCCGAGCGCGCAGATGTCGTCGCGCTCGCCTTCGACGGTGAGCAGCGCCGTGCGCCGGATCGACGCCGGATCGACGCGCCGGCCACGGTGGGTGAGCTCGCCCTTGGCCAGCAGCGCCTCCTGGAACACGTAGCGGACGGTCTCGAGATAGAAGTCGGCCGAGAGATCGAGCACCGCCAGATACTCGTCGTAGAAGGTCTTGATCGCCTCGGCCTGCTCGATCTCGCCGGCCACCAAGTGGTCGTGCAGGTCCTGGTAGGCCTTCTTGTGGCGCTCGAGGTTCATCGACATGAACGCCAGCAGCTGCATGAAGCCCGGATAGACCTTGCGCCCGGCACCCTTGTAGCGCATCGGCACGGTGGCGATCAGGTTCTTCTCGAACCACTCGATCGTCCTGCTCAGCGCCAGCTCGTTGACCTTGGTCGGGCTGATCCGCGTGTCGACCGGGCCGGCCATCAGCGTCATGCTGCGCGGCTGGGACGGATTGCCGTCCGCGGCCATGATCGCCGCCGCCGCCATGACCTGGACACAGGGCTGACAGACGGCCAGCACGTGCGTGCCCGGGCCGATGGCCTCGATGAAGCGGATCACGTGGTCGACATAATCGTCGAACGCGAAGGGACCGGCAGCCAGCGGCACGTCGCGGAGATTGTGCCAGTCCGTGACGTACACGTCATGGTCGGCGAGCAGAGTCTTGATGGTGCCCCGCAGCAAGGTGGCGAAGTGGCCGGACAGCGGCGCCACGACGAGCAGCTTCGGCTGCGGCGTGTCGACGTCCTTGCGGAAGCGCAGCAGCGTGCCGAACGGGGTGGCGAACACCGGCTCCTCGACGATGTCCACGTCGCGGTTGCCGACACGTACCTGATCGATGCCGTAGGCGGGCCGGTCGTGGCTTAACCCTGTCCGCGACATCAGCTCCCAGGCGGCGTTGAGCCGCCGCCCGCCACTCGCGTCCCACCGCGCCTTGAGCGGCGAGTAGGCTGTGAGGGCCTCGCGCGCCGCGACCCGCATCGGGTCGGTCAGATCGGTGTAACAGTGGTACGCGATATATAGCATGTGCCGCCGTCGCTTGAGTGCCCATCCCGAGTCAAGGGACTAGCGCAAGAACTCCGGCAATGCGACATGATTGCTGCCGTGCAGCACGGACCCAATCGGAGAAACGAAACATGTCGTCGGCGACTCTCACCATCTCGAGCCGCAATTACTCGTCCTGGTCGCTGCGCGGCTGGCTGCTGTGCCGTATGTCCGGTCTGCCGTTCGACGAGGTCCAGCTGCCCATCGACGATGCCGCCAGCCGGGCCGAGCTGCTGCTGCTGTCGCCGTCTTTCCTGGTGCCCTGCCTCGAGCATGACGGCGCCAAGGTCTGGGATACACTGGCCATCGCCGAGTACGTGGCGGAACTCAAGCCCAAGGCCGGGCTGCTGCCGACCGAGCGGGTGGCCCGCGCCCATTGCCGCTCGATCAGCGGCGAGATCCATTCCGGTTTCGCCAATCTGCGTGCTGCACTGCCGATGAACCTCAAGGCGCACCACACCGGCTTTCGCATCTTCGCCGGTGCGCGGCCCGACATCGCCCGCGTGGCGGCCGTCTGGAACGAGTGCCTTTCGACCTATGGCGGCCCGTTCCTGTTCGGCAAGCGGCCGTCGATGGCGGATGCCATGTACGCCCCGGTCTGCACCCGCTTCCTGACCTACGGCGTCGAGCTCGACGCCGTCTGCGCGGCCTACTGCGACACCATCATGGCATGGCCGCCGATGGCCGAATGGGTGGAGGCCGCCAGGGCCGAGCCTGACGATCTCGAGGAGCTGGATGCCGAATTCTGAGCCGGGCAGAGCCTGTTAGAGCCAACCCCGGAACTTGAAGATGAGGAAGGGCCCGACGGCTGAGACCAGCATCAGACCCAGGCCCCAGGCGTAGCCGTAGCGCCAGCCGAGCTCCGGCATGTGGTGGAAGTTCATCCCGTAGATGCTGGCCACCAGCACCGGCGGGGTGAGCACCACCCCGACGATGGAGAGAATGTAGATCACCTTGTTCTGCTGGATCCCGATCAGCCCCACCGTGGCATCCAGCATGAACTCCATCTCGGCGGTGAGCGCCGTGTTGTGGTCGGCCACCGAGTGCAGATCGGTCTCGATCGCCTTCAGCCGCCGGCGCAGGCCGTCGTCGGCGTGCTCGTTGGAGAACGCCGCCAGCCGGATCAGGCTCTGCAGGCACTGGCGCAGCATGGCGGTGATCTCGTGCTGCGTGCCGAGATTCTCGATCATCGCCTGCAGCCGGCGGGCACGCCGGTCGAGCGGCAGATGCTTGCCGCTCCGCCGCGCCAGGGCCGCCTGATGATGGAAGATGCCGCGGCTCAGATGCCCGAGTGCGGTGCCCACCTGCTCCAGCCGCTCCGCGATTCGATCGACGATGGCCTCGAGCAGCCCCGCGAACAGATCGCCGGCCCCGCCCAGCACCGCCTCGCCGCCGGTCTGACGGGCGATGAACGGGTCCAGCGAGTCGACGCTGCTGTAGCGCACGGTGATCAGCCGCTCGCCGGTGCGCACGAAGGTCACCGGCACCAGCGGCCGCGCCGGGTCGGCGCCGGTCGGCACCAGGGCACTCATGTAGAGGACGCCGTCGCGGACGGTGAGCCGGTCGGAGACCTGCAGCCCACCGGCCTCGGCCCGGGTCGGGATGCCGATCCCCAGCGCCTGCTCGACGGCGCGCTCCTCCGCCGGCGTCGGCGCCACGAGGTCGACCC
>JBATRI010000466.1:0-3468 GCA_049292515.1 Geminicoccaceae bacterium
GGGCGAACCAGGCGGCGAGGCGCCGCCAGTCGGCCGGGCTGCCCTCGGCGAGGTCGGCTCCCACCATGCGGGCGAGGCGGCGGGCGCTGGCTTCCACGGTCTTGGGGCCACCGTCGGCCGTGCCGTGCTGGTCGGCTTCCTCCGGCAGCAGGCCCAGGACGCGGTAGGCGTCGGCCATGGTCGCGAACAGCTCGTTGGCCAGCGCCACGCTGCGGCCGGCGAAGGGAGCCGAGCCGGCCACCGCCATGAGCGCCGTGCGGGTGAGGCCGGTGTAGACGAGCTCGCCGCTGATCAGGCGCTGGCGGTCGGTCAGGCCCTCCGCACGGACCTCGCCGTCGGCGAGCACCAGGATGTCGGTGGTGGTGCTGCCGAGATCGACGAACAGGCCGTTACCGAGCCGTCGTGCGGCCAGGGTGGCCGAGGCCAGCCAGTTGGCGGACGCGATGGCCGCTTCCAGGCCGGCGGTGTGGCCACCGTCGACGAAGCCGTGGCGGCCGGCCCAGATATGGCGGTTTGATTCGGGCAGGGCTGCCGCCATCGCCTCCAGGAGGCGGGCGACGCCGGTGGCGCGGTCCGGGAACAGGTCGGCGAGCTCGCCGGTCATGGTGACGGCGACGCGCCGCATCGGGGCCATGCGGGCCACGGCGGTCCGGAAGGCCTCCTCGAGCCGGTCGAGCCCCAGCCAGAGCTCGCAGGGGATCTGGGTCACGGCGGCGACGCGGCCGCCGGGCGCCACCTGCGCCACCTTCAGATGCGCACCGCCGATATCGAAGCCCGTGATCAATTCCACCATCGCCCGCCGCTCCTGCCCCGTGCTACGACTGTGCCGACTGCGTGGGGAGCGAGCATGACGACGTTCGAGCCCATTCCGGTGATCGACCTCATGGGCGGCCTCGTCGTCCATGCCCGGGCCGGCGAGCGCGACCGTTACGCGCCGCTCGAGCGTTCGGTCGTTGCCGCGGGGCCTGAGCCGGCGACGGTGGTAGCCGGCCTGCTCGCCCTCTATCCGTTCCGCACGCTCTACATCGCCGATCTCGACGCGATCCGAAAGCAAGGCGACCACAAGGCCGTCATTTTCGCGCTGCGGCAGCGGTTTCCGCAGCTGCGGCTGTGGGTCGACGCAGGGTTCGCCGGCGAATGCAGCTGCCGGCGGTTTCTCGGCGCGCAATTGGGCGATCTGGTCCTGGGCAGCGAGAGTCAGGCCGATCTGCGCCTGCTCGAGCTGCTGGCGGCGGAGCCGCGCGTCGTGCTGTCGCTCGACTTCATGGGCGAGCGGCCGCTGGGGGCGGCCGGCATCTTCGACGCGCCGGAGCGCTGGCCCGAGCGGATCATCGCCATGACCCTGACGCGGGTCGGCGGCGCCAGCGGCCCGGATCTCGAGCGCTTGCGTCAGCTCCGGGCACTGGCGCCGGACAAGCGGGTCTATGCGGCAGGCGGCGTGCGCGGTGCCGACGATTTACGCGCGCTGCGGTCATTGGGCTGTGCCGGCGTGCTCGTAGCCAGCGCGCTGCACGATGGGCGGCTCGGGCCGGACGACCTCGCGGGCAACACTTAGGGGCCGTGCTGCAGATCCCAGTCGTCGGGCGCAGGTGACGCCGGCGATTGGTCCCAGTCGTTGGAGTTGGGCAATGCCGGTTCGTCGCCAAGGCGCTCGATGTGCCCGGGAACCATGCCGCGCAGCAGATGCGGACAGCTGCAGGGATCGCCGGCGCGGCCGGGTCGGGTACCACACAACATGTAGCGGGTGACGCAGACGCTCGGCCCGACATCGACGCCGCGGGCGTCTTCGACCGCTGGCGGGGCCGAGGGGCGCCAGCCAAAGCTCGTGGCTCCATAGATCGCGGCGGCGACGGCTGCCAGCAGCAGCATTGCGGGCCAGGGTGATTGCCGTTGAGCCATCGGCATGAAGGCTCCCCTCGATCTCACGTGCGGCCGATACCACGCCGCAGTATGAGATTAGCCGAAATAGCCCGAATGTCGTTGTGATTTTTCGCACGTGCAGCATGAAATGCCGACGCGGTGGGCAAAAGCGACAGGCCCGCCCGCGGGGTGCGGACGGGCCTGTATGGCAACCTGGTCACTGCTGGCCGAGGTCGATTACTTCGACAGGCCGAGCATTCGGAGCAGGGACACCCACCAACCTGTGCTCTGTTGAACCGCAGGTTTGGCCGGACCCGTGGGAGCCTGCCGCGCCGCCGTGGGCGGCTTGGGTGGCTGGCTCGTCTCCTGAAGCGGCTTTACCGTACGTGGTGCTGCCGGCTCAGGCTGGGTCGCTGGCTTTGATGGGGCCGCTGATTCCTTTCAAGCAGCTTGGAAGGGATGGTGCGTCTTGTCCTTCTGCGCAACCATGTGCGCCGCCGTCGGCTCGCCGCGCACGGCGCGCTCGATCGACAGCTTGGTGGCCTCGTAATTGTACTGCTGGATCTTGGCGTCGTCCGATGCTTCCCAGTGGATGAACACGCCCACCGAGATGAACAGATCGTCGCAATCCTCAACCGGGATGGTGCCCTCGGCTACGCAATCGGCCACCGCCATCGCGACGCCACGCTGCGCCGGGCCGAACATCTGCACGGCCTGCTTGGCGTCCTTGATCGTGACCTTGTTGAACATCACGGTCGCGGGCTTGGCCATCAGGTTGGGCTCGAGCACCGCCAGGAGGCCGTTCACGCCTTCCTTCTGGTTGGTCAGCGTCAACGCGAACGCCGTCTCGGCGGCGGAGCCGCGCGGTCCGATGATCAGGTCGATATGCGCAACCTCGTTGCCGTCGCCAACGAGCGCCTCGCCGACGACCATACGGTCAATCTTTGGCATGATGCCTCCCTCGTGCGTAGAATCACACACCGCAACGTGCTTACACGCTCGGAAAGCCAGCGCAAGCCCGATGATCGCCGTCGAGGGGCCGAGCGGCGCCCTTAATGCCTTGTCATGATTGAGCAATTGGCAATTCGAATGACGCGTTGCGGCAGCCGGTCAGGCCAGTAGTGCTGCCGCAAAGTGGCTGGCGACGGTGAGATCGGCGCTCGTGCCGGGATTGATTCCGGCATCTTTCAGCGCCCGATCAACGTCGAGCAGCACCGGCTGGAGCGCCGCGGGATCGGCTGCCGACCGCAATCGGGCTTCTAGGTCGGTGGCATGCCGCTGGACCTCCCGCGCCCTATCGGCGCCATGCTTGCGGACGACATGCGTGTCCGGGAAGGCGGCGAGGAAGGCGAGGTAGGTGGCGCTCGTCGACCATGGGTCGCTCCATCCGGCGGCACGGCAGGTCCGCAGCCGTGCCACGCCAATGCCGAACACGTCAGCGTAGCCGGTGGCATATTGCCGGGCGATCAGGTCCCTGTCGGATGCCGTCCGCATTGCCTCGAGTAGCGTCACCGTGGGCTCGCCCGTGACGTCATGCTGCCCGCTGCTGCCGAGGCCCGCGGGCGAAGCAAGGCGAATGGCCCGATAGGTCAGGGATGCATCCTCGAC
>JBATRI010000467.1:0-2503 GCA_049292515.1 Geminicoccaceae bacterium
GCCGTCATCAGCCGGTCGGCCAGGGTCGCGGCGTCGGTGGGCGTGCGCAGCTCGACCTGGACCACCGCGAACTCGTCGCCGCCGATCCTGGCGATGGTGTCGCCGCCGCGGACGGTGGCCCGCAGCCGGTCGGCCACGCCCTTGAGCAGATCGTCGCCGGCGCGGTGGCCCAGCGAGTCGTTGATGTCCTTGAAGCCGTCCAGGTCCAGGTAGAGCAGCGCCAGCCGCCGTCGGGCCCGCGCCGCCACTGCCAGCGCCTGCACCAGCCGGTCCTCGAACAGGCGCCGGTTGGGCAGCCCCGTCAGCGCGTCGTGGTGCGCCAGATGCTCGATCCGCAGGCGCGACTCCTCGGTCCGTACCAGTAGCCGCCGGGTGGTGCGGTTCTCGCGGTAGAGCAGGGCGATCAGGATCGCGGCGCTGGCGAGGAGCCCGGCCAGCGCCATCCAGCCGGCGGTGCGCAGCTCGCGCAGCCGCCACTGCAGCGTGCTGCTCTCCTCCGCGTTCAGGTGGCTCCGCGACAGCACCAGATCCTGCAAGGGCGTCTCGAACGACAGCAGGTCGGTGCGCAGGGCGGCCACCTCCGCCGGATCGGGTGCCCGGTCGAACGCCTCGGCGTGGCGCTCGAGCATGGCGTGCAGCCCGTCCAGCAGCGCGGTGGCACCGGGCAGCGCCCGGACCATGGCGCCGTCGGCGCCGTGGTGCAGCAGCTCGACCCGGCTCCAGAACACGTCGAACCGCGTGCGCAGCGCCTGCAGCTCCGTCTCCTGCCCCGTGCTGGTGCGGTCGATGGCATGCAAAAGCCGCTCGAGCTCGAAGCGGGTCTGGAACAGACTCCAGCCGGCCAGGGAATTGGTGTCGGCCACGCTGTCGGTCAGCCGCTCGAGCCGCTGCTCGATGAACAACAGGCTCGCCGTGAACAGCAACAGGGCCAGGGTCAGCAGCATCGTCCCGAAGGGGCGCCTGCGAACGTTCATCGGACCTCGATCGCGTTGAGCTGCCAGATCGAGCGCTGCCGGTGAACCCGGTCGTCGAGCTCAGGGTGCTGCGTCCACGGGTAGACCACCCAGATCGGGCCCAGATCGCGCGGCGACAGTGGTGCGCCGTCGCGCCGCAACGCCAGCAGGATCGGGTAGGCGCGCATCTCCTGGGCGGGGATGTCGACGTGGTAATCGTTGAGGGCGGAGCAGCGCAACATCGTGCCGCCGGCCCCCAGCGCCGCCAGCAGCTGGCTGCCGAAGACGCCTTCGAAATCGGATTCGCCGTCGGTCCAGGGCGTCGCCGTCCGTAGCCGTCCCGGCCCCCAGCCCATCAGCTGCGCGCCGTCGAGCAGGGCCGCGCCGTCGGCGTTGGTGGCCGCGATCGAACCGGTCACCGTCAGCAGCACCGCGCCCGAGGGCCGCGGCAGGGCCGCCGCCGCGGCCGTGCGCATGGGGCAGCCGAACGCTGCGAAGCCCACGGTGGCCAACAGGGCACGACGGTGGAACATCCCGACTCCTGCAGGTGCCGGCTCCAAAAGCGCCCCGGGGCGGGCGTGGTGTAGGCCAGTCACGCGCATGTTCGTGTAATGGTTGTGAGCATCTAGCCCCGACCGGTCAATCCTCGCTGCGACCTGCCGCCCTGCACCCTTGCCCTTTTGACCTAGGTTCGGCCAAGAGAGCCGCAGCGCATAGCACGGCGCCCGAAACCCGCAACCCATCAGGACGGTGCAACTGACCATGGCCCAGTCCACCCGGCGCCGCCCACTTTCGGTGGCCGACCACGTGGCCGGCGTGCGGGCGGGGGACCGGACGGTGCTCGCCCGGGCGATCACGCTGATCGAGAGCCAGCGGCCGGAGCACCAGGACGAGGCGCAGGCCGTGCTGCAGGAGCTGCTGCCGCATGCCGGCCACGCCCATCGCATCGGCATCACCGGCGTGCCGGGGGTCGGCAAGAGCACCTTCATCGATGCGTTCGGGATGCTGCTGATCGAGGCTGGACACAAGGTCGCGGTGCTCGCCGTCGACCCGTCGAGCAGCCGCACCGGCGGCTCGATCCTGGGCGACAAGACGCGGATGGCACGCCTGGCGGTGGCACCGGCCGCCTATGTCCGCCCCTCGCCCACCAGCGGCACGCTGGGCGGCGTCGCCGAGATGACCCGCGAGACCATGCTGCTCTGCGAGGCGGCCGGCTTCGACGTCGTGCTGGTCGAGACCGTGGGCGTGGGCCAGTCGGAGACGGTGGTCGCCGGCATGGTCGACCTGTTCCTGGCGCTGATGCTGCCGGGGGCCGGCGACGAGCTGCAGGGGATCAAGAAGGGACTGCTCGAGGTCGCCGACATGATCGCGGTCAACAAGGCCGACGGCGACAATCTGCTGCGGTCGCAGCAGGCGGTGAACCACTACCGCAACGCGCTGCGGATCATCGAGCCGGAGAGCCCGACCTGGCGGCCGCCGGTCTGTGCGGTCAGCGCGCTGACCGGCGCCGGCCTGGCCGAGCTGTGGCAGCAGATCGAGCGCCACCGCGC
>JBATRI010000468.1:0-6964 GCA_049292515.1 Geminicoccaceae bacterium
CAGCGGCCGGATCGTGGCCGCCACGCTGACCGATCGTGGCGTCGATGATGCCACCCAGGTCGGGCCGCTGCTCGACCAGGTAGCCGACCCCGTGGCCTCGCTCACGGGTGACGGCGCTTTTGATCGAAGCAGCGTCTACGCCGATGTGCACGAGCGCCATCCGGAGGCCGCGGTGATCGTGCCGCCGCGCGTCGATGCGGCGCTCAGTGCGACTGCCGCGACCGCGCCCACCCAGCGCGATCACCACCTCCAGGCGATCAAGGCGAGAGGCCGAATGGCTTGGCAGAAAGACAGCGGCTACAATGTGCGGGCGCGCGTGGAGAGCCAGATCGGGCGTTGGAAGCGCGTCATCGGCGACAGCCTGCGCTTCCACACTGACGAGGCCCAGGTCACCGAGGTCGCCATCGCCGTCGAGGTTCTCAACCGCATGCTCGATCTCGGCCGCCCGAATTCTGTCCGTGTTGCCTGAACGACAACAGAATAAGGGTTTCTTTCGCCCTCTGCACCTCGCTGCAACACGCCGCCGGGTGGCCGAGCTGCCGGCCGCGGGCTGGCACCGCCTGAGCGCCGGCGACGGCGCCAAGGGGTCGCGTTTGTACGACTGGGCCTACCTGCCGTACGGCGGCGACGCGGCGCCCGGCTGGGAGAAGGGCGACAATGCGGCGCTCGTGACAGGCCCGGCGGCAGCACGGAAAATCGTAGGCCTTGTCGGCGTGCAGCTTGCCCGGTCGCCGACGAGGCCGGCCCCGGCATTGGCGGATCGGCGCCACCGCGTCCAGCACCGGCTCCAGCATCCGGCTGTCGTGGACGTTGGCCGGGGTCAGGGCAACGGCGAGGGGAAAGCCGCCGGCATCAACGAGAAGGTGGCGCTTGCTGCCCGGCTTGCCGCGATCGGTTGGGTTCGGGCCAGCGAGTTCGCTCCCCTTTTTGCCGGGACGCTCGCCGCATCGAGCGAGCACCGGCGCCAGTCGATCGCGTTGGCCCGGCCGCGCCGATCGAGCAGGACGCGATGCAGCCGCGCCCAGACCCCGCCTGTTCCCATCGAGCACGGCGGCGCCAGCAGGTCGTGCCCGAGCCGCCGCCCACCTCCCGGGGCAGGCCGGACCTGAGGACGAAGAGGATGCCCGTGAGCACGGCCCGATCGGGAAGCCGCAGCCGCCCACTCTTCGGGCGCGGCAACAGAGGCTCGAGCTCGGCCCACAAGGCGTCGGGAAGAAATGGTCTGGCTATGCCAAACCAAGCCGATGCCGCCGACACGGGTTCCAAGTTAGGTTAGGCGCTCTTAAGGTGGATGCGGCAGCGATCGCACGTGACGGTAGGTCAGATGGACGCGCAGACCCTTGCACAGCTGGTCGACGCCATGCATGGCACGATCAATGGCCACATCGCGCAGCTCGATGCGTTGGACGAGGCGATCGGCGACGGGGACCACGGCACCAACCTGGCGCGCGGGCTCGACGCGGTGCTGGCGCAGCGGCAGCGTCCGATCGCCCTGCCGCTGGGCGAAGCGTTGCAGGAGGCCGGCTGGCTCGTCGAACGCGAGACCGGCGGCGACGGCGGCAAATATTACGGGCTCCTGCTCAAGGCTGCGGGGGCCGCGGCACCGGCCGGCGTCCCGAGCCCCGACGAGCTTTTCGCCATGCTGCAGGCCGGGATCGAGGCGGTGCAGGCCAAGGGCGGCGCGCAAAGGCGAGAAGACCATGCTCGACGTGCTGATCCCAGTGGCGCAGAGCATGCGCAGCGTGCTCGCCACCGGCCGCACGGAGCAGTTGGGCGGCCGGATCATCGCGGCAGCGGCGCACGGCCTGCACGCCACCACGCACATGCAGGCCAAGCACGGGCTCGCGGCCGATCTGGGCGTCGCCAGCGTCAACCGCATGGATGCCGGGGCTTGCTCGTGCGCGCTGTTGCTGGGTGCGGCGGTGGGCGCGCTGGAGAGTCAGTCCCAGGCAGCCTGATCACCCGAGCTGAGGTGTCGTGCCGAAGGAGCAGCTGGGAGAGGTCGGGGTCGCTTTCCATCCCTGACTGATGCATCAACCCACCAGTCATCTGCGAGGATGGCCCGCATATCCAAGGAGGCGAGCCGATGCAATCAACGAGCCCGACCACGACGATCGATCAGTCGCCCAACCATCGCGTCGGCCACCAGAATGTGCAGCTGTTCGGGCTCGACGTCCACAATCCGGTCTTTTTCGTTTCCGGCTTGGTGGTCGTTGGGTTCATCCTCCTGGTGCTGATGTTCCAGGAGGAGTCGGCGACCTTCTTCGGCTGGCTGCGGCCCTGGTTGACGTCCACCTTCGACTGGATGTTCATGGGGGCGGCCAACATTTTCGTGCTGTTCTGCCTGTTCCTCATCGTCTCGCCGTTCGGCCGGATTCGCCTGGGCGGCAAGGATGCGATCCCGGACTACAGCTACTTCAGCTGGTTCGCGATGCTGTTCGCGGCCGGTATGGGGATCGGCCTGATGTTCTTCGGCGTGCTCGAGCCGGTGAACCATTTCCTCACCCCGCCATTGGGCGTGGATCCCACCGATGTCGCCGCGGCACGCGAGATGGGCCTGGCGGCGACGATCTTCCATTGGGGCCTACATCCGTGGGCGATCTACGCCGTGGTGGCGCTGAGCCTTGCCTTCTTCTCGTTCAACCGCGGTCTGCCGCTGACGATCCGCTCCGCCTTCTATCCGATCCTCGGCGAGCGGATCTGGGGTTGGCCTGGGCATACCGTGGATATCCTGGCCGTGTTCGCAACCCTGTTCGGGTTGGCCACGTCGCTGGGTTTCGGCGCCGAGCAGGCGCTTGCCGGCGCCAACTACCTGTGGGGCGTACCGATCACGAACCTCTCCAAGGTCCTGTTGATCGCGGCCATCACCGGCGTGGCACTTTGGTCCGTGGTTGCCGGACTCGATGCAGGCGTCAAGCGGCTGAGCGAGATCAATATGGCCTTGGCGGGGTTGCTCCTGCTGTTCGTCATCGTGTTTGGGCCAACCATGGCGATCTTCTCGGACCTGTTCTCCAGCACCGTCGCCTACGTCAAGGATGTGGTGCCGCTCAGCAACTGGATCGGCCGCGAGGACACCGACTTCGTGCATGGCTGGACCACGTTCTACTGGGCCTGGTGGATCTCCTGGTCGCCGTTCGTCGGCATGTTCATCGCTCGAGTCTCGCGTGGCCGCACCATTCGAGAGTTCATCCTGTGCGTGCTGATCGTGCCGATGATGGTCTGCATCCTCTGGATGGCCGCTTTCGGTGGCACCGCGATCGACCAGTATGTCAGCGGTGGCTACGGTGGTGTGGTCGATACGGTCGCGAACTGGACGCCCGAGTTGTCGCTGTTCAAGATGCTGGAGGTACTGCCCTTGCCGGCGGTGTCCTCATTCCTCGGCATCGTCCTGGTGATCGTGTTCTTCGTGACCTCCTCGGATTCCGGCTCTCTGGTGATCGATACGATCACCGCTGGTGGCAAGACCGATGCGCCGGTCGCCCAGCGCGTGTTCTGGGCCTCGGCCGAGGGGATCGTCGCCATCGCGCTGCTGTTGGGCGGCGGGTTGGCCTCCCTGCAGGCGGCAGCGATTGCGACCGGCTTCCCATTTGCTCTGGTGCTGATCGTGATGTGCGTCGGCACCCTCAAGGGCCTCCAGCAGGAGCGTGCGCTGTATTGAGTACAACGGGCGCCTGACGCGCGCATCTGCACTCAACTTCGTGCGCACCGACACTACCCTGAAGGCCAGCCTCAAGGGCAAGCGCAAATCCGCCGCCTGGGACAATGACTTCATGGCCACCCTGATTGCTGGCTGATCTCATGCGTCGGCCCCGGGTCGGGCGCCCGGCGTTGCCGTCCGAACTGCCGCCACCCGAGCGCTGTCAATGCTGGACGAATTCATCCAGCAGCTACAGCACCAACGTCCCGCCCCCTCCCTCGACCAGACCTCACCGACACATCAACGCCGCCGCACCGCCAGAGGCTTCAAAACGGCGCCCGGTCAAAAACCCGGGCCGTTGGTATGAGAGACGAAAACCGCCTCAAGCCACCTGACGACGGGCAGTGCAACTACCTTTCCACTTTCTGGTTGTGGAGAGGACAATTTTTACAATTACAAACGCCCTTGTCAAATCATTGCAAGAAGAATAAATTAACTTTCTCTAATAAAAATGCCATTAAGGTTAATTCAATGATAGAAAATTTTCTGAATATGTGGTCAATAAACCCTCGAAGAAGAAGCAAGACGCAGATAGTTGGTGCGGCGCTCGTCGCCTGCAGCTTGGCCGTGTCCAGTAGTTGTTTTGCACAAGCAGAAACTACTGGTCAGTCATCTAAAAGACAAGAGTCAGTAAAAATCCAAAGCATCGACCCATTGTTTGTGTCGACGTTGCAGATGCGTGCGGAAACGCTGAACGACGCACAAGCGACACAGCTCGCTATCTACGCCGCAGACCGTAAGGTGGCAGAGATCTCGCTCGTCCAGCTACGCTCCGATCTGGCCCGGCGATCGGAGGGAGTTCTGCTCAATCTTCCCGCATCAGACAGCGTCCGATTAAGCAATGTACGCGTGGAGGAGCGGTCTGCACGCGATTATAGTTGGTTTGCTCAGGACGACAGTGGCCAGAGCGAGGTAATTCTCGTCTTCCGTGACGACAACGTCGTGGGCACGATCAAGAAAGGTGAGCAGCTCTATCAGGTGCGACCGCTGCCTAATGGAGTCTCAGCACTTCTTCGTATCGACACCAAAAAAATGCCGCCGGAGCATCCGCCCGGTTTCAAGGCCCTGCAGCAGCAGGCGCTGGAGAGGCCGGCCTCACCGGAGGGACGGCCAATTTCGCCAGCGGCCGATACCGGTGCCGAGTATACGGCCATCGTTGCCTATACCGCTGGCGCACAGAGCTATGCCGGCGACATTGACGCTCTCATTCAGCTTGCCGAGGACGAGACCAATCAGGGCTATTTGAACAGCGGCGTCAACACACGCATCCGGATAGTTCGTAAATACAAGACCGGTTATGTCGAGTCCGGCTCGATGAGCACGGACCTGACCAGGTACAGAACGATCGGAGATGGGTATGCAGATGAGGTACATACGCAGCGCGATACATATGCTGCTGATGTAGCAATTTTACTTACGGATGGATTTGATTATTGTGGGATTGCATACTTATATCCCGATCAAAGTGCTGCCTTTGGTGTCGTTGCGGCGTCGTGCGCCACAGGATACTACTCTTTTGCGCACGAGATCGGACATATCCAAGGCGCGCGACATAATCCGGAAATCGACGGCTCAACCTCGCCCTTTGCATATGGCCATGGCTACCAGTACCCGGCAGGAGGCTGGCGAACGATCATGGCCTATGATTGCGCGAGTTCGTGCACGCGTATCAATCGCTGGTCCAATCCCTACCTCACCTATGGCGGCACCCCCACCGGGACGGTGGCGGTAAGCTACAATGCCCGTGTCCTGAATGAGACGGCGGTGCGGGTCGCCAATTTTCGGGTCGGCGCGCCGACTCCCAGCTGGCGTTCCTGGGAGAGTGTCACTGGCGTCGGTGTGGTCGGCCGCCCCGACTGTATTGCGACCGGCACGAATCAGATCGATTGCTTCGTCAACACACCGGGCTTCAAGGTCTCCTGGAACCGCTGGAACAGCTCCGGCTGGCGTGGCTGGAACGATCTGGGCGGCGTGATCAGCTCTGCTCTCAGCTGCCTGACCCGCGGCACGCGGCTGCACTGCTTTGCCATCGGCGCCGATAACCGGCTGCAGCAGAATATCTACGACGGAACGGGTTGGACCGGATGGATCTCACGTTCGAACTCCGGCCTATCCACCCAGCGGCCGGCCTGCGTCGGCCTCGGCACGGCGGCCATTCGCTGTCTTGCCGTCAACGCCACCGGCAAGTTGATCGATCATGCCTATACGGGCAGCGCTTGGCTGAAGCCGGTGGACCTTGGTGGTACGGTCCAGGGACGGCCATTCTGCCTTAACCGTTCGGGCGGCCTTGACTGTTTTGCCCTGTTCAAGACCAAGCGTATCAACTGGCGCCGCTTCAATGGCTCGTCCTGGGCGGCGTGGAAGGTAGTGGGTGCGAGCAATCTGGCGACGTCGCCCTCTTGCGTGCTGACGGGGACGACCCTGCAATGCTTCGCTGAAGGCGGTAGCACCACCGGCCCGATGATGACCAGCAAGCTCACCGGCAGCCAATGGTCGGCCTGGACCAGTCTCGGTGGAGCGTTGAAGGAACAGCCGTCCTGCCTGGCGTTTGGCGCCAAGGGAATCGAGTGCTTCGCGCAGAGCAGTGGCAACACGCTGTGGCGCAAGTCATTCGGCGGTACCGTGTGGGCGGCCGCACAGGATCTTGGCGGTAGCATTGCCAGCCGACCGAACTGCGTATCCGCGGCCGCAGGGCGGATCGACTGCATTGCTCCGGGCACGGATGGTGTTCTGAAGCGCATCGCATACTATTGACTTGGCAAGAACCCCCGACGCCGCAGCCGGTGTCGGGGGAGTTCCCACGGCTTGCGCAATGTGCGGGAGAACCAGAATTCATCCAGCAGCTACACCTCGCGGGCATGAACCAGCACCTATCCCAAACCTACCCCATCAACGTCCGCATTGGCTGACCTCCGACGGGGTTGGGGTTGCTGTGTCCATCTCCCTGATCGATGCCCCATGCCGGCTCGGGGGGCATGCTCGGTATGCTGCCGCCGACCACGGCCGGCGCTCTCGCGCCATGGTGGGCGTGCGCCTCACGGGCGATCCGCACGGCCTCGGGGTGCGTGCAGTCGAGGAGGTTGTGGCCGATCTGGAAGACACGCCATTGGTCGCCATCGACCTGACCATGGGCCGTGCGGCCGTCGCGGCTTTGGATCTTGATGCTGCCGCCATAGACAAACACGGCGCCGGGATGGTCACCGACCATGAACGTCGTGGCCTGGGCCACACTCTCCGCCTGAGCGGCGAGGCGCTTTTGGTGCTCGG
>JBATRI010000469.1:0-5260 GCA_049292515.1 Geminicoccaceae bacterium
GCTGCCGCCGGGCCTCGTCATGCCGCCGCAGCCGACCTCGCTCGTCTTCCACAACCGCTACGCCCAGCGCCCGGCGCACCGTTGGCTGCGGGCGCTGGTGGCGGAAACGGCGCGACGGCTGGGATAAAGTCCGGAACGCGCCAGGGGGCGCCAGCCTTTGGACAGGTAACCGACCGAGGAGCATTCGATGACCAGACGCAGCGATATCTTCAGACTGCCGGCCCTGCTCGGCGGCGCGGCCGTCGTCATGGGCCTCGCCGGATGCGCCGGGCCAGGCGGCAATCCGGACACCGCCCAAAGTGCCCAGTGCGACAACGGTATGCTCTGCGGCTCGTACATCGACGGCAACAATGACGGCGGCATCGCGCCGGACGAATGGAACAACGCGTTCAAGGGCGCCGACACGAACGGCGACGGCCAGCTCAGCCCGGGCGAGTTCCAGGCGGCGGGCGGTAGCTGGGGCGGCGCCGGCGGGCATCTCGGGCGCTGAGCCATCATCGGCGCCGGCTATCGAGTCGCGAGCGGCACGGCATTTCCCGCCGGGCCTACCTGGATGCATACGGGTTGTGACGATAGCCACTGTGCCTCGGCCCTCGGGCGGGGATAGTGGGCGTCTTGATGTGCCTGGAGGTCGTGATGACGACGGTGTGGAGTGTCCGCTGGCGCGGGCTGGAAGAGGAATATGCGTGCTGGCCCGACGCCTTCGAGCGCTGGGATCAGCTCGATGCGCTGGGCATCACCGCCGAGGTGTTCGAGGTCACCGATGGCCGCCGCTGCAAGGTGCGCTGACGCGGGCGCTCAGCCCTCGACGGCCGGCGCCCGCTCGGGCCTGGGCGGCTTCGGCGGCTGCGTCAGCAGCGCCACCCTGCTCATGAACGCCGCATCCTGGCCCTTGGCCAGCAGCGGTGCCGCATCGGCCACGGCATCCAGCAGCGGCTCGAGCCATTGCTGCTCCACCTTGTGGAAGTCCGACAGGACGTGACCGATCACCCGGTCCTTGTGGCCGGGGTGCCCGACGCCGATCCGCACCCGCTTGAACTCGCGGGTCCCCAGGCAGCTGTCGGCGCTGCGCAGGCCGTTGTGGCCGGCGACGCCGCCGCCCAGCTTGACCCGGACCTTGCCGGCGGCGAGGTCGATCTCGTCGTGCAGGATGACGATGTCGGCCGGCGGCAGCTTCATGAATCGGGCCGCCTCGGCGATCGACCGGCCCGATTCGTTCATGAAGGTCTGCGGCTCGAGCAGCCAGACCCGCTCGCCGTCGAGCACGCCCTCGGCGAGGCGGCCGGCGAAGCGCGCCCGCCAGGGGCCGAAGCCGTGGCGCCCGGCAATGCGCTCGACCGCCATGAAGCCGACATTGTGCCGGTGGCGGGCATAGCGGTCCCCCGGATTGCCCAGCCCGACGAAGAGCTTCATCCGGGGGTCGCCGTCGCAGGCGTCAGCTGACCGGGGTCTCGGCCGCCATGGCCTCGGTGACCACGGTCGGCGGCACGATCGAGCAGATGGTGAAGTCGCGGTCGGTGATCGTCGACTTCACGCCCGCCGGCAGGGCGATATGGCTGATATGGATCGAATCGCCGATCTCGCGCCCGGCCAGGTCGACCACGAGCTCGCCCGGGATGGCGTCGGCGGGGCAGGTCAGCTCGATCGTGCGGCGCACGACGTTGAGCACGCCACCGCGCTTCAGGCCCGGCGACTGTTCCTCGTGCACGAACCGCACCGGCACCTCGACGTGGATGACGGCACCGGCCTCGGCGCGCAGGAAGTCCACGTGCAGCGGGTCGTCGCTGACCGGGTGGAGCTGGGCCTCGCGCGGCAGGACCTTGAGCCGCTCGTTGCCGAAGTCGAGCTCGAACACCGTGCTGTAAAAGCGTGGGTTGGTGCCGATCTCGCGCTTGATCGCCTTCAGCGGCATGGCGATGCGCATGGGCTCACCGTGGCCGCCATAGACGATCGCCGGGATCTTGTGCTCGCGCCGCAGCTGCCGGGCCGGGCCCTTGCCCGACTTCTCACGCCGCTCTGCTGGGAAAACCGTCGTCATGCTCGCTCCTTTCGCCCCTCCGGCATGCCGCCATCGACACCCCGGACAGACCATCCACCATGAAAAACTCAGTCGAACAGGCTGGAGACCGAGCTCTCGCTCGAGATCCGGTTGATCGCCTCGCCCATCAGCTGGGCCACCGACAGCACCCGGATCTTGGCGGTAACCCGCACACCCTCGCTGGCCTTGATGCTGTCCGTGATCACGAGCCGTTCCATCGAGCTTGCCGCCACCCGGGCGATCGCCCCGGCGGAGAGCACCCCGTGCGTCACGTAGGCCTGGACCGACAGGGCACCCGATTCCAACAGCGCATCGGCGGCGTTGCACAGGGTGCCGCCGCTATCCACGATGTCGTCGATGAGGATGCACCGGGTGCCGCGCACGTCGCCGATGACGTTCATGACCTCGGAGACGCCTGCCCGTTCGCGGCGCTTATCGATGATGGCCAGATTGGCGTCAAGCCGCTTGGCGAAGCCGCGCGCCCGGCTGACCCCGCCCACGTCCGGCGAGACCACCATCAGATCGCTGCTGCCGACGCGCTCGAAAATGTCCGGCACCATCAACGGTGCGGAGTAGAGATTGTCGACCGGGATGTCGAAGAAGCCCTGGATCTGCCCGGCATGCAGCTCGAGCGTCAGGACCCGGTCGGCGCCGGCCTCGGTGATCAGGTTGGCCACCAGCTTGGCCGAGATCGGCGTCCGCGGCCCCGGCTTGCGGTCCTGGCGGGCATAGCCGAAATAAGGGATCACGGCGGTGATGCGCTTGGCCGAGGCGCGCTTGAGCGCGTCGATGATGACCAGGAGCTCCATCAGATTGTCGTTGGCCGGGTAGGAGGTCGACTGGATCACGAACACGTCCTCACCGCGGACGTTCTCGTGGATCTCGACGAACACCTCCATGTCCGCGAACCGGTGCACGGTGGCCTTGGTCAACTCCACGCCCAGCGACGCGGCAATGGCTTCGGCCAGGGGGCGGTTGCTGTTGCCGGCGAGGAGTTTCATCGAGCTGATCCCTGCACGGCGGGCGGACGGGCGACGAACGCGGGGGTATCTACCAAGCGATGTCCGGCAAAGCAACGTTCCGGGCCTGCGGCGGAGAGGATGGACATGCACGACGTGCCGACTGACACCGCGGTGCAACTCCGCCGCTTCGTCATCCTGTACGAGCCCGAGGCCGCCTGCCGCGAGCGGCTGGTGGCACGCGGCACATCGGCCGAGGTGGCGGCGGAGATCGCGTTCTATCTGGCCCAGGCGACCGACTTCGCGGCCCTGATCGCGCCCGTGACCGCAGCGTTCGCCGCCGTCGGGGTCGAGGTCGTCTGCCTGCCGCTGGACCCGCCGGCGGCCTGGCTGGGCCTGCTGGACGGCCCCGAGCGGCGGCACAGCATGGTCTGGTGCCTGACCGACGGCTTCGCCCGGTACCGCGGCAGCTTCGTCAGCAGCACGGCTGCCCTCCTGGACGTGCCGCAGTTCGGCAGCCCGCCGGCGGCCCAGCATCTGTGCCAGGACAAGTTCCGCTGCCTCGCGCTGGCGCAGGCGCTGGGCGTGCGCACGCCGCCCACCGTGCTGGTCGAGGACGGCAGGCCGCTCAGCCCGATGGCGGTGCTGCCGGCCGATGCGCCCCTGTTCGTCAAGCCGAACACGCTGGGCGCCAAGCTCGGCATCGAGCCGGACAGCCGAGCGGCCACGATCGAGGACGCCCTGGCCCTGACCCGCCGCATCCATGCCCGCTACGGCGACCGCGCCCTGATCCAGGCCTGGGTCCCGGGCCGCGACGTGCGGGTGAGCGCAATGGACCTGGGCGATGGCGAGCCGGCCCTGGGGCTCTACGAGATCGCCACCGGTGCCGCCGCGGGCTTCCCGACCCTCGCCGACTCGAAGCGCATCACCACCCTCAAGGCTGCCGGTGCTGCGTCCGGGCTGGAGGTAGCCGTCCGCAGCCTGCGCGACGACCCGGCAGCAGGGGCGCTCGAACAGGCTGCCCACAGGATCGTCGGCGCCGTCGGGCTGCGGGACTATTTCTCCTTCGACTTCCGCCTCGACCCGGACGGCCGGCCCTGGTTCCTCGAGTTCGAGGTCTGCCCGGCGGTGACCATCTACGACTTCCTCACCTACCTGCGCGACAGCCACGGCACCGATCTGCCGGCGGCCCTGGCGCGGGCCGTACCGCTGGCCTTCCGTCGGCGCAATCTGGTCGCGACGTCGTGACGGCGACCGGCCGGACTGTGAGATGCGCGGCCGGTCACGGCGGCGATAGCATTCTTCCATCGAGACGGAGGACGTGATGCGAGTCATTCCCAGTCGGAGTCGCCTGTTGCTAGCAGCTGCGGCCCTCACGACCATGGGGGTCGCGGGCCATGCCGAGGCGGCCGAGCGTGTGCATGTCACCGGCGAGCTGGTGGATACCTGGTGCTCGGTCTCCGGCATCATGTTCGCCTACGGCACGGCCCACCATCAGTGCGCCGTCTGGTGCGCCGTTGGCGGCATCCCGGTCAGCATCAAGGCGCCGGACGGCACCTTCTACATGGTGCTGCGGCTCGACGGCGACGACACGTCCGTGGCCAACCCGCGGCTGGTCGACATCCAGACCCACGAGGTCACCGTCGACGGCGACCTCTATCGCCGCGACGGGGTCAATTATCTGCTGGTCGACGAGGTCGCGAGCGACGGTGGCATCGTCAACCTGACCCATGAGGAATACGGCGTCGTGCCGTTCGGGGAGTGAGCCGCATGCGCAGCCTCACCACGGCGGCCGCAGCCCTGGCCCTGCTCGCCGCACCGGCGGCCCGGGCCGCCGATGCCTGGGGTCTCGATCACGAGCAGCCCATGGAGGTCACCGGCAAGGTCGTCGACCTGCTCTGCATGCTGACCGGCGACTGCCCGGCCGACTGCGGCGGCGGCAAGCGCCAGCTCGGCATCCTCACCGCCGACGATCGGCTGCTGCCGGTCGCCAAGGGCACTGTGCTCCTGGCCAACGCCGTGCCGGACCTGCTGCCGATGTGCGGCCGGACCGTCCATGCCGACGGGCTGCTGATCGCGAGCCCGGACATGACGCTCTATTTCCCGCAGTACCTCAAGCCGTCGCCCGATGCGGCGTGGATACCGACCACCGCTTTCCAGACGCAGTGGACGGCAGCGCACGGCGACGCGCCGGACTGGTTTCGCGCCGATCCCACCGTCAAGGCGGTGATCGAGCGCGACGGCATCCTGGGCATTCCGGGCC
>JBATRI010000470.1:0-1605 GCA_049292515.1 Geminicoccaceae bacterium
GGTAATACCTACTACTTCATAGCCTTGCTGGTGCAACATTGCCGCTGTTACAGTACTATCAATGCCTCCGCTCATGGCCACTAATACTCTGCCATTTTTACTCATATTTTTGTGCTGCTTAATTACGTATTGGCCAACAAAGGTACAAAATTTAAGGCAATTTTATTTGGCAGGAAGGTCTTGAATTATATCATCCGGAATTTTATTCAACAATCCGGAGGAGTTGTTTTTTTACCTGCCGTCTTCGATGGGTGGAAGATTTGCGTTTTTATTTCCGGAATGGCTGCGAACAAACTGAATACTATCAGACAGTTGCATATTAGAACTTAAATTTATTAAACGTTCTTTTTTTCCATCAAAAACGCTAATTGCGGCGGTATTGGGTGGGCGTTTGCCCAAATTATGGGCATACATAATTAGTTTATTTTCCTTGTCGGCACTCATTTCGAGGTGCAATACTTTTTTATCGGTACGCAGTGCGTATTTTTTTAATACCCATTTGCCATTAAAATACAACGAAATTGTGTCGTTGTCTTCATATTCCGAGTCCCAAACCATAATGGTAACTTTGTTGCCTTCGACTGTTGCTTTTTGTGATCCGGTTAAAATTCGCTTACCTATTTTTGTGGGAACGCCCCGGGCGTCGTAAAGAAGTTTTAAGGTGTCTATTTCCGGAACGTAACGTGTGGTTGAGGCATCGGGGAGGTTGTCGTTTTCAAATATTTGTTTCCATTTGTACATTTTAATTTGGTCATCGGCCCCGGCGCTTAAAATAGCTTTGCTATCGGGCGAGAAGTTTGCATTTAGTACTTCTTCGCGGTGTCCGGTTAATATTTGAATAATGGTGTCGCGTGCGATGTCGTATAATACTGTTTGCGCCGAGTGGCTTAGAACTAGTGCATACTTGCCATCGCGCGAGTATTCAATTTTGTCGGCACGGTGTCCGGGCTGTAAGTTAAACAGTTTGCGTGTTTTTTGCCCTGTTTTAACGCTCCATATATGAAAACTGTTTGATTCTGCCGAGCAGGTTGTAGATATGAGGGTATCGCCGGGAGGAAATTTAATGTCGTGAATATGGCGACTGCACCCCTGTATATTTTTTATTAATTGTTCGGTATTAGTATTAAAAACTGCAATGCTAGTGTCGGTAGCTAAGGCAATATGCTCGCCTTTGCTACTTGCTGCTGCTGTTTGTATAGGATGTTTAAATTGCTGTACAATTTTAACGGAATTGGGGTTTTGAATAAAATTTACCACATATAGTTTTTTAGAATTGCCGCCAAAAAAAAGTTTTTTTCCGGAGTTGTCGAAAAAAGCAAAACTGGCATTTTTCAGTTCTGCCAACTCGGGCAATTTGCTGGCATTAAACAACTCTTTGCTACTGGCTAAATCCCAAACAATAGTGTTGCCAAAACTGTCGCTTCCTGAAACGTAGCGGCTGTTGGGGTCGAATGCAACGGCATTTACCCGGCCTGTTAAGCCGCGCAAAAGGTTTAAAATATTGCCTTTTTCGGCATCGCGCACTAATACAGTGCCAATTGCGTTGCCGTTAGCAAAACGTTTACCGTCTAAGGTGTATTGCACACAGGTAACATCTTGTTGGCC
>JBATRI010000471.1:0-2293 GCA_049292515.1 Geminicoccaceae bacterium
GTCATGAGCACCGCCGTCGCCATCGTCGGCATGGCCGCGCGCTATCCCGGTGCGCCCGATCTCGATGCGTTCCGCGACCTGCTGCTGCAAGGTCGGGATGCGGTGACGGCGCTCACGCCCGACGATCTCGCGGCCGAGGGCGTGCCGACCGAGCTCAGCGGCGATCCGCGCTACGTCGCGGCTGCCTCGGTACTGGAGCGCATCGACTGCTTCGCCGCGGCACGGTTCGGCATCCCGCCGCACGAGGCGGCGCTGATGGACCCGCAGCAGCGCATCCTCCTGGAGACGGCAGCAGCAGCACTGGACAATGCCGGCATCGATTCGCGCCGGGAGGAGCGCTCGATCGGCGCCTTCGCCGGGGCGGCGATCAGCACCTATCTGTTGAACCGGCTAGCCCCGCACGTACTGGCCGGCCCGAGCTCGGCCGTGCAGCTGCTGGCGATGACCGGCAACGACAAGGACTACACCGCGGCCCAGCTCGCCTACCGGCTCGATCTCAAGGGGCCGGTCCTGAGCGTACAGACCGCCTGCTCGACCTCGCTCGTGGCCGTGCATCTGGCCTGCCAGAGCCTGCTGGGCGGCGAGTGCGAGATCGCACTGGCTGGCGGTGTCAGCGTGCGGGTGCCACAGCGGGTCGGCTACCGGCACGAGGCCGAAGGCATGCTCTCGCCTTCGGGCCGCTGCCACAGCTACGGCGCCGACGCCGACGGCACGCTCTTTGGCAGCGGCTGCGGCGTCGTGGCCCTGAAGCGCCTCGACGATGCCCTGGCAGACGGCGACCGGGTTCATGCGGTGATCATGGGCAGCGCCGTGAACAATGACGGCGCCCGCAAGATGGGCTTCTCGGCACCCAGTCAGGAGCAGCAGGCAGCCGTGGTCAGCGAGGCGCTGGCCGTCGCCGGCGTGACCCCGGACGGCATCGGCTACATCGAGGGCCACGGCACCGGAACACCCTTGGGCGACCCGATCGAGGTTGCGGCCTTGGCCAGCGTGTTTCGTGGCCGGCCGCCGGCCTCGATCGGCCTGGGCTCGGTCAAGTCCAATATCGGCCACACCGAGACCGCCGCCGGCATTGCCGGCCTCATCAAGACCGTGCTGATGCTGGAGGCGGGTCGGCTGGCACCGACGCTGCACGTCGACCAAGCCAACCCGCGGATCGACATAGACCGCACGCCCTTCCGCCTGATCCGTACGGCAGAGCCGTGGCACGGACCGCGCCGTGCCGGGGTCAGCTCCTTCGGCATTGGCGGCACCAACGCTCATGTCGTGTTGGCGGCCGCCCCCGATGCCGCCTCGGCGCCGCCCCGAGCGCGCCCACCGGCTGCTTCAAGTGGCGGCCGCAGCTGGTACCTCCCGCCACGCGCGCCGGATCGGCTGCTAGGCGCCGGCACGCCCACGGGCCTCGGCACGGTGCTGCACGAGGCGGATCTAGCCCTGGCGGAGTTCCCGTGGCTAGCTGACCATCGGGTCGACGGCCGCCTGCTGCTGCCCGGCGCCGCCTATGTGGCTGGCCTGATCGAGCTGGGCATCATGACCGCCGAAGGGCTCAGCCTGACTGCACCCGTCGAGATCCCGGCCGACCAGCCCCTGCCGTTCCGCCTCGTGCTGGAGCCAGGCCGGGCGGCCCGCTGGTTCGTGAGCCGGGACGATCGCTGGCAGCCGGTGGCGGAGGCACGGATCGCCACGCCCGCGAACGAGCTGCAGCCCGCGCCGATTGTTTCGGCTGCAACGACATTTGATGGCACGTCGTGGATCGATCGATTGGCCGCGAACAGCCTCACCTTCGGGCCAGCCTTCCGCTCGCTGGCGAGCATAGCTGTCGGTGAGCGCGCCGCCCGTGCGGAGCTGGCACCGGGCCGCAGCCTGACGGCGGTGATCGATGCTGGCCTGCAGGCGGTGGCGGCGGCTTTTGTGGGCGAGGGCAATTACCTGCCGGCCGCCTTCGGTCGCCTCGAGTTCCGCCCCGACATCAAGGCCGCCGCGACGGTCACCGCCGTGCTGGAGCCGACGGCCGGGCAGAACGACACGGTCCATGCCAGCATCTGGTGGACGGACGGATCGGGTGCGACTGTCGGCTGGGCTCAGCGGGTCGCCTGCCGGCGGGCAAACCTAGCGTCTGCCGTCGAGCCCTTCTATCGTCTGGATTGGCGAGCCGATGTACCGGACGAGATCGAGGCCGTCCACGCCCGGCTGGAGCAGATCGCGGCCGGCTTCGCCGCGCAGGCGCTGTCCGCCGCGAACATAACTCCCCGCCATCGCCGCTTTGGAGCGTTGCTCCAACGCCATGCGGAGC
>JBATRI010000472.1:0-28533 GCA_049292515.1 Geminicoccaceae bacterium
ATCGCCACGCCCTCGCCCGCCAGCGCCACATGCGCCGCCCCGATCAGCAGCGGCCGTGTGCCGTACTCGTTGGAGAACTCGACCCGCACCTGGCTGCCGCCGACGCTGACCCGGGCCACCTGGCGGATGGTCTGATCGCGCAGTGCCCGTGGGATCGCCACCGGCGCGAAGAAGTCGGCGTCCCACACCGGCTGCGGGCTCGCCGCCCAGGTGGGGATCCAGCCGCCGGTGTCGGCGGCGTAGGACGAGGGCACTCCCATCAGCATGACGGCCAGCGCCAGAGGCATTGACGTACGTCGGAGCCAACTGCCAGCCAAGCAGCAGGTGGAGGAAATTCGCGTTGCGGACTGCAGCAGTGACACCGGCACCTCCCGAATCGCTTCTGTGTTCCACCGGTTGGCATAGATTGGTTAGCAAAGAGTCAACCGGGAGATATGTAGTTATGCCGGACCGTCCCTCATCACAACTGAAAATGCTTGCACATCCATGCATAACGGCCACACCAAGGATGTGGTAGTATAGCGGGAATTATATATTCGTAAAATCTAATATGACGTAATTTCTAGTACTCAAAATTTAACTATGCCATTGATAATTTTTTACTTATTCAAAATGTATATTGAATCCCTTTTAAGAGCACTTGTTTTACAGTTCTGTTACGTTTTCTTATCGTCACTTCTTATCTTTAAATGACGGAACAACATTAAATTGCAGGTAAAAAGAATGCAATCGTTCGGACTGCGCTTGTCTTAAAGGTGCATTAGAGGACAATATGAGATCCCATTCATCATCTTGAATCCACGGAAAATCTAGCATCATCCAGTTCAAATCAAAATACTCACCATCTTTTGATACTACTAATCCTATACAGCGATCAATTTTCTGCTCATACTTATGAGCTTCGGTGAAATTTTTTAAAGCAACTAAAGGCCGAGCTGGATCATAGTTTACCGTTCCCTCAGCTGGCGGACAAGAAACAAAAATAAATCCACATCCAGTTGATGGATAGACGAATCGATAAGGTAATCTAAATCTTCTTAATCGTACATCTTGAATACAAAACAAAAATCTAGTCTTAAATTCACGCCATGCCGAACGGGGCAATTTTGCGATCTCTGCTACTATATTATAGTAATCATCCGGCTGTGACGTGATAACAATTTTTTCGTGAAACTTATCTATAATTGTACCAAGATCCCATTCTTCTTTGTCATTGTTAATATTAAGCTTATTGTCATACGGAAATTGGGTCAAAAGAGCATTAGAATTTTCTGATATAAATTCTTCTAGAAATGCATCCTCATTTAAAAATACTGTCATTTTGCTCCTAGCTTCGATCATTGATTGACGATACTTTAAATATGAAATTATGTCCGCAGGTACGCGAATTAGATTGCACATTTCAATATAGCTGTCTAACTCAAATATATGAATGAATCCCGATTGCGAGCTAACATAATGAAACGTTCTCTTACAATGCTCTGGCAAAAATTGATTGTTTCTATAAACAATTACGTTAATTACGTTAGAAATACTATGTATATTTATTGAAAAATTGTGTCCACGGTCATTTTTTACTAAAATAGGTGAGTGCAATTTCAGATATTGATGGGAATCGCCAATCTGACTAACAGCTTTTCGGAGCACTTTATTCCTAAACCATTTTTCATTTTGCCCACTTGCTGCAACTTCGTTCATGCGTTCTTTCATCTGAAAGACAATAATGGAATCTCCTAACTTAATAATGCTATCCGCAAGTTCAAATTCTCTGTCCGGATCTGGCTTAAAATTAGAATGAGAAAATGTAAACTCACGAAAAAACGCTGACTGATGCAATTGCGAAACGTAGCGCTCCAGAGTCATTTTTTCTTCCTCATACCATTTTCCGACCGTAGTCATCAAAACTTCAAACTATTTTCTTTTTTCTAATTAGCTCACATAAACTTGCCCTATGATATCACATTATACTTCGGCACAACTTAATCGTCATATCATCACGGCGCCGTCACCACCGCCATCGTGTAACTCCCCACCCCGACCGACGTGCCCGTCAGCGTCAGCTTGTACTTTGCCCCCGGGATCAATCCGTCGAAGTTCAGCACCGAGGTCGCCACCCCTGCCACGAGGCCCTGGAACGTGTCGCTGGCGACGAGGCTGCCGGCGTTGTTCTTGAGGTCGACATTGACGCCGATCAGGCGGAAGCGTGCGGTCGCCGTGCCGACCAGCCAGGAGATGCTCACCGCCAGGGTCGGCTGCTGGGGCGTGAAGGTGAGCGTGTTGGCGATGGCCTTGCCGGGGCCGATCGCGCCGCGGACCAGCACCCCGTCCTCCGGGTCGATGGTGCCGGTGGCCTTGGTGGCCTTGGCCTGCGTGAAGTCGACGATCCGGTAATCCGCCCGGGCCGGCGTCGCGGCCGCGCCGAAGGATGCGACCAGCAGCGCCAGGGCGGTCCAGCGCAGGCCGATCGTCGCCCGCTCGGCGACGGCAAGGCGGCCCAAGATGGCGTCGGGCCCGCGCATCACCCCGCCCGTGCAATGCGTGCAGCGGCCGTTGCCACCGCAGACGGCGCAGGTGCGCCCGTCGCCCTGGATTCCAGTCCCCGTGCAGACATGGCAGCGCGCGCTGCCCGAGCAGTAATAGCAGATCGCCATGCAGCCTCGCTTTGCGGCCCTTCTGGCGAGGCCACCACTGCATCGTAGCAGATCGCGCTATGGTTGCCATTGCCACCTTGGGGTACGGATCAGCTCAGGCGGGCTTGGTGAAGTCCCCTGGGCTGTCGGGCGTGGCGCGCCAGGCCGCCGTGCGCTCCGGGCTGGCCGCCGCCAGTGCCCGGCGCACGCCGTCGGCATCGAAGTCCTTGGCATAGACCGGGCTGCCCGGCTGCTGACGCCAGGATGCGGCGAGGCTGCCGGTGTCGACCGAATCGAAGCCCAACTCGTCGATGAGGCGCATGACCACGGCCTTGGCCGACGGGTCGTCGCCCGCCACGGGCAGTGCGATCCGTCCGGGGGTGCCTTTGGGCTTGCCATGATCCTGCAAGTGCTTGGCGTAGATGTTGTTGAACGTCTTGATCACCGGCCGGCCCAGCTGCTCCGCCACCCAGCCGCTCTCGGTCGAGCCCGCCTCGATGCCGGCGATGCGGCCGTCGCGCTGCTGCGGGTAGTAGTTGCCGGTGTCGATCACCACCACACCCGCCGGCACGCCCGCGAACAGGTCCTTGGGCAGGTCCGGGATGTTCCTCATCGGGATGGTCACGATCACGACCTCGCCGGCCCGTGCCGCCTCAAGCACCGACACGGCATGGGCACCCGTCTCTGCAACGAGCGGCATCAGACTTTCCGGCCCACGCGAGTTGGCGACGGCCACCTGGTGCCCGAGCGCACACAGTCGCCTGGTGAGTGCGCCGCCGATGTTGCCCGCGCCGATGATGCCGATCCGCATGGCCTTCCCTCCGAGGCAGGTCGGGAAGGTTGCGGCGAGGCAGATCATCCGTCAACGGCTTAGGCTCTCCCGCAGCACGCGGGGCGACCTCACCTGTCGCGGGAATATTGTCGACGGCCCCACCGTCCATGTTCAGTGATCGCACAGCATAGCTGACCCGCTAAGTCGAATGCCGAGCGTATTTAGATACGCCTTTGACAGTGATGGTGCCAGCGTCGCAAGAACTAACAAGGAATAGCCATGCCCTGCCCGCCGGAAGGCCGGTCCACCGGGATTACGACGACGCACCATCGACGCCGGACCTTCAGCCGAACTGCGGGGATTCGAGCCCTGGGCGTCTGCCTCTGCTGCTGGGTCGCCATCGGATTGACCTGGAGCGGCGAAGCGCTGGCGCGGCCGCAGCTGATCATCGTCAACACCGCCAGCGACCGGACCGGCGATGCGGCTTCGCCGGCCAACGTCGCCCGCAACATGAGCTTCATCGAGAGCACCGGCATCGACGGCGTCGCGCTGAACACCGACGCCGGCTGGAATCTCATGCAGAAAGGGAAGCTGAGCTACGACCAGGTGCGACGGGAGCTCGCTCCCCTGCAAGGCAAGATGCGGCAGGTGCGGACCAACTTCGTTCTGACCTACGTGATGAACGTGGACCCATTCGACAGCTGGGCCGGCGTCATCGACAACTGGGTGACGCTGGCCCGGGCGTCACGGGATGCCGGCATGACCGGCTTCATCTTCGACAATGAGCCGTACAACGGTGAGGTCTGGATCTATCCACGCGACGTCAAGCATGCGGCAGCCTACAGCCTCGCCGATTACCAGAAACAATATCGGCGACGCGGCAAGGAGCTGATGACGGCCTTGACGCAGGTCTGGCCCAAGCTGCGTTTCCTGGTCATGCACGGCCCTTATCTGTCCGACCGGCGCACACCCGACCATGTCGTTCTCGATCAGGGTGCGGTCACCGACCGCGACCTGTCGGGCTTCTTCTTCGCCGGCCTGCTCGAGGCCGCCACCGGCCCCGCCAAGGTGATCGATGGCGGCGAGGTCTACCAGTACCGGTCGCGGTCCGATTTCGCGAACTCCTATCGTTACCGCAAGCACACCATGCCGGCACTCGCGGGCGGCCCGCTGATCCCGGCGAGCCTGCGTCCGCTATGGTCGAGCAGGAGCGACATCGCGTTCGGCGTGTTCGACGAGCAGTGGATTCCCGAGTACCCGATGAACCTCGACATTTTCGAGACCACGCTGACCAACGCGCTGCGCCAGGCCGACAGCTATGTCTGGCTCTATGCCGAACGCCACAATTACCTGAAGGCGGGCGGGGTCGGCGCCAAATGGCTGGCGGCGGTGAAGCGGGCCAAAGTCGCCGCCAATGCGTCCTGAGTCGGTAGGGGGCCGGGTCTCACGGCCCGACCTGCACCACGATGTAGCCGCGATTCTGGCCGGAGCTGCTGTCGGGCGTTGCCATGGCGGCCCAAAGGAGGTCGGCGTCGGCCCAGAACGGCGGGTATTTGTAGCGGGCGACGTCCAGCACGAGCAGGCTGTCGGTCGGCACGTGGTAGGCGGCCAGGGGCGAGAAATGGCCACCGCCGCGATTGTCGTCGCTGAGCGTGGCGCGGGAGAAGTTGGCCAGCACGAACTGCTGCGGCCGGCCCAGCGCGTCGGCGGCGGCATGCCGGAACTGTGCCGTCGAGACGGCGATCTCGCAGGCCGGGACACCTGCCGTCGACACCGAGCTCACCGCTGCCGCCGCGCCGGCATGAAAGCAGGTCGCATGCACGCCCGGCTGCGCGTTCAGCAGGTAAGCGGCCTGCGCCAGCGTCAGCCCTTCGTTGGAAATCGTGGCGAGATCGAGCTGCTCGCGCGCCGCCGGATTGAAGATGTTGCACTGCGAGAAGTAGCGATAGGGCCGGTAGGGGTCGGTCAAGGGCTTCTGCACGGCACTGGCGTTCAGCACCGCCACGCTGCTGGCCACCCCGCAGAAAGCCTGGGTGACCTGGGTCGGGAAATTAGCCATGAGCGCGGCGTAGGAGGCGCATTGGCTGCATTCCGCCAGCCGGCGTTGCCCGGCAGGCTCCAGCAGACTTGTAAGTCGAGACGGCAGCGGGCCAGCGGCGACGGTCTCCTCATGCAGGGCCGTGACGCACTCGGCGCCGGTATCGATCTCGGCGGACGCATCGCTGGCACTGCCAAGGAGAACCGCGACGGCGAGCGATAGCGTCGCCCGGACAACGCGGAGGTATTGCCTCGGCCATAATGCCAGCCGCATTGTCAGCTCCCATGATTTGGCACACGGTATGGTGTATTGTCGCGGTCGGCAAGCCGGCCGATGTTGAATTCGCCGTTTCGGTGAGCACACGGTGCTGCTAGGCTGCCGGATCGCAAGTCGGCGAACGACCGAGACTACTGGGCAACAGGTCGATGACGAAAAGAAGCCGACGTCTAACATTCCCCGGCCGGTGCGACCCTATTGCCGACGAGATCGGGCGAAAGACACGGTAGAAGGGGCACTACGTCCGTCTATGGCGGATTTTCGCAATGAAGGTGACCATGGCGAGCGGTTTTGGTGTCTATGATTTCATCGTGGTCGGCGCGGGCTCGGCCGGCTGCGTGCTGGCCCAGCGCCTCAGCGCCGACGGCCGGCACTCCGTGCTGCTGCTGGAAGCCGGCGGCTATGGCCGCAACCCGATCTACGACCTGCCGATGCTGGCGGCGGCGTTGTTCCAGAAGCGCAGCAACAACTGGTTCTTCTACACCGAGCCGCAGCCAGGGCTGAACGGGCGCCGCATCTTCCTGCCCCGTGGCAAGGCGATCGGCGGCTCGTTCGTGTTCAACGGCGCCCAGTACATCCGCGGCCACCGGAGCGACTTCGACCATTGGCGGCAGCTCGGCAACGAGGGCTGGGCCTACGCCGACGTGCTGCCCTACTTCAAGCGCTCGGAGAGCTACGAGAACGGCGAGACCGACTATCATGGTGCCGGCGGCGGGCTGGCGGTCAACAAGCTGGCCGAGGTGAACCCGCTGTCGCACGTGTTCCTGCGCGCCTGCCACGAGGCCGGCTACGCGCTCAACGACGATTTCAACGGTGCTGAGCAGGACGGCTTCGGCCTCTACGACTTCAACGTCAGCAAAGGGCGGCGCTGCACCACCGCCCGCGCGTTCCTGTACCCAGCGCTGAAGCGGCCAAACCTTCGGGTCGAGGTCGGCGTCGACATGCGCCGCGTGCTGATCGAGCAGGGCCGGGCCGTCGGCGTGGAGGTAAGGCGGAGCGGGGTGACGTTGCTGGCGCGGGCGCGGCGGGAGGTGATCCTCGCCACCGGCTCGATCAACACGCCCAAGCTGCTGATGCTGTCTGGCATCGGCGACGGCGAGGCGCTCAAGCGGCACGGCATCGAGGTCGAGGCGCATCTGCCGGGCGTCGGCGCCAACCTGCAGGACCACCTGACCGTCTCCGTCGGCTATCGCTGCACTCAACCCATTTCGCTGGTCGGTACGTTGCGACTCGACCGGCTGGCGGTGGCGGTGGCGCGCGGCGTGCTGCTGCGGCGTGGCCCCGTCGTCCGCAGCCCGCTCGAGGCTGGCGGCTTCATGCGCACCCAGACGGGGCTCCAGGCGCCCGACTGCCAGGTCGTGTTCCTGCCCATTCACGTCTCCGGGGCGCAGAAAATCTGGATGCCCTGGGCACAGTCGGCCGACGACCACAGCTTCGCGCTGCGCGTCTGGCCGAACCGGCCAGAGAGCCGCGGCCAGCTCACGCTGGCATCGGCTGATCCGGACGCCGACCCGATCATCGACCCGATGTTTTTCACCGCAGGCTCCGACATCGCGGTCACCCGCGAGGGTGTTCGGCACCTCCGGCGCATCGCAGCGCAGCCGGCTTTCGATGCCTATCGCGGCATCGAGCTGCAGCCGGGCGCGGACGTGGTCAGCGACGACGAGCTTGATGCGTTCATCCGCGAGAAGGCCGGCACCGGTCACCACACTTGCGGCACGGCGCGCATGGGCCACGACCCGATGGCCGTCGTCGACGATCAGCTCCGGGTCCACGGCATTGCCGGCCTGCGCGTCGCCGATGCGTCGATCATGCCGACGATGGTCAGCGGCAACACCAACGCCGCCACCATCATGATCGGGGAAAAGGCGTCCGACCTGATCCTCGGGCGCCAGCTGCCGCGGGACGAGCCCGGCACGCCACCGCTGGCCCAGCCGTGGGCGGCCGAGGCCGTCCAGGCCGAAGCCGGCTACCCGTTGCTGGCAGCCGCCCGCGTCGTGCCCAGCTGAGCCGAATCGGTGGCCGGCGGTGACGGGTCCTTACCCTTGCGGCGGCCCAGCCACTCGCTGAAGCCCTGCAGCAGCACGTAGAACGGCGGCACGAACAGGTTGTTGAAGATCGTGGCCGACAGCATGCCGCCGAGCACCGCCGTGCCCAGCACCTGCTGACCGGCGGCGCCGGCGCCGGCGGCCGTGGCCAGCGGCGCCATGCCGAGGATGAAGGCGATCGAGGTCATCATGATCGGGCGGAACCGCTCGTGCGCCGCGTTGATCGCGGCCTGGGCGAGGCTCAGCCCCTTGGCCCGCTCGGCACGCGCGAACTCGACCACCAGGATGGCGTTCTTCGCGGCCATGGCGATCATCAAGACGATGCCGATCTGGCAGTACATGTCGTTGGAGAAGCTGCGGGCCATCATCCCGCCGACGACACCCAGGAGCGCCAGCGGCACGGCCATGATCACCGCCATCGGGTTGGTCCAGCTCTCGTAGAGCGCCGCCAGCACCAGGTAGACGAGCAGCACCGACAGCGCGAAGATGTAGATTGCCTGGTTACCGACGATCTTCTCCTGCAGCGACATGCCGGTCCAGGCATAGCCGATATTGGCCGGCAGCCGGTCTGCGGCCGCCTGCTCCATGAGCTGCAGCGCCTGGCCGGAGCTGAAGCCCGGGGCGGGCCCGCCATTGAGGCCGGCCGTCGGGTAGAGATTGTAGCGCGAGATGGTGGCGGCCCCGGCCACATAGCGGAAGTCGGCCAGGGCGCCCAGCGGCACCATCTCACCCGCATTGTTGCGGGTCTTAAGCTTGGCGATGTCCTCGGGCTCCAGCCGGAACGGGCTGTCGGCCTGGATGTAGGTCTGATAGCTCTGGTTGAACAGGTTGAACTGGTTGACGTAAGTCGAGCCGGTGTAGGACTGCAGCGTCGAGAAGATGTTGCCGATCGGCACGCCCAGGCTCTCGGCCTGGTTGCGGTCGACGTCGACGAAGATCTGCGGCACGTCGGCCCGGAACGAGGTGTTGATCGCCCCGATGCCCGACTGGCTGCGCGCGGCCTCGATCAGCGACAGCGTGGAGCGGGCCAGCACGTCGAGGTCGGTGCTGCCGCCCTGGAGCAATAGCTGCATTTGGAAGCCGCCGGACACGCCGAGGCCCGGGATCGCCGGCGGGACCAGCACGAAGGCCGCGGCGTCCGTGATCCCGGCCAGACGCTTGCGCACCTCGGCGAGAATGACCGGCTGGCTCAAGCCGGCGGCATTGCGCTCCTCGAAGCTCTTGTAGACGAGGTACATCACGCCGGCGTTGGACAGGGTCGTGCTGTTGTCGAGCGGCGAGATGCCGCCGATCGTGACCCATCCGGCGAGCCCGGGCGTGCCTTGCAGCTTGCTCTGGATCTCCTTGACCGCATCGCCGGTCCGCGCCAGCGAGGCAGCGCTCGGCAGCTGGAAGGCCAGGATGGCGTAGCCCTGATCCTCCTCGGGCAGGAAGCCCGTCGGCAGCTTGTTGAAGCCCCAGCCGCCGATGCCGAGCACGGCCACGAACAGTAGCATGGTGACGAGCTTGTGCCCGACCATGAAGCCCACGGTCCGCGTCTGCCCCCTGGTCACCTTGTTGAAGCCGGTGTTGAACCACCGGAACAGGAAGAAGCGCGGCGGCTGCGGCTTGCGCAGCAGGATGGCACACAGCGCCGGCGTCAGCGTGAGGGCATTGATGGCGCTGAGAGCGGTCGAGGACGCCAGCACCAGGGCGAACTGCTGGTAGATCTGCCCGGTGATGCCCGGCAGGAACGAGGCGGGGATGAACACCGACATCAAGGTCAGCGTGACGCCGGCGATGGCGCCGCCCAGCTCCTCCATCGCCTTGATCGAGGCCTCCTTCGGCCCGATCCCCTCCTGCTCCATGATGCGCCAGACGTTCTCGACGACGATGATGGCATCGTCAACCACGATGGCGATCGCCAGCACCAGCCCGAACAGCGAGATCAGGTTAATGGTGATCCCGAACGCGGACATCAGCGCGAACGTGCCGATCAGCGAGACCGGGATGGTGATGGTCGGGATAAGGGTGCCGCGCCAGTCCTGCAGGAACAGGAAGATGGTGAGGAAGACCAGGACGCCAGCCTCGAACAACGTATGGATCACGCCGTCGATGGCGTCGTGCACGAACGTCGTGGTGTCGAACAGGATCACGTAGTCGAGCCCCTCGGGGAACGACTTCTTGAGCTGCTGCATCTCCGCCCGAACCGCCGTCGCCACGTCGAGCGCGTTGGCGGTGGGCAGCTGGTAGATGGCGATGCCGGCCGTCGGCTGGCCGGTCAGGTTGGAGAACGTGCTGTAGGTCTGCGCACCCAGCTCGACCCGGGCGATGTCGCGGATCCGCACCAGCTGCCCGCCGCCGGTGGTCGCGGATTTGACGATGATGTTCTCGAACTGCGACAGCTGATCGAGGCGGCCCAACACGTTGATGGTGTACTGGAACGGCTGGTCGTTGGGCTGCGGCGGCGTACCTGTCTGGCCTGCCGCCACTTGCGCGTTCTGCTGGTTCAGCGCCTGGACCACGTCGTCCGGGATCAGCCCGAACGTGTCCAGCTTCTGCGGATCGAGCCAGATCCGCATGCTGTAGTCGCCGGAGCCCAGCACGTTGACCTGCGCCACCCCCTCCAGCCGGGCCAGCGGGCTCTGCAGGTTGATGGTCGCGTAGTTGGACAGATAGAGACTGTCGTACTGGCCAGTCGGCGAGATCAGGTTGGCGAACAGCAGCACGTTGGTCGACTGCTGCTTGACCGTGACCCCCTGGGCCGAGACCTGGACCGGCAGCTGGGCCAGGGCGATGGCGACGCGCTGGTAGACCAGCGTCTGCGCGTTGTCCATGTCGGAGCCGACATCGAACGTCACGATCAGCGTGTAGGTGCCGTCCGAGGCGCTGAAGGACTGCATGTAGAGCATGCCCGGGACGCCGTTGACCTCCTGCTCGATCGGGATGCCCACCGTGTTGGCGACCGTGGCCGCACTCGCACCCGGATAGCTGGTGGTCACGTAGATCGTCGGCGGCGTGATGTTCGGGTACTGCGCGATCGGCAGCTTGAGCATGGCCACGGCGCCGAGCAGCACGGTCACGATGGCGACCACGGCCGCGAAGATCGGGCGTTCGATGAAGAATTTCGAGAACATCTGAACCTACCCCGCCGGCTTCGCGGTGGCACTGCTCGCCGTCGGGCTCGGCGCCTCCTTGGGCGTGACCTTGGCACCGGGCACCGCCCGCAGCAGCCCGTCCACGATCACCCGGTCATCGGCGGTGAGGCCGCTGTCGGCGACGCGCAGCGTGCCGACCAGCTGACCGGGCGTGATGCCGACCCGGTGCACCACGTCGTCCTTGTCGACGGTCAACACGTAGGCGCCGGCCTGATCGCGGCCGATCACGGTGTCCGGCACCAGCAGGGTATCGGGGCTCTCGCCGAGGGGCGCTCGGATCCGCGCGAAGAGGCCGGGCAGGAGCTTGAAATCGGCGTTCGGGAAGATGCCGCGCAGCTGCAGGGTGCCGGTGCCGCTGGTCAGGGCGATCGCCGCGAAGTCGAGCTTGCCCTGGTGCGGGAAGCCGTTCTCGTCGGCGACGCCGAGCTCCAGCGGCTGGTCGGTGGGCTGACCCGAGGCATTGGCTTCGCCACGCTTCTCGCGAATACGCAGCAGCTCGCGCTCGTTGATCGTGAAATAGGCGTAGATCGGGTCGATCTGATTGATCTCGGCGAGTACCGTGCTCTCGCTGCCGCTGCCGACCAAGTTCCCCACATCGATGAGATGCCGCCCCATGCGACCGTCAAACGGCGCCGTGACCGTGGTGTAGCCGAGGTTGATCTGGGCCAAGTCGACATTGGCTTGGGCCCCCAGCAGGCTGGCCTTGGCCTGGTCGAGGTTGGCCTTCCAGGTATCGACGTCGACGGCGGACGCCGCCTTCTGCTTGAACAGCCCGGAGTAGCGGGCGTACTCGATTTGCGCATGCTCGAGCTGGGCCTGGATCACTCCCACCTGTGCCTGTGCCTGCTCGAGCTCGGCCTGATACTGGTCCTGCTGAATGGTGAATAGCAGGTCACCCTTCTTGACGCGCGCGCCGTCCTCGAAATGAATCTGCTGCAGGTAGCCCGGAACGCGGGCTACCAGCTGGACCGACGCCACGGCCTCCGTCGTGCCGGTGAGCTCGACATAGTCGGTCACGGTCTTCACCACCGGCGCGGCCACCGTGACCGCAGGGGGTGGGGGGGCCACGTAGGCGTTGCGCTGCTCTTCCTTGCAGCCGGCCAGGAGCAGGACGGAAGACACGCCCACAAGGGCCGTCCGAACGGCAAGCGACATAGCGGTCCTCAAGCGAATATTCACCGACTTGGGCTCACAATAGCGGCAGGCGCGGCGCGGCGGGCCGCGGCACGGGTACGGGCGGAACCTCGACCTCGTAGGCCAGGAGCTTGCCCCAATTGGTGCGCGTGGTCATCGCCTCGATCGTCTGCGGCGGCACGAACGACTTGCCCAGCCTTATCTGCCAGCCGCCGCCCAGCGCCCGATAGGCGGCGACGAGATTGGTCGGGATCGCCCCGGCCGTCGTCGCCAGGGTGTCCTGCTGCTGCAGAACCTGCTGCTCCGCCACCAGCACGGTGGTGAAGTCCGTGGTCCCGTTCTGGTACTGCAGCGTCGCCAACTGGAGCGAGCGTTGTGCTGCCTGGACAGCGTCACTCAGGTATTTTGCCCGCTCTTGCTGCTTGCGGAAGCCGACCAGGCCGTTCTCGACTTCCTGCTGCGCCACCAGCACCGTGTTCTGGTAGGCGGTCAGCGACTGCTGGAAGGCCGCGTCCTGGGCTCGAATCGCGTTCTCGATCCGGCCGTAATTGAGGAAGTCCCAGACGAACGACGGACCGAAGCCGAAGGTGCGGCTGCGCCCCTGGAATATATCGGTCAGATTGAACTGCTGCCAGCTGCTGGCGGCGAAGCCGAACGTGCCGGTAAGCGAGAAGGCCGGGTAGAGATCGGCCTTCTGCACGCCGATAAGCGCACTTTGCGCCGCCGCCGTGGCCTCGGCCTGACGGATGTCCGGACGACGGCGCAGCAGGTCGGCAGGAATGCCGATGCCCACCTGGGCCGGTGCCACTGGAATGCCTTGCGACCCACCCAGCAAGTCGTCGAGCGGGCCCGGAGGCTGGCCGATGAGCGTCGCGATGGCGTTCTTGGTCTGCTCGATCTGCTGCTCGAGCTGGGGAATCGTCGCCTGCGTCGATGCCAGGATGGTCTTGGCCTGCTGGACGTCCCGCTCGTCGGTCGTGCCGCCCCGGAAGCGTGCGGTCGCGATCTGGAGGCCTTCCTCCTGCACCTTGACGTTGTCGACGGCGACCTGCAGCTGCTGCTGCAGGGTCCGCAGCTGGATGTAGCTCGTGGCGATATCGGCGGTGACGCTGACCAGGACATCGTCGTAGTTGGCAACCGTGGCGGCGAGCTGTGCGTCGGCCGACTCCACCGAGCGACGGAACTTGCCCCACAGGTCGATCTCCCAGGACGCCTGAACGCCCAGCGAATTGGACGTGTACTCGAGCGCCGAGGCGTCGCCCTCCGGTGCTCCGGCACTGCGCGCGCTCTCCCGCTCGCGGGTGATGCTGCCGACCGCCTGCTGGGTCTGCGGATATTCCTGGCCGATGGCGATCCCGAGCTGGGCGCGCGACTGGAACACCCGAACACCGGCCTCCTGCAACGACAGATTTTGCGTGTAAGCCAGCTCCACCAGCCTGGTCAGCGCCGGGTCCTTGAAGGCGAGCCACCACTGGCCGTTCTCGGTCGGCTCGGCCGCGATCCGCGACTGGCCCGAGTCGAGCCAGTTCGGGTTGAGCTTGGCTTCCGGGGTCGTAAAATCGGGACCGACCATGCTGCAGCCGGTCAACAGGCTTGCCGCCAATGCCGACTTCAGAGCCTTTGGTCGCATCGGCCTACCACTTTCATTGCCCCATCCCGTGGGCGAAACAGTGCCAGCACCCAGGGAACCCGTCCAGGTAGGCGGACGTTACCGTACGATAGTCGGGTCCGTTGATGGCATTATTGGCGCAGTTGCTGCCCCGGTGCATCAGTCCGGACAGCGCCGTTCCAAACGCTCACGCAGCTGCCGATCGCCGCGGAATAAGCGCCCAGTAGTCGAGATCGAGCAGGATATCGGGCAGATACTTGCCTTCGCCATCCTTGAGCGGAAAGTCGTGGCAGGGCCGGTTGCGGGTGGCCACCAGCCGCAGGCGGAGCGCGCCCACGTCGTCCCTGCCGGCAATCTCGGCCGTGTCCAGCACCTCGGACCACGCATAGACGGTATCGCCGGCGCGGCATGGATTGACATGGCTGCCGGCGTTGATCGCCAGCACGTGCAGGCAGTTGGCGAGGCCGTTGAACGACAGCGCGCGGGCCAGCGAGATCACCACGCCGCCATAGACGATACAGGCACCCAGCCGCCCCTGGCGCTCAGTGTGGTCGTTGAAATGGACCCGTGCGGTGTTGTGGTAGAGGCGGGTGGCCAGACGGTGCTCGCTGTCCATGACGCCCATGCCGTCGACATGGTCCATCCTCTCGCCGGCGACATAGTCCTCGAAGAAATAGGGCGAGCCCGTCTCGGCCGGGTCGATTCGCTGCGGCCGCAGATCCGCCGGCACGACCAGGCGCTCCGGGCTCACGAAAGCCGGGAGCTTGGGCATAACCGCCGTCACTGCCGGTGTCGACGGCTCGCGCTTGCGGACCAGGACCCAGCGCGCATAGTCGAGAACCGGCGAGCCGTCTTCCTTGAAGCCGCGGCTGCGGACCCAGACGATGCCGGTCTGGCCGTTGGACGTTTCCTTGAGCCCGATCACCTCGGAGCGCGCATGCAGCGTGTCGCCCGGGTAGACGAGGCCCAGGAAACGGCCGTCGGCATAGCCGAGATTGGCCACGGCGTTGAGCGAGATGTCGGGCACCGTCTTGCCGAAGACGATGTGAAAAGCCAGCAGATCCTCGGCCGGTGCCGTCGGCAGGCCGTTCGACCTTGCGAACGGGTCGGAGCAGTGCTGCAAGAAGCGTGAGCCGGTCAGCGCCTGATAGAGCGCCGTGTCGCCCGTGGTCACCGTCCGCGGTGTGGCGTGACGGATCTCCTGGCCGACCCGGAAATCCTCGAAGAAGTTGCCGGTGCCAGTCTTGCTCATGTTTTCTGCTCGCTGACGCCGTTGCTGCGGTGCGGCAGCGCTAGACGTGGTGGCTGCAGAGGAAAAGGCGACCGATTGGCGCAACGCAGGTGGTCATACTGGTCGCAGTGGTTGGCGGCAGCGCTGCTGCTCGTGGCGACGACCGGCTGCGCGCCCAGCGAGGTGGCCCGCGAACGGATCTGCGAGCAGGCCCTGCGTGCCCTCGAGCCGCAGGCAGCACTGGTGCAGCCAGGCGAGCCCGGCCCGCCGGACACGGTGCGGCTGCGCTACCGGCTGGCGACGGGCGAGTTCGATCTCGCCTGCCGCTTCGTGCCGCGGGGTCTGCAGCGTGACGGCCTCGATCTCGCCGGCGTCACCCTCGGCAGTCAGGGCGAGCTGACGCCGGCCGTCCTGTTCCTGCTCAAGACCTACGGGCTCGGCCGTCGCGACACGGCCTCGACCACGACGGGCCTGACGAAAGCCGCCTACTTCGTGCAGCAGCTGATCAATGCCCTGGCCCCCGCCGCCATCTACGCCCTGCTGGCCACGGGCTACGCGCTGATCTACGGGCTCACGGGCCGCATCAACCTCGCCTTCGGCGAGTTCACCACCGTCGGCGCCTATGCCGCCCTCAGCGGGATCCTGCTGGCCGGCAGCATCTGGTACGGTGGCGTGGGCGCCATGGTGGCCGCCGGCCTGGGTGTCGCCGCCGCCACCGGCGCGGCCCTCGGCGTGGTGTTCTACGGCCTCATCTTCGCGGCCCTGCAGCGCCGCGGCACGCAGGCGCTGCTGATCGCCACCATCGGGCTGGCGATAGCACTCGGCGAGGCGCTGCGGCTCCTGAGCGGCTCGCGCCAACGCTGGCTGCAGCCCTTCTTCACCCAGCCCTGGCTGGTGGGCACACCCGAGCAAGGGCAGGTGGTCGTCAATGCCGGGCAGCTGCTGCTGGCACTGATCGCCCTGGCGACCGTCGTCGCCGTGGTGCTGGTCCTGCAGCGGACCACGTTCGGTCGCGCCTATCGCGCCTGCGCCGATGATGCGGAGGCGGCCGCCATGATGGGCGTCGATGTCGCCCGCACCGTCCGCACCACCTGCATGCTCGGCAGCCTGCTGGCCGGCGTCGCCGGCTTCGTCATCGCCACCCATTACGGCATCGTCAGCTTTTCGATGGGCGCGCTCTGGGGCTTCAAGGCGCTCACCGCCGCCGTGGTGGGCGGCATCGGCTCGGTGAGCGGCGCCGCCCTGGGCGGGGTCCTGATCGGGCTGCTGGAAAGCCTCTGGGCCGGCTACCTCCCCAGTGCCTACAAGGAGGTGGCAGTGTTCGGGCTGCTGGCGCTGATGCTGGCGTTGCGCCCGAACGGCCTGTTCGGCACGCCCGGCGCGGTCGAGAACCCGGGCCTGTGGCGCGGCCGGCCGCAGCGCTGAGCGTGGTCGCTCAGGCGGCCCGCGCCTCGATCGATTCGGCCAGTGCCACCAGCCGGCGCGCCTCGACCACGTGCAGGTTCTCGACCAGCTTGCCGTCGACCACGACCACGCCCTTGCCCTCGGCGAGCGCCGCCTCGTAGGCATCGATGATGCGGCGCGCCCAGGTCACCTCGGCCGGCGACGGGCCGAACGCGGCGTTGGTGGCGGCGATCTGCTTGGGGTGGATCAGGGTCTTGCCGTCGAAGCCGAGCTCACGGCCCTGGCGGCAGGATTCGGCCAGACCCTCGTCGTCGCCGAGATCGAGATAGACGCCGTCCAGGATCGAGATTCCGGCGGCACGGGCGGCGAGCAGGCACATGCCGAGCGACGGCAGCATCGGCAGACGCAGCGGCGTGTGCAGGGACTGCAGGTCCTTGGTCAGGTCGGACGTGCCCATCACCAGGCACTGCACGCGCTCGCAGTCGGCGATCTCCTCGACGTGGAGCACGCCGCGCGGGGTCTCGATCATGCACCAGATCGGCAGGTCGGCGGGGGCGCCGGCGCTGGCCAGCACATGCAGCGCCCGCCGCACCGCGTCGGCGCTGTCGACCTTGGGCAGCAGGATCGCATCGGCACCGACCGTGGCCATCGCCGCGAGGTCGGCATGGCCCCAGGGGGTGTCCAGCCCGTTGACGCGCACGACCAGCTCGCGCCAGGCGTAAGCGTCGCGCGCCGCCAGCGCCTTGGCGATCTCCTGCCGACCATCCGCCTTGGCGTCCGGGGCCACCGCGTCCTCGAGGTCGAGAATCAGGCCGTCGGCCGGCAGTGCTCGACCTTTTTCCAGGGCGCGTGGGTTCGAGCCCGGCATGTAGAGGATACTGCGGCGCGGACGGACGGAAGCGGGCATCCGGCGGAACTCCGGGCAAGGTTGCGGGTGACCGCCGCTATAGCGAACTGCCCCCCTGCCCGAAAGGGTGTGATTACCGCACTGCAGCGTGCGCAGGCTCAGCTGGCGCGCCAGCGGGCGGCAATGACCCCGCCCAAGGCGCTCAAGACCAGCATCGAGGCGAACATCGGGACCGCGGTGCCGTCGTAGAGGGCAGCGACACCGCTGGCGATGATGGCCGGCACCACGGTCTGCATGAAGCCGAGCGCCGCCGCGGCCGAGCCGGCGCCCGTGGCGTGCGGCTCCAGCGCCAGCGTCGTCGAGTTCGATGCGATCGGCCCGAAGCAGGCGAAAAACACCGCCATGGTGAAGATCAGCGACCAGATGCCGCCGAAGCCGGTCACGGCGAAGACCAGCCCGGCCAGCGCCATGGCGACGGCCGCCAGATGCGCCAGGCGAATGAGCCGCACCAGCGAGATGCGGTGGACCAGGCGCGAATTGAGCAGGCTGCCGACCGAGGTGCAGGCGGCCACGGCCGAGAAGGCGATGCCGAACTGTGACGGGCTGAGGCCATAGCCGTCCATGAGCACGGCCGAGGAGTTGGTGAGATAGACGGTCAGGGCGCCGCCCATCAGGGTCAGCACGGCGGCCCAGGAGCGGCTGCGGGCATCGCGGAAGACGACGGCGAAGGCGCGCAGCAGGCGGGTCGGGTCCAGTGCGCGGGGATCCTTGATGGTCAGACTTTCCTCGAGGAACAGGACCGCCAGCACCAGGACCACGCAGCCATAGATCGCGAGGAAGCCGAAGATCCAGCGCCAGGAGGCGAAAGTCAGGATCACGGCGCCGATCGACGGCGCCACGATGGGCGCGATGATGAACGCCGCCATCACCAGGGACAGGATCCGGGCCATCTGCGGGCCGGTGAACTGGTCGCGGACGACCGCCCGGGCCAGCACCGCACCGGCACCGGCGCCCAGGCCCTCGATCAGCCGAAACGCCAGCAGCGCGCTCATGTTGGGCGCCAGCGCGCACCCCACCGTGGCGACCAGGTAGATGACCGTGCCGATGATGATCCCGGGCTTGCGCCCGTAGCGATCGGACAGGGCACCCCACAGCAGCTGCCCGAACGCGAAGCCGGCGAAGAAGACGGTGACCGTGAGCTGGGCGGTGGTCAGCGACGAGCCCAGCGCCTCGGCCGTGCCCGGGATGGCCGGCAGGTTGATGTCGATGCTCATCGCCGTCAGCGCGATCATGCCGGCGATCAGGGCGATAAAGGGGCCGGACCCTGGGACGATGGCACGCCGCACGAGGTGGCTCAGCCGTGGAAGGGATAGCGACCGACAAGGCGGAACGGCGCCACCCGGTGGGTCTGGGTGAACAGCGCCAGCTGGTCGATGCGCAGGGGCTGGGCCAGGTGCGACGCCAGCGCTTGCTCGAGAATGGCCTGGACGCGGCCGCGTTCGGGCTCGTCCAGCGGCCCGGTCAGCGTCATGTGAAAGCGGAACTGGTCCAGCACATACGGATAGCCCCAGCGCTCCAGGTTAGCCTGCTCGGCCTCTGACAGGTGTTCGGGCTTGCGGCGGGCCTGCTCTTCCGGGCTCAGCGGCGCGCGGTAACGGTCGAAGTCACGCACGCAGTCGGCCGCCAGCCGATCGAGCGCCGGCACGTCGGCGACGGGCACCAAGGCCAGGAAATCACCCAACGGCGCCACCTTCAAACGAACCTCGATCGGATGGTGACGACCGGCGAACGCCTCGATATCGCCCAGCAGCGCGTCTGCCTCCAGTTCGGGCACGGGCACGAAGGGCGCCTTCAAGGTCGCATGAAAGCCGTAATGGCGTGGCATCGCCGTGATCTCGTGCAGCCGCTCGGGCGGGATGGCGTGCACCACGGGCTGGGGCACACGCTCGTCCCGGTCCGGATCGCGCCCCAGCCAGGCGTCGCCGAACTGCTTCAGCGGGCTCCCCGGCGGCGGGGCGAAGTAGATCGCATAACGGGTGTCCAACATCCCGTAGTCGGCCACGGTCTCGGTGCTCATGCTAGGCGCTCCCTGGCGATCGACCACGCCCGGCGCGCGGCCGCACGCGGGCGATATCAATGCGAGGCGCCTGTAGCACGCGCCTGGGGGCAAGCGAACCCCGACACGCGCAACGGCGGGCTGCTGGTCAGGCGATCCGCCGGCCCTGGCGCCAGACCGCGACCACGGTCGGCGTGGCGCCGATCTCGCGCACCTGCACCAGGTCCGCGCGCAGCCCGACGGCGATCCGGCCACGGTCGGCCAGACCGAGCAGCGCCGCCGGGTTGCTGGTGATGGGTGCGATCGCCTCCGGCATGGAGAGGCTGAAGCCTTCCCGCAGCAGGAAGGCCGAATGCAGCAGGCTCGCCGGCACGTAGTCGGAGGAGAACACGTCCAGGAGGCCGCGCGCGGCGAGTTCGGCGGCCGCGACATTGCCCGAGTGCGAGCCGCCGATGATCAGGTTGGGCGCCCCCATCACGATGGCCATCCCCGCCGCACGCGCGGCCTCGGCCGCGACAATGGAGGTCGGAAACTCCGCGATCGTGCAGCCACAGGCGACCGCCTCGGCCACGTGCTCGGGCGTCGTGTCGTCGTGGCTGGCGCGCACCGCCGCGTGGCCATCCAGCAGCCGCAGCACTTCCGCGCGATGTTGCTGCGCGTGGTCCTGCTGCTCACGCAGCCGGCGTGCCAGCAGGGCCTGGAAGTCCGCCTCACTCTGGACGTCGCGCCCCAGCGCGAAGTTGCGGAACTGATCGACGTCGCGCCACTGACGCTGACCCGGCGTGTGGTCCATCAACGAGACCAGACGCAGGCTGGGCTCGGTCATCAACGGCTCGAACAGCTCGAGCATGTTGGGGTCGGCGATCTCCAGCCGGAGATGCAGCAGATGCTCGGCTTTCAGCGCGCCGGCGGCCCGGGCCCGGCGCAGCACGTCGATCGACAGGTTCAGATAGTCCAGACGCTCGCTCTTGCCGCCGTGAAACCCGACACAGACGGCGTCGCAGACGGTGGTGATGCCGGCGGTGGCGACCTGGGCATCATGGGTCAGCATGGCGGCGTCCGCCGGCCAGCGAACCCCCGGCCGCGGGCTGAACAGGCGCTCGAGATTGTCGGTATGCAGCTCGACGAGCCCGGGCAGCAGCCAGTCGCCCGCCAGATCGACGGCGCCAGCAGCCTGCGTCGCGCCCGGATCCACGGCGGCGATGCGGCCGTCGCGGGCAACCAGCGAGCCCATGACCACCGAATCTCCGGTGACGATCCGAGCGTTGGCGAAAACCGCCTCGTCCGTCATCCACTACTCCTCCGGGCGAGCCGAGCGCCGCGGGCCTGCGGCAGTGCCGGATACCCAGGGATGGGCGCGCACGCAAGGCACTTGCACGCTGCGGCCGCCCATCCAACAGCGTGCGGCGCCCTTTGGCCAGCTGGTCTGATCTCGCGTAGCAGTTGACATGATTCTCTGTACGCGCGAATTGGTTAGTTGTATGGTCCATAGTTAGCAGAACAAGAAGCGCGGCGGAGGCTTCAACGGCGAGCTTTGGGAAGCTCCACCTGCAAATAGGGCGATAGACCGCTGGAGTTCAGCTCACCGCAGACCCGCACTGCGCCGAGCTTTCGAGAGTGGGTCCTGTTGAGAGGCTGCACCAAGTTGCAAATGATGCGTGCTTGAACAGTAGCGCCGTTGACGGTTGCATTTACAATAGATAATGCATACCGTCCACGAGTGACTGAAGGTGAAATTGACGTACCTCGTGGCGCCCAATGCAAGCTTCAGCAACCGTACCTGCCTTAAGATACTAAGGAGGACATCAACCTTGGGTTTTTCTAAGTCTGATCATAAATCGATACATTGTCGTTGTTCGGACAGATATGAGGCATCCATGATTGGTTGTACCGAACGACTGCCGCCTTTCTTTCGAAATCCGTCAATGCTTGGCCTCGCACCAACACGCTGTTGTGCTGGCGGCAGGGATGGCAGGAGGGCCGGAACGTGAGGGGCGCTTCCACGGTGCTGCTGGTCGAGGACGATCCGCTGCAGCAGCGGCATCTTCGGGCCGCACTCCATCGGCACGATGTGCTCGAGGCGAGCGATCGACACCAGGCCCTGGGCCTACTGCGCCAGCATATGCCACCCGTCGTCCTGCTCGACCTCGATCTCGGGCGGGTCAACGGTCCGGAATGCGGCCAAGGCTGGGCCTTGCTCGATTCGATCATGAAAACGGCGCCGGAGACCAAGGTGGTCGTCATGAGCGGGCAGAGAGATGATGATCTGCCGCTGCGGGCTGTTGGCCACGGTGCCTGTGATTTTCACCGCAAGCCCATACGTACGGATACAATTCGGACCGCAATGGATCGCGTCCTCGGCATTGACGGACACCGGCACGACGCATCGCCGCCAGCCGCCGACGATGCGGTTCTGCCGGGCGTTGTTGGCAGCAGCCCCGCCATCGCCAGGGTCTGCCGTGCGATCGCACGTGTGGCCCCGGCCGATGTCAGCGTCGTGCTCTCGGGCGAGAGCGGCACCGGCAAGGAGGTGATGGCCCGGGCACTGCACACTGCCAGCGCGCGGCGCGGTCAGCGTTTCGTCGCCATCAATTGTGCTGCCATTCCCGAAACGCTGCTGGAGTCCGAGCTGTTCGGGTACGAACGCGGCGCCTTTACCGGCGCAGTCAAACAGACCTTGGGCAAGATCGAGCTTGCCCACCGCGGTACCCTGTTCCTGGACGAGATCGGTGACCTGCCGATGAGCCTGCAAGCCAAGCTGCTGCGGTTCCTGCAGGAGCGGGTGCTGGAGCGGATCGGCGGGCGCAAGGAAATCGAGGTCGACGTGCGGGTGATCTGTGCCACCCATCGCGACCTGCGCAAGCTGCTCGAGCAAGGCGCCTTTCGGGAGGATCTCTACTACCGTCTGGCAGAGATCACGGTGGACATCCCCCCTCTGCGTGAACGGGCCGGTGACGCCGTGCTGATGGCTCGGCATTTTCTTGCGCAGTACAGTGGCGCCCCGACACAGCGGTGCACTATTTTGACAGCGGAAGCATTGCAGGCCATCGACAACTACAGCTGGCCTGGCAACGTCCGCGAGCTCCAGAATCGCGTCAAGCGCGCCGTCATCATGGCCGACGGCCCCACCATCACGGCGGAGGATCTCGATCTTCCGGTCGCATCCGCCCACCACAGCGATCTCGACCTGCGGAGCTGCCGCGACGATGTCGAGCGCACGGTGCTGCACCGTGCGCTGTCCCGCGCCGACGGCAACCTGTCACTGGCCGCCCGGCTGATCGGGGTCAGTCGGCCGACACTCTACGATCTGCTCCGGCAGCACGGCTTGCGCGCCTGATCGGCTGGATGCCGCGTTTGCCCTACCGCCCCCGCGAGGTGCCTTGCCGGTCTGCATCCAACACCTCGTAATGCCCCTCGATCACCTCCGGACGACCGTGGCGTTGCTTCGGCGCCGACGGGCGGCTGCCGCCCAGCACCAGCTTGGCGACCAGGCCGCCGAGCACGAACAACGGGACCAGTATCAAGAACATACCTGCCACGACCACGGTAAGGGTCACGGCCAGACCAGCCCCTATCGCGACCAGCAGCCAGACCTTCCAGGGCTGCAGACGCACGACCCGAGCATCCAGACCGCCGATACGCAAACGCTCCTCCATCGAACTCTCCTCTCCCCCAGCTACATGGTGACCCGGTCCCAAGAGGCAATCCGCGGCACCCCTGACGTTCGCGTTATCCGGCCGTCTAGCCCGCAACGTCGTCAAATCAATCCCAAGTAGTTTTTCTCTTGACGAATTCTCGTATGATGAACAGCCTGCAGGGCGGTATCCTATACGTCGCCGACGAGTGGGAGTATCCTATGCGACTGCAGTGGAGAGAGGGCATGCCCACACCATCCGACGCCGCGAGCGCCCGCGTGGCACCGCTGCCCGGCCCGACGGCCCGTCCGTCGGCCGCCTCCGCTGAGACGCAAGCGGTGCGTGAACCGCCGCCCAAGCTGCTGATCGTCGGGCCGGAGATCAACCTTGCGGGAGAGATCACCGCCTGCGACCGGCTCGTCGTCGAGGGAAGCGTCCAGGTCACGCTGAACCGGACGCGGGCCATCGAGATCACCAAAACCGGCCGCTTCACCAACGGCAAGGCCGAGGTCGACGAGGCCGAGATCGGAGGGGTCTACGAGGGCTCCCTGACGGTTCGCGGTCGGCTGCTGATCCGGGCCACAGGCCGGGTTGCCGGCACCGTGCGCTACGGCGAGCTGGAGATCGAGCGCGGCGGCCGGATCTCGGGTGCCATTGAACGTCGGGCCGACGACCAACCCAACCTTGCGCTCCAGGCCGCGCCCACGGCCGCGCAAGGCACCGGATTCATTCCGCTGCCACCGGCTGCGGCCAAGCTTTCGGCCTGATCGCGCTAGGCGTCGCGCGCCGCAAGGTCGAGCAGGAGCTCGATCAGCCCGCTCTCCTCGACCACGGCGGCGGCCTCGCTGGGCGTGAACCAGCCGAGCTCCCGCTGTTCCTTCTCGGGCCATTCGTCGAGCAGATGATCGACCGTGAGCGGATAGACGTCGACCCGGCAGGGCACGGTCCGCCCACCGCCCAGGCGTTTCAGGTAGCGGTAGCTGCCGATCCGCTCCTGCCCGACTTCTCCCTTGACCCCGGCCTCCTCGAATGCCTCCCGCGCCGCCTGGTCATGCGGCGACACGCCGGACTCGGCCCAACCCTTGGGCAGGACCCAGCGGCGCGTCTCGCGCGAGGTCACGAGCAGAACAAGGCGCCGGCCATCTGCCCCCACTGTCGAGGGCAAGGCAGCATATTGTCGGCGTGGGCCACGTTTGGCTAAAGTAGTCGCTCCCGGGTAGCATTGGACGCTAGTAGCTGCGGGAAGTATGTAGCCCGGACTTAACGCGGGCACGGATTAAAATTTCTCAGCAGCCGGTATGAAGGCCACGTTCATACCACGGTTTGCTCCGATTGACGACCGCTACGACCGTGAGCATCACCGGCACCTCCACGAGCACGCCGACGACGGTGGCCAGGGCGGCTCCGGACTGGAAGCCGAACACGACGATGGCGGTCGCCACGGCGAGCTCGAAGAAGTTCGACGCCCCGATCAGCGCCGACGGTCCGGCCACGCAATGGGGCACACCGAACCACCGACCCAGCAGGTAGGCCAGCGTGCTGTTGAAGTAGACCTGGATCAGGATCGGGATGGCGAGCAGCAGGATGATCAGGGGCTGGCGCACGATCTGCTCGCCCTGGAAGCCGAACAGCAGCACCAACGTCAGCAGCAGGGCAGCGATCGAGACCGGCTCGAGGCGCCCGCAAAGATGCTCCAGCTCGGCGGGACCGCCGGTGGTGAGCGTCCGCCGGCGGAGGAGCTGGGCCAAGGCTACCGGGATCAGCACATAGAGGCCCACTGAGAGCAAGAGTGTCGTCCACGGCACCGTGATCGAGGATAGGCCCAGCAACAACGCCACGATCGGGGCGAACAGCACGATCATCAGCGCGTCGTTGAGCGCCACCTGGCTGAGCGTGAAAGCGGCATCGCCTCTGGTCAGGTGGCTCCAGACGAAGACCATGGCGGTGCAAGGTGCGGCCGCCAGGATGATGAGCCCGGCGATGTAGGACTGGATCTGATCGGCGGGCAGATAGGGCCGGAACAGCCAGCCGACGAACAGCCAGCCGAGCAGCGCCATCGAGAACGGCTTGACGGCCCAATTCACGAACAGGGTGACGCCGATGCCCCGCCACTGGCGGGTGACCTCGCGCAGCGAGGCGAAATCGATCCGCAACAGCATCGGCACGATCATCAGCCAGATCAGGAGGGCTACCGGCAGGTTGACCTGGGCGATCTCGACCGATCCCAACAGCGTGAACAGCGATGGGAACAGCTGGCCGAGCAGAATGCCGGCAGCGATACAGAGGATGACCCAGATGGTCAGGTAACGGGCGAAGAAACCGAGCTCGGGTCCGGTGTCGTCGGGTAGTTCGGCGGCACGGGTGGCCATGGGCTGCTCCTGGTCAAAGGGCCTTGAGGCAAAGGCCAGATCACGATCCGTGACCATGGTGTGTGGCGAGGACGCGGTCGGGAAGCCGACCCGCTACCATTGCGCGGCTTCGAGCGCCGCCCGTGCCGCTGCGGTGAGCGCCGGGGGCAGTCGGACGTAGCCCAGCGGCTCGAGCGAGTCCTGGCCCGCGTCCAGGCCCCAGCCGATGAATGCCCTGACGGCCGCGGCCTTGCGCCGGTCGGCATAGCTCTGGTTCACCAGGGCCCAGCTCAAGGTGACCACCGGGTAGGACGCGGCCCCGGCCGGATCGGTGATCAGGGGCACCAGCTCGTCGGCCCCCAGGCCCGGCCCGCTCGCCACCGCCGCCTGCCCGGCGGCGACGTCGGGCCGCACGAACTGGCCGCCCTTGTTCTCGAGCGACGCCATCTGCAGCCCCAGGCGCCTGGCGAAACCGTACTCGACATAGCCGACCGAATACTCGGCGAGCTTGATCCTGGCGGCGACGCCTTCATTGCCACGTGCGGACATCGCCACGCCCGGCCAGTCGACCAGGGTCCCGACGCCACGCTTCTGCTCCCGCCAGACGGGGTCGATGGCCTGCAGATGGCTGGCGAACGCAAACGTCGTGCCGCTGCCGTCGCGCCGCGTCACCACGGCGATGGAGCGATTGGGTAGGAGGAGATCCGGGTTTGCCGCCTGGATTCGCTGGTCGTTCCACTCCCGGATCGTCCCGTCGAAGATCCCGGCATAGACCTCGCGCGGCAGGCGCAGCTCGCCCTCCACCCCGGGCAGGTTGTAGCAGATGGCGATCATGCCGGCCGCGATCGGCAATTGCAGCGCCCCGCCCTCGACCTGCTTCACCTGCGCCTCGCTGAGCGGGGCATCGGTCCCGCCGAAATCCAGGGAGCCCGTCATGAAGCGGGAGATGCCCTCGCCGCTGCCGATCGAATCGTACTCGACGTCGATCCCCGGCTGCTCCTTGTGGAAGCTCCCGATCCAGGACTTGAACAAGGGCGCGGCGAACGACGAGCCACCGCCGCGCAACAGCACGCCGTCCAGGCTCGCCTGCGCCTGCACCGACCCGGGGCCGGTCAGCCATGCCGCGAGCAGGAGCGCTGCCGCCCTGGCGGGGCGGCCGATCAGATGCCGAACCATGCGAATCACTCCACTACGGGATGGGTCGTCGCGGGCAGGTTGGTCGCGCTCAGCGCCGACGGACGCCGTCGGCGCCGACGACCACCTCACCGTCCTCCTTGGTGAATCCGCCGCGCTGCGGATCGGGCAGGATGTCGAGCACCACCTCGGAAGGGCGGCTGAGGCGGACGCCCAGCGGCGTGACCACGATCGGCCGATTGATCAGGATCGGGTGCGCCAGCATCTGGTCGATCAGCTGCGCGTCGGTCCAAGCCGGGTCGTCGAGCCCGAGCTCGTCGTAAGGCGTGCCCTGGCGGCGCAGGAGCGCGCGCACCGGGATGCCCATCCGGGCGATCAGGCTCTCCAGCTCCGCCCGGCTCGGCGGTGTCTTGAGATACTCGATCACCCGCGGCTCGACCCCGCTGTTGCGGATCAGGGCCAGCGTGTTGCGCGAGGTGCCGCAAGCCGGGTTGTGGTAGATGGTGACGTCCGTCATCGGCAGTTCCTTCAATCGGTTCCGCTGGGTAGGGCCATGCCGATCTGATCCAGCCGCTGCTGGAGCGACAGCCGATCGAGCGCAGCGAACGGCAGCGAGACGAAGATCTTGATGCGGTTGTCGATGAAGCCGTAGACCTTGCGGAAGTATTGGTAGGTCTTGTCCGGCGGGCCGACGAAGGCGGCCGGATCCTCGACGCCCCAGTGCGCCGTCATAGGTTGCCCGGGCCAGGCCGGGCAGGCTTCGTTGGCCGCCTGGTCGCACAGGGTGAACACGAAATCGAGCGCCGGCGCGCCCGGGACCGCGAATTCCGCCCAGTCCTTCGAGCGCAGCTGGTCGGTGCGGAAATCGAGCTTGCGCAGCACGTCCAGAGCCACCGGGTGGACCAGCCCGCGCGGCCGGCTCCCGGCCGAGTGGGCTCGGAAGCGGCCTTGCCCCCAGCGGCCGAGGGAGCACTCGGCCATGATGCTGCGGGCCGAGTTGCCGGTGCACAGGAACAGCACGTTGAAGATCTTCTCGGACATGCCCGCGTCCCTGCCGGTCAGTCGTCGCAGCCGCAGGCGGCCACCGCCTGCAGCAGTCCACCGCAGATCTCCGGATGGCCATTGCAGCAGTCCGCGGTGAGGAAGGTCAGCAGCCGGCGCATCCCCTCGTAGTCCGCCGCGTAGCGGATCTGCCGCCGCACCCGCCAGGAGCGGACCAGGCCGGCACGATCCAGCTCCTTGAGGTGGAACGACAGCGTCGAGGGTGGGATCGCCAGGCGAGAGGCGATCTCACCGGCGGCGAGCCCGTTCGGGCCTGCCTGCACCAGCAGCCGAAAGGCGGCGAGCCTGGTTTCGTAAGCAAGGGCGGCCAGCGCCGTGACGGCTTGATTGGTTTCCATATCTCTCGAATTATCGATATGACGTGCGGATTGCAAGCCGAAAGGCGATGTTTGAGCCGCAACTAGCGGCTTGGCTCCATCGATGTCGTGAGCTGGTGCAGGGCGGCCCGGCCAACGGGCGGCGAGGCCTGCCAGGGAACGATCGCGACGCGGCGCGCGAGGCGGCTCCGGACCCTGTCGATCTGGGCGAGCTCGGCCCCGGCCCGGCGGGCGAGCAGCGGGTCGGTGGTCCTGGCCGCGGCCAGGCTGCGGTTGATCACCCAGGCGAACGGCTCGATCTTCGCACGGCCGAGATCGGCCTGCAGGGCCGCGGCCTCCGAGACCGGCGTGGTCTCCGGCAGCGCCACCAGCACCACCCGGGTCCAGGACGCATCCTGAAGGCGCATCAGCGGCGTCAACAGCCGCCCCGCCACGCCAGGGTCGAGGTCGCGCAACATCTGCTTGTGGTAGGCGCCCGCGGCATCCATCAGCAGCAGCGTGTGGCCGGTCGGTGCGGTGTCGAGCACCACGAAGCTGCCGCGCGCCTCGGCCACGATCCGCGAGAAGGCGTGGAACACCGCCACCTCCTCGGTGCAGGGCGAGCGCAGGTCCTCGAGCAGCAGACGGCGCCCATCCTCGTCGAGGTCCCTGCCCTTGCCGGCCATGATCTTGGCGATGTAGCGCTCGGTCTCGACCTTGGGGTCGATCCGGTCGACCTGCAGCCCGTCGACCTCGCCCGCCAACGCCCCGGCCAGGTGCGCCGCGGGGTCGGTCGTGCTGAGGTGCACACCGTGGCCGCGCTCGACCAGGCCCAGGGCGATGGCGGCGGCGATCGTCGTCTTGCCGACGCCGCCC
>JBATRI010000473.1:0-2846 GCA_049292515.1 Geminicoccaceae bacterium
ACCTGCACCGGCTCGATGGCCGGCGCCCGGTCGCCGCGCGGGAACAGACGGCCGACGGCGTGCATCGCTGCGAGGGCCGGCGTCCGCGGCGCGAAGGTGAACAGGACCGAGCGCTCGCTCCTGGCGGCAAGGCCGGCTACGGCGCGAACTGCGTCGTCGGCGACGTAGTGAATCAGCGAATCCATCGCCACGATGTAGTCGAAGCGGCCGAGTCCAGGGTCGAGCATGTCACCGACCAGGAACCGTACGTCGCCACTACCGAGATCGGCCGGCGTGCGCTCGCGCGCGAGCCCAATCAGCGTCGGCGAAAGATCGATCGCCACCACGGAGGCACCCCGCCTCGCGGCCTCGACGGCCAACACCCCGGTGCCGCAGCCGGCATCCAGGATCCGAGCACCGCGCAGGTCCTGCGGCAGCCAGCCCAGCAGGATCTGCCGCATCTGGTCCCGGCCGGCACGGACGGTGGCCCGAATGCGCCCCACCGGCGCGTTCGAGGTCAGCCGTGACCACGCGTCGACCGCCGTCCGGTCGAAATAGGTGAGGAGCTGCCCGCGGCGCTGCTCGTAGGAGAGCGTCTGCATCAATCGAATCCCAGCAGATCGAAGATGTCCCGGTCCTTCATCGGCGTCCCGATCATGGGCTCGGTTCCGGCCCAGAGTTTGGCGGCGAGGCGCAGATACTCGTTCTGCACCGCTTCCAGTTCCGGCGACGGCTCCATCTCGAACAGGGTCGCCTTCTTGAGCCGGCTGCGCCGGATCACGTCGAGATCGGGGAAGTGAGCGATCGTCTCGAGCCCGACGACGGCGTTGAACCGATCGATCTCGTCCGTCTTCGCACTGCGATTGGCGATCACCCCGCCGAGTCGGACGTTGTAGTTCTTCGACTTGGCCTTGATCGCCGCCACGATCCGGTTCATCGCGAAGATCGAGTCGAAGTCGTTGGCGGTAACGATCAGCGCCCGATCCGCGTGCTGCAAGGGAGCGGCGAAACCGCCGCAGACCACGTCGCCCAGCACGTCGAAGATGACGACATCGGTGTCCTCGAGCAGGTGATGCTCCTTCAGGAGCTTCACCGTCTGGCCCACGACGTAGCCGCCGCAGCCGGTGCCGGCGGGCGGGCCGCCGGCCTCGACGCACATCACGCCATTGTAGCCCTCGTAGACGAAGTCCTCGACGCGCAGCTCCTCGGCGTGGAAGTTCACCTGCTCCAAGACGTCGATCACCGTCGGCATCAGCTTCTTGGTGAGCGTGAAGGTCGAGTCGTGCTTGGGGTCGCAGCCGATCTGCAGCACGCGTTTGCCGAGCTTCGAGAACGCCACCGAGAGGTTGGACGAGGTGGTGCTCTTGCCGATCCCGCCCTTGCCGTAGACCGCGAACACCTTGGCCGTGCCGATCTTCAGGTTCGGGTCGAGCTGAACCTGAACGCTGCCTTCACCGTCGGCGCGCGTACGCGGCCGCTCCATCACGATCGTCATGCCACCATCCCCACGCCAATGCCTTCGAGCCGGTCCTCGAGCTCCTCGCCCGCGCGCCGCAGCGCCTCGAGCGTCGCTTCGTCCGGTGACCAGTAATTGCGGTCGTGGGCCTCAAGCAGCCGGTTGGCCACTTTCGCCGACGCCGTCGGATTGAGCCTGGCCAGCCGCTCGCGCATCGCGTCGTCGAGCACGAAAGTCTGGGTGAGCTGCTGGTAGACCCAGGGCGCCACTTGGCCGGTGGTCGCCGACCAGCCCATGGTATTGGTGACGTGAGTCTCGATCTGACGCACGCCCTCGTAGCCGTGCTCGAGCATACCCTCGTACCATTTCGGGTTGAGCATGCGCGTGCGCGTCTCCAGCGCCACCTGCTCGCCCAACGTGCGCACGGTGCCCTCGCCGCGGGTCTGGTCGCCGATGTAAACCGCGGCACCCTTGCCGCCCTTGGCGCGCCGTACCGCGCGGCTGATCCCGCCCAGCGTATCAAAGTAATGGTCGACCGTGGTGACACCCAGCTCGACCGAGTCGAGGTTCTGGTAGGCCAGCTCGACACCCGCCAGCACGCTGTTCAGCAGCGCTGCCTGTGGGGCCGCGCGGCCGGTCCGGCCGTAGGCAAAGCTCTTGCGCCGGCTGTAGGTCTCCGCGAGCTCGTCCTCGTCGTCCCAGCGGCCGTTCTCGATCATGTGGTTGACGTTCGAGCCGTACACGCCCTCGGCGTTGCCGAAGACCCGCAGCGCCGCGGTCTCCAGATCGCAGCCATGCGTGCGCTGATGGTCGAGCGCATGCTTGCGGACGAAGTTGCGGTCGACCGGCTCCTGCGCCGCGGCGGCGAGGTAGGCCGCCTCCGCCAGCAGCTTGATCTGCAGCGGCAGGAGATCGCGAAAGATGCCCGAGAGCGTGATCAGCACGTCGACCCGCGGCCGGCCAAGCGTCTCCAGCGGGATCAGCATCGCCCCCGCCAGGCGGCCGTAGCTGTCGAACCGTGGCTCGGCGCCGATCAGCGCCAGCGCCTGTGCAATCGGCCCGCCTTCGGTCTTCAGATTGTCCGTCCCCCAGAGCACGACCGCGATCGATTCCGGGAACGGGTTGCCATCGGCGAGATGGCGGTCGAGTAGCCGCGCCGCCTGCCGCGCGCCGTCCTGAACCGCGTAGGCGCTGGGGATGCGGAAAGGGTCGAAGCCGTGCAGGTTGCGGCCCGTCGGCAGCACCGCAGGGGTGCGGAGCACGTCGCCACCGGGAGCCGGGCGGACGAAGCGGCCATCCAACGCATTCAGAATGCCCGCGATCTCGTGATCCTCGGCCAGGAGCAGGTCAGTGGCGGCCAGCTCGCGCAGCATGGCCAGGGTAGGCTCGCCCGCGGTCGGCCCGGCAAAGC
>JBATRI010000474.1:0-8611 GCA_049292515.1 Geminicoccaceae bacterium
GAGCAGCAGACCGACGTCGCCGAGGCCGCGCTGGAGGCGGGCACCGAGCAGGCCGCCGAGTTGGTGGCCGCCGCCACGCACGGTGATGCGGAAGCGGCGCGTAGCGCTCCTCGTGTCGTCCGCGCGACGATCGAGGCAGGCGGATTGGCCACCTCGCGAGAGGCGTCGAGCAACACGCACGAGTTGACTCCCAGGGCCGCCCCGGCCGAGCCTCGGCGGCCCCACGCCGACGCGGTCGGCATCGGGGCCCGACTGAGCTTTGCGCGGATGCTGGCCGAGGTGCTGCAGGAGCAGGGCGAGGAGAACACCGAAGCCATGCAGGCATTGGCGCGGGCGGAGCAGGTTGGCGATGTGCTGCGGCTGCAGGGTGAGTATCTGCGCCATACCTTCGAGCGGATGGCCAACCTCAACCGCCGCTGGCTCGACCTCGCGGCCAAGACGTGGCCGAACGATCAGACATGATGTGGTCCGGTCATTTTCTCGGGCCGAGGCGGCGCTCCTTACGCCAGCTCAGCAACCGACGAAGAGGTAGAAGGGCTTGTTGGTCGACAGGCCGCCACTGGTGCGCGTGAATACCCGCACGGCGTTGACGTTGGCGACATCCGGGGCGACCATGATCTCGCCACTGGCGGGCGTCGACGGGTAGGCGGTGCCGATCGTCGCCTGGTACATGCACTTGCTGACGTTCTTGTTGAAGGTCACCCGGTAGTCGCCAAGGACACCCCGGCATACGAGCGTCGAGAAGGTGGCGCCCTTGCCGCGATCGAGGGTCCCGTTCCGATTGACCACGGCATAGCGATCGCTCGAAGCGATTGCCAGCGCCGGACCGGCCGCGATCACGAGGGAGACAGCCACGGCGGTCAGCGCCAAGCATTTCCGCAGTGCAGTCCGCGAGCGCCGTGCCGTCGGGACTGCCGACAGGACCAGCTGATCGCTCGGCTTGCCGGCATGAACGTTCACCGTTTCACTTGCGCAAGTGTTTGCCACTGTATTCTTCCAGGTGAGTGGCTCGAGTGTCGAGGAGATGGCGTTCCGGCGACGGCTTGATCCGAGAGCTGCAGAGCAGCTGATGCCCGGCTGACTGGCCGATCGATTGCCAGCCCGTCCGTGAGCACCGATCTCCTGAGAAAGGAATATGCTCGGTGCGCGTTTCGACTTGTTCGCTTCTTCAGCGAGAAATGTTTCCACTATGTCGACGGCGCGAGGATGTCCTCATGCCCACCGCCGACAGTATTCAGACCGAACCGGGCAGGATCACGCAGCGGATGTGCGGGAGGACGGCATAGTTCAGCGGCGGCACGAACATGCAGACATGGGCCTGTCAATCCGGCGACGGAATCGGCAGCACCTTGTCCCAGGGGATGGCGACACAGACGTCGTGAATCAGCAGCCCTTGGACCCGATTGGGGCGCAGGCACAGATCAACCGGACGGCAGTCGTGCCCGGAGCAGCATCGGTTGCCATGCCTGTTGAGCAGGTCGTCGTACCAGTCATGGGCAGCGACATTGCAGCAGATGACCATTGCGAGGGTCGTCGCGGCGGCGCCCACAGCAAATATTCGTCCATGAACATGGAACAGCGTGGCTAGAACCGCCGCCACGCCGTGCGTGCCTGACTCTTTTCTCTTTGAAAGTTCCAAGTCCTTTGCCCACCATGGCAGTCGAGCATGGCACGATGACCTTGCGCTCGATTGCGGTTGAACGCAATCGAGCGCCGTGTCGTCAGGACGAGAACTTCCGGCAGGACGGGGTCAGCTGGAGGCGGTGGCGATGGCCAGGGTGGTGGGCTCGTAGGGTCCGGCCGGCGGGGTCGCAGGCTTGATGCGGACTTCCATCACCGTGGGCTCGACCTCGCCGCTGATCGTGGTGAAGGCGACCTCGGAGGCGTCGCGGCCGATGCCGATGCGGACCAGGCCGTCCAGCGCTGCCTGGCGGGTGGCGTCGAACAGGTACCAGCGGCCGCCGAGATAGGCCTCGAACACGGCGTGGAAGTCCGGCGGATCGAGCTGCCACGCGTAGCAGCTGACGAAGCGGGCGGGGATGCCTATGGCCCGGCACAGGGCGATGCCCAGATGGGCGAAGTCGCGGCAGACGCCAGCGCGGTCGATCAGCGTGTCGGCAGCCGAGGTATGCTCGTCGCTGGTGCCGCGGCTATACTCGATATGGTCGTGGATCCAGTTGCAGATCGCGGTGACGCGTCCGTGGCCGGGCGGCAGGTGACCGAAATCGCTGTGCACCGCGCGCGGCAGGCGGTCGGCCTGGCAGTAGCGGCTGGGATAGAGGTGCGGCAGGGTGGGGAAGGGCAGCTCGGGCCCCGGGATCTCGGCGATCGTGGCCGGATCGTCGCGGCGCGGGTCGAGCTCGACCTCGGCCTCGTACTCGATCAGCACCTCGCCGGCCTTGGCCTGGAAGCGGACATAGCGGTTGCCGCTCTCCGGCATCAGGTAGGTCTCGAGCGGCACGTCGGGGGTGACGACCAGGGACTCGCGCAGGAGCTTCTGCCGCGGCAGCTCCGCGGGCTGAATGTTCAAGACGAACGAGGCCGCATCCTCGACCTTGTAGCCGAGCGTGCAGCCGACGATGAATTTCATGGTGGTATCCGTGAGGGGTGGGTGCCGATGTTGAGAAAACTGGACCGCGGCGGCGGACCGTCAAGCAGCGGCACCACACCCGGAGGCCGAGTGTGGCCTCCGGGTCGGTCGAGCTCGGGTGGTCAGGCGGCCAGCAGCTGCGGGCCCTGTGCTGCTGCCGCGAGGACGGCGCGCTGCACGCGCTCGAAGGCGCGGACCTCGATCTGCCGGATGCGCTCACGCGACACGCCGTAGATCTGCGCCAGGTCCTCGAGGGTGGAGGGCTCGTCCTTGAGCTTGCGCTCGGTCAGGATGTGGCGCTCGCGCGGGGTCAGCACGTCCATCGCGCTGCCCAGCAGGTCACGGCGCCAGCTGTGCTCGCTGGCCTCCAGCGTGCGCCCCTCCTGGTCCTGGCCCTCATCGACCAGCAGGTCGCCCCACTCGTGGTCGCCGTCCTCGCCGACACGCATGTTGAGCGAGGCGTCGCCGCCGGACAGGCGCCGGTTCATGTCGATCACCTCGCCGTCGGTGACCGCTAGATCATAGGCTATGCTGGCCACGGCCTCGGGCGGGAGGTCACCGCTGCCGGTCTCGCCGAGGCGGCTCTTGGCGCGGCGCAGGTTGAAGAACAGCTTCTTCTGGGCGGCGGTGGTGCCCAGCTTCACCATCGACCAGTTGTGCAGGATATGCTCTTGGATCGCGGCGCGAATCCACCACATGGCGTAGGTGGCGAAGCGAAAGCCGCGCTCCGGGTCGAACTTGGCCAGGGCCTGGACGAGGCCCAGATTGCCCTCGGCGATCAGCTCGGCGATCGGGAAATTGTAGCCGCGATAGCCGCGGGCGAGCTTAACGACCAGCCGCAGATGGCTGCCCACGAGCTGCCGTGCGGCGTCCGGATCGCGCTGGTCGCGCCAGAGCCTCGCCAGTTCCAGCTCGTGCTCGGGATCGAGCATGGGCTGCTGCCGGGCTTGGTCCAGATAGCGCCCGAGATCGTCCTCGATGCGCGCAGATACGACGTTGGCCTGCATGTGCTTCCACTTTTGAGCCCTAAGAACCTTCCCGCGGATCGGCGCGGGCTCCTGCCGACCACTGCAGACAACTTCACCTCCAACCCGAGGCCTGCTGGCCCAAGGCTCAAGGCGGCGAGCAATCTGCTGGGGACAACGTTGGATATGGGGGCTGCCGCGCCAACCACAAGATGCAGCCGGCGCAGCACACGCGGCCGTGTAAGTGCGGGGAGCCTTCCGAAGTGCCGGCGGTTGTACCAGGAACGCATCCGGGAGGCGCGCCCTTGCCGCCATATTTCATTCCGGCCCTGGTGGCCTGCTGCCTGATCGGCTTCGGCGTCCACGCCGCCGAGCCGTCGTCCGGCTGCGGCCGAGACCCGCCCGCGGCACCACCGGTGCAGTTCGACGTGGCAGGGCAACCGTCCAGGGCGATCGTGGTTCCACCGCCCGGCTACCGCGCCAGCCGACCCTATCCGCTCGTCTTCGCCTTTCACGGCCGCACCAACAGTGCTGCCCAGGTGCGCGGCTATTTCGGGCTGGAGGTGGCTGCCCTGCCGGCCATCCTGGTTTATCCGGCCGGTCGCCAGGAAGCCAGCGGGCGGTTCACCTGGTCCGACCCCGGCATCGCCCTGTTCGACACCCTGCTGGAACGGCTGGCCGCGCGCTACTGCGTCGACCGTGCGGCCGTGTTCGTGGTCGGGCATTCGCTGGGGGCGAGCTTCGCCAACAGCCTGGCCTGTGCCCGGGCCGATCGCATCCGGGGCGTGGCCTCGGTCGCCGGCGGCATCGACGGAGCCCACTGCGCCGGGACGGTGGCGGCCCTGTTGCTGCACAACCCGCTGGACAAAGCGGTGCCCGTGACCGAGGGGCTGCGGGCGCGCTCGGCACTTCTGGGTCGCCGCCCGGCCGTTGGCTCGCCGCTCGCGCTGGAGGGCGGCTTTGCCTGCGCCCAGGACCGTGCCGGTGCCGACCCGCTGCTGTGGTGCCTGCATCACGAGAGCCTGAACCGCCGCGGGCGCTTCTACCCGCACCAATGGCCGACCGACGCCGGGGCCACGATCATGGCGTTCTTTGCCGATCTGCCGCGGCAGTGACCGTGACGTCCACGTGCAGCCCCAGCGTGTCGTCCGCATCGCCGACATAGCCGCCGGCGATGGGAAGGGCCTGCTCGGCGGTTCGGGTCACGCCGACCCGGACCAGGTTGGTCCCGGCGATCAGGCCGTTGGTCGGGTCGTATTCGACCCACCCGGCCCCGGGGAGATAGACGCTGCACCACGCATGAGTGCTGCCGCCACCCTGGTTGGACCTGAAGCTGTCGTCGTAGAGGTAGCCGGTGACGAAGCGGGCGGCGAGGCCCAGGCTGCGCAGGGCCTCCATCATCAGGACGGCGAAGTCGCGGCAGGTGCCGGAGCCCAGCGCCAGCGTCGTCGCCGGTGTCTGGGTACCTTCCTCGGGCCGCGCCCCGTAGCGGAACTCGGCCTTGATCGCGTGCGTCATGGTCTCCAGCAGGCTCATCGTCCGGACCTGGCGCCGGCCGCTGATGAAGTGTCGCGCCCATTCGTCCACGGCGCGGTTCGGATCGGGCAGCTGGCGCTCGGTCAGGCGGGCCAGATCCGGCACCTCCTGGGCGGCATAGGAGAATGGAAATTTCTCCACGGCCGGGTCCAACGTTGCCGCCGGCAGGACCGGGCAGTCGGGATAATGGGTGAGATCGAGAGTCGAGACGATGCGCAGATGCTCGGTGCGCAGGTCCTCCGGCCATTCGAGATAGCAGATGGAGTTGCCGAACACGTCGTGCGCCCAGCGCGTGGCTGATGGCGCCGGGTCCACCGTGAGGGTCGCATCGTGCAGGCGCAGATCGTGGCTGTCGCGCGGCCGCACCATCATCCGGTGACGCAGCAGGCCGACCGGATTCCGATAGCGGTATTCGGTCGTGTGGACGATGTCGATGCGTGCCATCCGGCCCCCCTTTGTTCAGGGATTCCTAGCAGCCGGCCGATGCCATCCCAACCCTGGTAACGTCGCATCGGCGCTTTGGAGGGTTACGTTTCGGCAAGGCTGGGGGCGCAATTTACGCGGCCGCGCTGGGAATGTGGCAAAGCTCACCGCTGGCGGCGCTGCGACCATGCATGTTCGGCTGTCGTTACCGACGAGCTTCGGCAGCGGGGACGAAGCGCATGGACCAGCTTGAGCTTTCGCTGGCGATGGTCGCAGGAGTCGCGGCCGCGGGCCTGCAGGCGGCGGGCTTTGCTTTGATCGCCGTGGCCGTGATGCGGGGGCGGGTCCGCCCCAACCGCTACAGCTGGCTCATCTGGAGCGTGGTCGCTGCCCTGGCGGCCGCGAGCTCGTGGCAGGCTGGGGCGACCTGGCCGCTAGCCGGGGCGGCCATGAACGCGCTGGGTTGCATCGCCATCCTGGTGCTGGCGCTGCAGCGGGGTCGCCACGCCCGCAACCGTACCGACACGACCTGCCTGACCGTCGCTGCCGCTGGTGTAGCACTGTGGCTGCTTACCAATCAGCCCGTGATCGGCCTGCTGTTCTTTCTGCTCGCGGATGCCAGCGGTGCCGTGCCGACCATTCGCGGCGTGGCGGCCGATCCGTTCGCCGAAAGCGCTGTCGGCTGGTCGATCCTGGCCCTGGCCGGTGCCGCCGCCGTGATCAGCGTCGAGGCACCGCAGTGGGTCTGGAGCTGGGAGGGCTTCGGCCATTGGGGTGGTGCGGTCTACGTGGCACTGGTCAATCTCGTGATTGTCACCAGCATCGGGCTGGCCCGACTGGGGCGTCGGCTTGCCGCCAGCGTCGGCCGCGCGTAATTCGCCACCACGGCTGAGACCAAATCAGGTTAATATCCCAGGACGTTGCCGCCGCAGATGACCGGTCGGTGTCTGAATTGAAGGATGAGTTCATGGCCGGCATTCTGCCGCGCGCGATCGTCGGCACACTGCGGCGCGCCTTCTGCGCGGCGTTTATCCTCGTCAGCGTCGTCGGGTATGGCCTGCCGGCCGCGGCGGACACGGCATGGCCGCCGCCATCAGACGGCATCCTGGTCAACGACCCGAGTGTTCTCTGGGGCAGGCTGCCCAACGGCCTGCGCTACGCCATCATGCCGAACCAGACGCCGCCCGGCCGGGTCAGCCTGCGCCTGCTGGTCGAAGCCGGTTCGCTGATGGAGGATGAGCAGCAGCGTGGCCTCGCCCATTTCCTCGAGCATATGGCGTTCAAGGGCTCGACCAACCTGCCGCCGGGCGAGCTGATCGGCTACCTGCAGCGCGCCGGCCTCGCCTTTGGCCCCGACACCAACGCCCAGACCGGCTTCGATTCCACCATCTACCAGCTCGATCTGCCGCGCAACGACGCGGCGCTGGTGGACGAGGGTCTGGGCATCCTCAGCGAGTTCAACGGGCGCCTGCTGCTGGCCAGCGACCAGATCGAGCCCGAGCGCGGTGTCATCCTGAGCGAGAAGCGGGTCCGCGATACGCCGGACTCGCGTTCCTTCGAGGCCATGCTCGACTTCCTGCTGCCGGGCACGCGCTATGCCGAGCGCGAGCCGATCGGCCTCGAGGACGTGATCCGCACGGCGCCCCGCGAGCGCTTCGCCGAGTTCTACCACGACTGGTACACGCCGGCGCGCAGCGTCGTGGTCGTCGCTGGCGACATCGAGCCGGAGGCCGTGGCCAAGCTGATCGAGACCCATTTCGGCGCGTTCGAGCAGCCGGCCGACGCGCCACCCGATCCGCAGTTCGGGCCGGTTCCGGAGCGCGGCCTCGACGCCCTCCTGGTGAGCGATCCCGGTCTGCGGACCAGCATCTCGCTGAACACGGTGCTGTCCTACGACGACCGCCCGGACAGTCTGGCCAAGGAGCGCGACCAGCTGCTGCAGGTACTGGCGGGCGCCATGATCGGCCGGCGCCTGGACAGTATCGCCCTCAGCCCCGGAGCGCCCTTCGCCAGGGGCGGCGCCAGCATCAGCGATCTGCCCCCGGCGGCCCAGATCGCCTCAGTGCAGCTGGTGACGACGCCGGAGACCTGGAAGGCCGCCCTGGCCGCGGGCGAGCAGGAGCTGCGTCGGGCGCTGCAGTACGGCTTCGGCGAAGCCGAGCTCGCCGAGCAGCTGGCCATCTTCCGCAGCGGCTACACGGCGGCGGCGGCCAGCGCCTCGACCCGTGAATCGCCGGCACTGGCGGGGCAACTGGTCGGCACCATCGCCGACGATGGCGTCTTCACCTCGCCCGCCAACGATCTGGCGGTCTTCGGCCAGCTGACCGACGGTCTGACCGCCAGTGACGTCGACGAGGCACTGCGTGCCATCTGGGCCGGGCGCGAGCCGCAGATCGTGCTGTCCGGGCCCATGCAGCTGGCGGATGGCAAGGCCGAGATCCTGGCGGCCTACCAGGCCAGCGTCGCCACGCCGGTAGCCCCGCCCGAGGCCGTGAAGACCCAGGCTTTCGCCTACTCCGCGTTCGGGCAGCCCTCCGGCATCAACTCCACGGAGGAGCTGGCCGATCTGGGCATCACCCGGGTGACGTTCGGCAATGGCGTCGTGCTCGACCTGAAGCGCACCACGCTGGAAGCCGATACCGCCCATGTCGCGGTGCGCTTCGGCAATGGCCGGATCGGCCTGCCGCCCGACCAGCCGGGGCTCGACCTGCTGGCGGCGCAGGGCTTCGTCGACGGCGGGCTCGGCCGTCACAGCATCGAGGAGATCACGCGCATCTTCGCGTCGCGGCATGTCGACATCGACCTGGCGATCGGCGAGGGTGGCGTGAACCTGTTCGGGCAGACCACGCCCGCGGATCTGCCGCTGCAGCTCGACCTGCTCGCGGCCTACGTCACCGATCCGGCCTATCGCCCCGAGGCGCTGGAGCGCTTCCGCGCCCGACTGGGCTCGGTCTATGCCCGGATGGCCTCGGTCCCGGACGGTGCGGTGCGTGGGCCCGTGGCCCTGCTGCTGCATGACGGCGACACCCGGTTCGCCGTGCCGCCGCAGGCCGTGGCCCAGCAGCGCACGCTGGGAGAGCTGCGCCATTGGCTGGAG
>JBATRI010000475.1:0-2719 GCA_049292515.1 Geminicoccaceae bacterium
GGCGCTGGCGGCGGCGGGCTACGAGGTCGTGGCCTGCGGCCTGACGCCGGCCGAGGTCGCCGCCTTCGCGCCGGCCGAGCGGGTCAGGACGACGTGCCTCGACGTCACCAGCGACGCATCGGTGGCAGAGGCTTTGAGCGCCCTGCCCCGGCTCGACCTGCTGGTGAACTGTGCAGGGATCATCCAGCGCGGCGGCAAGGAGTTCGAGCTCGACGCCTTCCGCCTGACCCTCGAGGTGAACCTGGTGGGCACGATGCGCACCTGCACCGCCGCCCACGACCGGCTGGCCGCCACCGGCGGCTCGATCGTCAACACGGCCTCCATGCTGACCTTCCAGGGCTCGCCCTTCGTGCCGGGCTATGCCGCGTCCAAGGGCGGCATCGGGCAGCTGACCAAGAGCCTCGCGGCCGCCTGGGCGGCGGACGGCATCCGCGTCAATGCCATCGCCCCGGGCTGGATCGAGACCGAGCTGACCCGGCCGCTGGTCGAGGACCCGGTACGCTCGGCGCCGATCCTGGCGCGCACACCGATGGGCCGCTGGGGCAGGCCCGACGATCTTGGCGGGGTCGTGCTGTTCCTGGCATCCGAGGCCGCCCGCTTCGTCACCGGGGCCATCCTGCCCGTCGACGGCGGCTACCTCGCGGTCTGACAAGGGAGGAAGCAAGATGAGCACATCCACGCCCGCGGCCGACAAGTGGCAGCCGTTCCGCGGCACCATGCCCAAGGAATCGCCGCCGGAGCTGGTGGTCCCCGACGTAATCCCGCAGGACGAGCGGATCTGGGTGCCGGTCGACGAGAACGTCTGGTTCCGCCCGCTCTGCATGAGCGTCACCCGCGGCTACTGGGTGAACCTGCTGCGGGTGCGCCGCGCCGGCGTGCTGTCCCGCCACCGCCATCCGCAGCCGGTGCACGGCTACGTGCTGAAGGGCGAGTGGCGCTACCTCGAGCACGACTGGGTCGCGACCGAAGGCAGCTACGTCTACGAGACGCCGGGCGAGACCCATACGCTCGTGGTCGATCCGCATGTCGAGGAGATGATCACCCTGTTCCAGGTGAACGGGGCGATGATCTACTGCGACCCCGACGGCAACTGCACCGGCTACGACGACGTGTTCACGCGGCTCGACCGCTGCCGGGCGCACTACACGGCAAGCGGCCTCGGCGCGGGCTACGTGGACCAGTTTATCCGCTGAGCCGCTCGGTCGCGGCACCGTCGGCTCCCGCCGCCTTCCCGGCCACGGCTTTCGGCCGCGCCTCCGGCAGGGCCGCATAGAGCGCCGGCAGCACGAACAGGGTCAGCAGCGTGCCCAGGCCCATGCCGCCGACGATGACCCAGCCGATCTGCTGGCGGGCCTCCGCACCGGCACCGGTGGCCAGGGCCAGCGGCACCGCCCCCAGCACCATGGCCGCGGTCGTCATCAGGATCGGGCGCAGGCGCAGCTGGGCCGCGTGCAGCGCCGCGTCGCGCCGGTTCTCGCCCGCCTCCACGGCCTTGTTGGCAAACTCGACGATCAGGATGCCGTGCTTGGTGATCAACCCGATCAGGGTGACGAGGCCGATCTGGCTGTAGACGTTGAGCGTGCCGCCGGTGAGATGCATGGCGAAGAGGGCGCCGGCCATGGACAGCGGCACCGTCACCATGATCAGCAATGGTGACACGAAGCTCTCGAACTGCGCCGCCAGCAGCAGGTAGATGAAGGCCAGCGCCAGGGCGAAGATCAGCAGGATCGAGCTGCCGGCCTGATCGAACTCGCGCGACGGCCCCGAATAGTCGAAGCGGAAATTGTCGGGCAGCACCTCGCGCGCCGTCGCTGTGAAATGCTCCAGGGCCTGGCCGATCGTGTAGTCCGGGGCCAGGGCCGCGGTCACCGTGGCCGAGCGCAGCTGGTTGAACCGGGTCAGCTCCTTGGCCGCCACCGTCTCCTTGAACTGCACTAGGTTGGAGAGCTGGATCATCTGCCCGCCGCGGCCGCGCACGTAGATCGCGCTCAGATCGTCCGGTTCCTTGCGGTCGGCGTCGGCCACCTGCACGATCACCTCGTACTGCTCGGCGTCGCGGTTAAAGCGGGTCACCTGACGGCCGGCGAGAAAGCTCTCCAGCGTGCGCCCGACACTGTCCACGTCGAGGCCGAGATCGGCGATCTTCTGCCGGTCGAAGGTGACCTCGAGCTGCGGCGTCTCCAGGCTCAGCTCGCCGTTGACGTCGGTGACGCCGGGCCAGGTCTCGACCGCGCGCACGAACCGGTCGGTGACCTCGGCCAGCTCCTCGTAGCTGCCGCTGGTCTGCAGGACGAGCTGCACCGGCGGGCTGCGCGAATCCTGGCCCAGCGACGGCGGGCTGCTCGGCACCGCGACCACGCCCGGCACCTTGGCCAGCTCCGGGCGCAAGGTCCGGGCGATCTCCTCCTGCGACCTCGCCCGCTCCTCCCAGGGCTTGAGCCGGATCACCGCGATGCCGCGGGTGACCTCGGGCACGCCCGCGATCAGGAACGTGCTCTCGACCTCCGGCACGGCCGCCAGGATCGGCTCGAGCTGCTGGACGTTGCGCGCGGTCCAGTCGATCGTGACCCCCTCGGGCCCGCGCACCGAGGCCCGCACGTAGCCGCGGTCCTCGTAGGGCGAGAGCTCGCTGGGCGTGCGCTGGAACAGCGCCACCCCCGACCCGAGCACCAGGGCCACGAGCGGCACCAGCAGCCAGGAGCGGGCGATGACGCCGCCC
>JBATRI010000476.1:0-17612 GCA_049292515.1 Geminicoccaceae bacterium
GGTCTCGTCGAACAACGCAGCGGCTCGGCGCTGGTCGTCGGTCAGGCCGGATGCGGCAGAGCTTGACCGGCCAGAGCGGCGCGAGGGTGGCTCGGCGGACTTGCTAGCCGGCACCGGTGGCGCGAAACCGGCCGTGACCGACGCCGCCGGCGGGGCGGCCCTGAGACCCAGCGCGCTGCGCTTGTCGGCGAATTCGATTGCATCAGCTGTAGCAGCCGCCGCGTCGGTGGTCTTTCCAAGCTCGGCCTGCAGCTCTGCAAGCCTCCCTTTCGCTGCCTTCAGCCTGTCCTCCAGGATGGGATCGTAGGTGGGCGAGTCGGCGATGGTTGCGTTCAGCAGATCAATCTCTGCCTTGACCTCGGCGATCGCGTCCACGGTCGGCTTTGCGTCCGAGTCGCCGAAGATTGCGCCAAGGATTCCGCCCTGGATCTTGAACGTCGGGCCGATCGAGTCCGGGATACCGCCGAGCGTGTCCTTGACGAAGGCGTCCAACTCTTGAAATTTGCCGATCGCCTCGTCGACAAACCGGGAGATTCCAGGCAGGGCATCGATCAGCGCGGTGGCGACGGCGTCGACCTGCGGGGCAAGATTGGCGAAGGCGACGACAGCCCGGGTCGCGATAACGTCGCTGAGAACCGCCACCTTGTCGCGGGCCTGATCGGCAGCCTGGACCACGTCGTCGCCGATCACCAGCCCCAGATCGGATGCTTTCTGGCGCAGCGCGTCGATACCCGATCCGCCCTGATTGAGCAGCGGGATGAGTCGTGGGCCAACGTCCTCGCCGAAGACAAGCGCTGCAGCCGAGGTGGCCAGCGCCTGGTCTTCCATCTTGGACAGCGCCGTGGCCACCGCACCGAACACCGCCTCGGTCGAATTCAATTTGCCCGAGGTGATGTCGGCCGATAGCCCGAGTTGATCGAATGCTTGCTTGGCGCCACTGTCGCCCGTCTTGAACTGGCCCAGCTTTATCGAGAGCTCTTGCAGGCCGTCGTCCAATTGATCGGCGGCGAGGCCGGACTGCTCGGCCGCAAAACGCAGTTCTTGCAAAGCTTTGGTGCCAACAGACACCCGGGCCGCAACATCACCGACATCGCCAGCCGCGTTCAATGATCGCGTGATGCCTTCGATAAAACTGGCAGCACCAAGTCCGCCGACTAGGCCGGCAACGGCGCCTTGGAGAGAAAAAAATCCTTTCGCGAACTCGGCCACGCCAGAGGTGGCAGAGGTAAAGCCCTTACCGATCGTGTTGAGCGATCGTGTGACGCCCGTCGCCGTGTCGTCGGTGGCCTTTTGGACCTTGGCGATATCGGTGACGAAGCTTGCCGTATTGGCGAGAAAGTCGACGGTGATACCGCCAATGGTTGTGGCAGCCATGGAATCGTTCCGTCAGTTCGCGGCCTTGGCCGCTTTGCGCTCGAGCTGCTCGGCGAAGGATCGAAACAGCGCAGCAGTGCCGGCCGGATCGGCGGCGCCGAAGCGGCACGCGAGGCCGCCTAGAATGGCGGCGACGGCGTGATCCGGGAGCGCTGTGTCGGCTGTCGCGGCCCGGAAGACTTGCTCGAGCCGGTCGGCCGACGTCTTGAGCCCACGGATGATTTCGGCGAGGTCCTGGCTCATGCAGACCCCGCGGCACCATCGCCGCTCACCAGCTCCCGGTAGCCAGCGAGCATAGCCCTGCGGTGCTCATTCAAGGCCCGTTCGACCCGCAGTTCTGCCTCGACGGCGCCGAGCTTCTGCAGTGTGCCGAGGAGAAGGGCGAACGCCTCCGGCCACTTGGCCTGGAGGTCGGCGAGTGTGGCTGGCGTCGACCGCGGCGGGTCTATGGTCGACGCCTCGTCGAAAGGTTGCCCGGTCGGGGAGAGCGGGTGGGCATGCCCACCGACCGGGCCATCGCCGCGGAGGCCCCCGGGCTCGGCAGGAGCAGCCGTTGCGGGGTCGGCGAACTCGTCGTGGTCGTTCATCGATGACGCGCCAGATCGGCAGCACACCGGGCCAGCCGCGGCCGCCCAGCTTTTCGCGCGGCCGTGGCGACCCGGGCGGCACGTTCAGGAACGGCCAGGCGTCTGAAACCCACCATCTCGGCCTGCTTGGCGGCCATGGCGGCGGAGGGGCCGGCGGAACGAGCCTGCAGCAGCGGCGGCTCGATCAACGCCTGCGGATTTGCGGGCACCGCAACAATCGAAAGCTCGAGCAACTCTTGCTCAAGGAATCGCCACCCACGACCGTTGGCGAGTGGCTCCGACCGAAGCGGCACGAAGCCAACCGACACGGCGGCGAGCAGCCCTGCCTCGATCAATGCGTAGGCTTGGTCGGACTCCGCTGACGTACCGGCGGGCGGGAACTGGGCCTCGATCACCAGCTGCTGCCGCTCGACCGCGACATGCGTCGCGCGGGCAACCGGAAGGCCGCCATGCGCGAGCAGGACGACCGGGTTCTTGCGGTAGCTATCCAGCCGCCAACCGCCGGGCTCGACGATGTCGCCGTGCCGATCCGGAGCGCCCGTAGAGGCCACGGCACGGAAGCGGCGGCCATCGCCCGCGAATTTCAGCACCGTGAGCGGCGCGGCCAACGTGCGGATCATGGCCAGCTCTTCCGGATGATCGCAGAATGCCCGCGGTCCGCCACGGCATCGCCGGCAGCGATCAGCCTCTGAGCGGTCTGTGCCGGGAAGCTTGCGCGTTCGCCTGCGCCGAAAATCGCATCGGTCGATCCGCGCCGGACGCGACATGCGCGAACGAAGCGGACCGTCGTGCGCGTGGACGCCATGTCGGTGCGGACCGGCTCACTCATCGGCCGGCCCCTCGACAGTGCCGAAGCCGAGGTTCACGACCCTCGCGGCCATGACAGGATCGAAGACCTCGATCGAATCCTTCGGCGACAAGCGGCCGTCGGAAGCGCAGAAATCTCGGGTGAGCTTGACCCGCTGCGGCCGGTCAAAACGAGCCATCCTGCCCAAGCCGAGCCGCTTCACGTCCTCGGGCCGGACCGCCTCGGCGAGCATCGCCAGGCACCACAGCCGCGCCTCGTGTTCGGGCAGGCCGATCAGCTCGCCGGCGAGGTACGGCATCGTCGTGATGAGCACGCGCAGCGGGATTCGGTCGGCGAGCGGCTCCGGCTCGTCGAATAGAGCCTCGCGGGCTATTTCCAGTTCCTCGAGCTTCCGACGGGTCGGCAGCGGAAAGGCGATTTCGTAGGGCGCTGGCGCCTGTGGATCATGCTGGCCGCCGAAAACCGCCAGCTGGCGCAGCGTCTCGTTCGCCGTGATTGCCTCGATCAGCTTCGCGCGCGCCACCTCGAGCGCAGCGACCAGCACCGGGCGCATCTGTCTGGAGAAGGCAAGCCGAGCGGCGGTGAGGGCCTCGTGCTGTCGGACCTTGGCGAGATCGATTGCTGCCGCGGCCGTCTTGACCCGGCGGGCAGCCGTCTCGATCCGCGCCAAGTGAACCGTCTCGTCCGGTGCGTCTGGTATCGGCCCGGCCGCCAGATCCGCTAGGAGCTGCTCTGCTGCCGCACCGCGGTGGGTCTCAAGTGCGCGATGCGCCTCGGCCAGCGCCGCCTCGGCCAGGGCGTGCTCTGCCACAGCCCGCTCGACGAGCTCGGCCGCCGCCAGTGCTGCCGGGCACTGGACCGGCGGCTGCGGCAACAGGTGTGCTGGCGCCGGTGCTTGGTCGGGAAAGTCGATTCGTCGTGCGGCCATGCTCGTTCCTTCGGATCGCTCCGAAGTTGCACAGCCGAGAATTCGGACGTCAAAATCGGATATTTAGGAGGCTCTGTTTTTGGCGCGGGCGACCGCGTGCCGACCATGACGATGGGGCGAATTCGGCCCGCAGCCGCCGTACAAGCGCGTGGCTCGCCGGCAGACCCGCGGCCAGGGCGCTGCGGTAGTCGTCCTCGCGACTCGGCCTGCGGCCTGCGGCAATCTCAATGGCGACGCGATCGCGGTACCAAGCCGTCACCACGTCGGTGTTATCGTTCAACACCGGTGGTGCGGTGTCGACGGCCGCGAGCTGCTCGAGGGCGGCGGCGATTTGCTGGGCCTGAGCCGCATGGTGTCGCGCCAGCGCAGCGAGGCGCGCCAGGGTGGCGGGGTCCATCACGCAGCCCGCGGCAATGGCGGCGGATCGTCTTCGGGCTCCGGCATGACCGGCTCGGGCTCGAAATCGGCGGGCCGCAGGCGGCGGGCCTCGGTGGGCAAGAGTAAGCCGAGCCGCTTCAAGTAGGTGGCTTGCGACTCGTAGACGGGTGGGTCGCGCGGGTCGATCGCGACGCCAGCAAAGCCACTCCCGATGTACTTTGGCGAAATTAATGCACCGTGAATGTCGCGGGCCTGCCCGGTATAGTATTCGACATCACGCGGCCTGACCCAGTGTCTGGGAATGCCGCAATGGTACTCAGGACGGTGCGCTAGAACATCCCACGCCACGGTGCCAACTCCACCAAGTCTTTCGCGAGGCTGCTCGATCTTGCCATCGATAAACCAGCCCGGCCAGGTTCCAATCGGCTGCCGGGGGGCATCGGCGCGCCACCAGATTGGAGGTCTGCGGCCCGGCCTCGTCGAGATGAATTCCGCGAGCAGCTCGTCGCGATACTCGCGCCAGAGCTCGATGCCGGTCCGGTCGACGCATGCCTGGCGATCCGGGTCGGCGTCCGCATCGCTGATGCTCCACCAAAGATCAACGCCTGTCGGTGGTGGGGGGTCATTGTCCAGCAGCCATTCGCGCTGGTAGGCCGACAATCCAGGCGTCGACCGCCTTGAGAGGCGAACTCGTTTCGTCGGCATTAACGCGTTCCAGTCGATTTGCTGCCCCCTGGCGGGCGCCCGGGCAGAGGATTGAGTGGCTCGACATCCAAGTTGAGCGACTTCAGTGCCGAAAGAAATGCAGCACGAGCGTCGCGCTCTACTGGAAGTAGAGGATGAGCCTTCAACTGGCCAAATCTATCGACGATAGTTGAACCTTCCTTTTCTATGCCAGCCTGTGCCTCACGCATGCGGTCGAATGCCTCGAACGCAGTGTTCAAGATCAGCAGGCCGGCATCATCAGCGATGCCGTACTCATCAGCGAGCTTGCGCCATGCTTTGCGAGCTTCGGCCGACAGCCGCTGCGGAGGCCTTGCGGCCGAATTTTTCAAAGGAAGCACTCCATTTCGTACGAATTCTTGGACCGCACCGGTATAGGGTTGTGGGTGCTGGAGGACTGCGGCTGCCCTACCCCAGGTTGTGCTAGCATCGCGCTCATCGCGCGCTCTCACAGTGTCGCCCCGAGTTTCGTTCAGTCATGGTTCCACCATTGGTCGGCGGGATCTGGCGCAGGGGCGTGTCGCCTCGTGATCCGGCTGGCTACTGGTTGGCTACTGTTCGCCGACCGGTCGGCTACTGGCAGGCGCGGCGCCGGGGCCAGCGTGTTCTCGATCGGCAGCCAGACGCCAGCGGACTGAAGGCAGCTGACGCACAGCCAGCCGTTCTGGTCGGCGCCACCGGTCTCAGCGCGGCCGGGCGATGCTCTGCACCGATAGCAACGCTCGCGGTCGCGCTCGGCGATAAGCTCGCGTAGCTCATTGCGGACAGGCCACAGGGTGGTGAGCAGCTCGTCGGACAACTCGCCGTCGAACTTGAGCGCCCCCTCGACCAGGCGGAATGACACGCCCATTGCTTCAGCCTGGGCCAGCAAAGCGGCTGCGCTCATGACGCGCCCCTGAACCGGCGGCGGTGCTCGTCCTCGAAGTCGATGCCAGCCACCACTTGTGGGCTGCCGGGGTGCAGGGGTTTGCCGGGGCGGTTTACCCCTGCATCCTCTGAACTGTCACTCTCTACATTGGTGTCCGTTTCTGACACTTCCCGCGTTGCAGAGGGAATCGACCCCGGCACACCACGGCACCCCGGCAGATCGCGCACCCGCCACAGGGCGGTGCCCTTGCGGTCCAGTCTGCCGAGAAGCTGCAGTTCACCGAACGCCTTGTCCTTTTGCCGGCCCAGCCAATTCCCTGCTTGGACGGCCGTCGGCCGATCGCCCTTGAATGTCATAACGCTCGCCCAGATTTCTGGATCGAGTCCGGTCGCGGGCTCCTCTTCCTCGCCGAACCGGCTGCGCTGGACCGCTCGGCCCACGGCTTTTTTTGCCGAGAACTCTGCGTCGCCGAACGCCTCCCGCAGGGCCTCGATCACCTGCCTCTCCTGGCCGCGCCGTGGGTCCGCAGCCTTCCGGGCCTCAATCAGCGAAATCGGGTTGATGCCCGTCAGCCACTCGACCGCGCCGGCAACGAGGTCGGCCCACAGCTCGAACGAGCCGAGCGTGGTTTGCCGAATTTGGCGGGCCTCTTCGGTGTCACGCGCCTGCCACCAGGCCCGGGCAATGGTGAACGCCGCGGCGAGGATCGCCATGCGATCACGCTTCGCCTCGACGTAGGGGTCAAACGCAAACGCCCGCTTTTCGGGCTCGTCAGTGTCAACCACGATCCGAATTGGCAGCGATCGCCGCAGCATGTCGGCGCGCAGCTGCGCATTGTTAGCTGTGAGCAGCACCAGCGCGCGGAACGGCACCGTCATGTCCGACAACTGGCCAAATAGGCGGATGGTCGCGACGCCCTCGGTCACGCCACTCTCTAGGGTCGACGACGCGACCAGCCGCTGCAGGTTGTCCAGCAGAAGCGCCTGCGAGCCGCTCAGGATGGCAGCCGCAAGCCGCTTCTCGGTTTCTTCCTCGCTGTGACCTTCAGTGATGATTGCCGGCAAGGTACCCGTGGCGATGACGGCCAACGCCCTGGCCGCCTTGCCCTTACCCGCAGCTGGGCAGTTCGCGTCCACGACGATTACGGGCGCGGTGTGCAGCGAAGCTCGCATCGCGGCGGTTAGGGCCGCGGCCGCGAAGCCGGCGCGCAGGCCTGGGTCGCCTTCCTGCAAATAGCCGCGGAAGGGTCTCAACAGGACGGGCAAGGCCTGGATGGCGTCCGCCTTGGTTAGCCGAGCAGGGATAGGTGGCAGGGCTCCTTCAAAGGCGATGATGCTACCCGACTCGGCGTGATAGCCTGGCTCGGTAACAATCCGGCCCTTGATGAACAAAGGCACGGACACAATGCCGGCGCACGGTCGGAATGGCATCTCGGTCGCGGCGTCGATCATGCGCGCGGGGATGTCTTTCGGGCAGCCCGTTGGCAGCCACTCGTTGGCGCGCCTGTCCAACCGGAAGAAATCCGCACGTTCGTCGAGTTGGTACTGGATAAGACCGATCGTCGGCGTGACCAGCAGCGGACTGCCCTTCGCGTGGCGGACGCCGGCAACCAGGACGCCGGGTTCGAGTTCGTCGTCCACGACCTCATGACCGGTTCGCACCTCTGCGGCGCGCACGAGCGCCGACGGCGCGCGGCCGCGCATGTAGATGACATCCTCGAGGAGAGTGGCCGCTCGCCGTGCGTTCTCGTTGACCCGCGAGGCGGCCAGATCGATCCGTTCTCGCCGACCGTTTACGGCCTTGCCCTCGGCGTCGGGCTTCTGCGGCGATCTCCCGCCAAGCTGCACTTCAATTCCAAGCTGCTCGGCCAGCCACTGAGCTGCTGCGGTCGCGTTGGCTGCCCCGCCGTGCTCGATCACCAGATCGATGGCGGTCCTTTTGCCAATTCTTGGATCGCCTTGATCGTGCTCGCCGAAGTCGACGATTCCGGCCGGCGAGATGCTGATGTCTTCCTCGAGGTCTCGGCCGATCGCCGACGACGGCACCCTCCAGACACCGCGGGCGTCGCATCGGGCGCCAGCTCCGAACACGGTTGGCACCCAACGATCGGGAGCCGCCAGAGCGGCATCGTTGATCAGACGAAAGGGGTTGCTGCCGTCGATCCTTGCGGCACTTTGAGTGAGCCGGGCCGCCACGGGCGATAGTGCGGCTCGATCCGCCTCGATCTCACTCTTGGTGCGGTAGCCGCGGGCGCGAAACAGCGCCTCGGCGGCGACCACCAGCGCACCGATCTTCTCTTGTGTCACTTCCGGCAGATCCGCGGCGGGGACCGTCGCAGGGTCGCCATCGGACCAAGTGTAGGCTGCGCCGGTGGCGGGATGGCGGCCAAACGCGACGATTTGCTGGCCCTGCCCCATGACCTCGAGCTGGGCTTTCAGGTCGCCCTTGAAGAACACGGCTGTGAGCGCCTTGCTGATCGGCTCGGCGGCGGCCCTGTAAAGCAGCATCGCCTTGGGCGCCTGGCCAACCCGGCGCATCCGAGTGGCGCCGAGGTGATCGACGACCAGCGCCTCGACATCCCGGGCGAGCTCGGGTTCGTAGACGTCGATGTCGGGCGCCACGACCCTGCCACATGCGGTGCCGAGGCCTGGATACTCGATAAGGTCCAGCCGCCGCCACCCGGCGATCGTGGCCGCGGTCGCGCCATAGACGGCGGTTTCTTTACGAGCCCAAAGCCCACCGTGCGGCTGCTTGCCGGGCGACTGCTTCACCGTCTTGCCGCCACGTTCGATCGTCGCCGGCGCGTCGTGCCTTAGGATCGGCACGGGGAAATAGCCGTTGGCGAGCATGCGCTGGGCGAGGGCGATCGGTTCGGCGCTCACCGCCGGCCCCGATCGACTGCAGCCGACTCGGGAGCGAACAGATCCCGAGTCGGCCCGGTGTAGCCCAACTCGTCAAGCTTCTGATCGGCGAGAGCGATGATCTCGTCTAGCCGATCAATATCAGCCTTCGATGCCACCGGTTGGGCGCCGGCGAGGAATGGGTTGTTGCAGTACTCGATCGACCGGTACGACTTCCAAGCGGTAGGCCATGGGAGTCCATAAACATCACGCACGATCATCGCGATCGCGTCATCACGCATCGGGAGGATACAGCCCTCGGCCATCCCCGTGTAAATCCAGACGACGGTAACGTGCGTATAGCCTGGACTGGTTGATGGGCTGAGGATCAGAGCGCGCTGGTCGTCGACGCGGCCGTACCGCCCGAGTGTAGGTTTCAAAAGATCGCGAAGCTTGAAAAACGACACCGTGTCGTTTTTCCCGGCGCGTGCAGCCGCCCGCATGTAGCGCTGCGCCGTCCTGACGCTGATACCGGGAACGTTCGCACGAAGCCATGGCTCCCACTCGCCGTGGCGCATCAGCCGCTTGGCCTCGACCAGCCCGTTGCCGGCATCGATCGCATGGCGGATTGCTTCGGCTGCCGATCGACGGCACTCGGCGTGCGCCGCGGCGATCTCGCCGGCCAGGACGGGCAGGCGATTGCTGTTCTCGACGACGGCGCTACAATCGCGACCTTCCTCGCTCGCCGCCGCGCCCTGGCCGGGGCCGGCGGCAACCTCCTCACTATGCATGTCGCGCTATGCCGCTGCCGGGGCGAGGTGTGCCTTCCACGCCTCGTAGTCGCTCTTCCTGCATCCAAGCCGACGTGGCGAGAGCTGCACTACGGGCAACTTCGGTCGCACGCTGCGATGGAACGTGGCCTTGGAGATCCCGAGGTCCGCCGCAATGAATTTGAAGTCGAGAACAGGGTCGGATGATCCTGTTAAGAGCACCTCGCGAAGGTCTTTCATAACCACCTCTTTGTCGACGGTGGTCATCTATTTGTCAGAGAGGCGCAATAATCACCACAAGTATTACGACCACTCTGCTACCCCTAGCAGAGGTTCGTTTTTATCGCCGCCACAGATCGTGCGCGTCGCGGCGCAGTTTGCGAATGTGCTTAGCCGTCCGACGCATAGCCTTCGCGACGGCTCCCGCGATCTCGTGCGGCTTGCGGCCGGTAGCGCGCTCGAGAGTTGCCGCCAGCGCCACGTCTGCCGCTGCATTGTCCTGGCGCCGTCGTTCTATTGCGTTCCAGTTTGGTGCCCGCCGTAGGCCCATAGCCTCGGGGATACGATCTGTAGCCTCCGTTCCATTGAAGCGTGGATCGGCCCCCATGGGGAAGGCTAGGCGCTTGAGCTCAGCGCGGCTGCTCTGCAGGTAGGCAAAGACCCACGGCGGCAGCGGCATGTTGGCCCGACAATAGTCGAGCGCTTCCCACACGTAGAACGGATTACTCGTACGCTCCCAGGCTCGACGATAGTCCTCGAGGTCGGCGTGCCGGCGGGCTTCGGCGACGTCAGCCGGAACGGTGTCGACTGAACGCAGATCCTCGCTCATCGTTCGGCACTCACCAGCGCCTCGACGTGATCTGCCCAACGTTGGAGAGCCGACCGCTTCTCGCCCGCATAGGCCGCGCGATTGTAGACGCCGGCCACGCCGGCCTTGTGGCCACTGATGTGGTTGACGATCGCCTCAACGATGTGCGGCGCGACGCCGATTTCAGCCATGCCGGTGACGGCCGTCCGCCGCAGATCATGAAGCGTCCATGGCACCAGCGCGTCGGCTGGGGCAGGGGACTCTCCCTTTGCAAGAGGGTGGCCGAGGAGCATCTCGGCGCCTCGCCGTGCCACCCGCACGTCGAGCCGAACCTTGCTCGCGGACCAGCCTGAGAATCCGGCCTTGCCGCGTCCGAAGACGTAGTCGCGTCCAACACCGGGCGTGCCAACGAGCGTCAGCGCTATCGGGGCAAGGGGAATGTCATGGGCCAGCCCGTTCTTTGATCGGGCCGCCGGCAAAGTCCACAGCGCCCTAGCGCTATCGATCTCACCGTAGCGCAGGCTGCCCACTTCTTCGCGGCGCTGGGCGGTCAGGATCAGCAGCTTGACGATGCGCCCATAGTCGTCCTCGCCAGCGGCCTGCCAAACCGCGCGCAACTCGTCCGCGGAAAGCACCCTGTCCCGCTTTGATTCGGGGGCGGGGCGAGCGGTACCGACGACCGGGTTCAACTCCGCGAGACCCTGCTGCATTGCCCATGCGTAGCAGTGCGACAACGCGGCCCTGGTGCGGTTCGCCATGATCGGCCCGGAGCTGTCGACCAACTCCATCAGCCGAGTTGCCACGTCCCGCCGCGTGATCTGTCCCAGCGGGCGGTTGTGCAGCGGCTCGAGATGGATGCGCAGCGCCCTAGTCGTCTCGACCAATGTCCGCGGTCGCTGTTCGCGCGCAGCGTATCGGCTCAGGTACAGCTCGAACAGTCCGCCAAGTGTGTCGGCCGCCTGCCGCTTGCGGTGCTCGCGTTGCTGCTGTGGGTCCTTCCCATCCTTCGCGCCGCTAGTGATCTGCACTGCCCGCTTGCGCGCTTCGGCTAGCGTGAGGCCGCTGACATCGCCCAATGTGAGTTTGCGGCGGTTGCCGCCGGGGACCTGGTAGCGCACCAACCAGACCTTGCTGCCGCCCTGCATGCGCACGGCGAGGCCCCGGCATTGTTCGTCGAATTCGACATGCTCGGGTTTGCCCGGCGGCAGCGCCAAACGGTCGACATCGCGTTGAGTCCGGAAGCCCATGACGCCCTCTGACGCTGGCCAGGGACCATTCAGGGACCATCCAATGCGGTCCCTAGCGGTCCCTAGCGAGACAAACTGATGCTCAGCATCAGAGGCTATAGCGCGAAAGACCCATAGAATACAAGATTTCCAGGTATCACAAAGTCTCAGGAACCGTCAGATTTCTCTCACTACGGATCAGAAGGCTGGAGGTTCGAGTCCTTCCGGGCGCGCCAATCAAGTCAAGCACCTAGCGAAAATATGGTGACTTAAGAGCGGTTTCGTGCCTGCCTCGTCACCATGCAGCGACCGAACGCCGCATCGTCAGCTCACGGTAGCCCAGCGTCGGCGGTTTACCCGTACCCCATCACCGACCGTGGGCCGGGCGGCGTCCGTTGTCGTGCTCCGGGACGGCGTAGCGACTCAATCGCGTCGTTGGCGCTTTCCTCTTCTGGGGCGCGATTACGATATTGCTGCGATCCGTGCGCAGCTTCCAGCGGCTGCTTTCCCGGTGAACGATCAAGACGGAGACGTCTGCCTCGGTGGCACCCGGCTGGATGAGTGCGCGACCGAGATTCTCGCACGCGGGATGGCACAGCTCGCAATCGGAGAGATCAATCGGACCGCCGGCATCCTCTTCGGCGACATATTCAAGCCGGTGCAGCTGAGCGGTACGACCATCGAGCTGGCTGGCGATGGTACGGCGGTGCGACATTCACGCGCCATTTTTCTGTCGTCGCTGACCATATCAGCCGCCGCCGATCCGACCGTCCTGGACGGGGAAAGTTGTACGCGTCCAACCTTACACCAAGCGAGCGGATGATGAAGGTGGCGCGGACCGATGCCAACCTCCGCTCAGCCTGGGAGCTGTTTCCCGTTGCGAGCCGAACTTTCCTGACCTCAACCGGGTTTACGATACCATCAAACAGCGAGGCGACCCTGGCAGGGCAGCACGAAAGCGAGGCTAGAAACGCATTATCGCGAGCGGATGGGCGTTGCCCGAAGAGCTGGACAATTCTCAGGATACTGCCCACCCTGAGCGCCATGGGAAGCCCTTAGAGTACATGATAGCCGGAGAGACGGCACCATGCCGCTTTGGGCTGCGGGTTTGTCGTGTTCCGGATATCTCCATTGCGCGGACTGCGACACCGGGATGGGGCGAAAGCCGCCGGCAACACTCGAGCCTCGCGGCCTACGGCCACCGCATCGGTCGTCGACTCTGCAAACAACCGAAATCAGGTGTTCTTTGGTATCGCAAAGTAGATGCAGCGCTTGCCATTCTTGAGCGGCTGACTGGCCTGGATATCGTAATGCCTGGCTAGGCAATCTTCAAAACGCGACTGATCATAATCGCTGTATTGGTCGTCCTTATTGGCCAGCAGCGTCTGCACCATCTCGTCCTCACGGCTGACGAACTCGATGACCAGAGCGGAACCAAGGCCCGCCAACCACCCGATAAAATCCTGCATCGGGATATTGGCGCTGATGACAATGTGATGAATCAGAGCCAGGCATAAAGTGAATTCGGGCCGGCCGCGCTCGGGCAGGGATCGGCGCTCCATGCCTCGCCAGCCCTGATTGGGCGACGGGTCGGACAGGTTGACCACCAGCGGTAGTATCTGCCTGCGGTCGGGACGTGTCCGTTGTGCTTGGTAGAGATGCTCGATGGCCATCCAATCGCCATCCATCGCCACCACATCATCGGCGTGCTCGGCGACGATCCGTGAGAAGATGCCGGTGTTGCAGCCGAGATCCCAGGCGCGCCGCCACCGACGCTGCCCGGCTGCCTCGCGCACAAATGCGCATTTGGCCTGGAACTCCGGCGGGTCGTAACTATGGGTCCGGTCGTAGTCAGCCCAAACGGTCTTGGAGCCAGAAGGACTGAGGCCGGCAACGATCTTACGCAGCCCTTCCACGTTGCGCACGATGAACTGCCGGTCAAAGCCCGCCTTGGCGATCGAGTTCCGGATGCTCTGCGGTCGACCGGCATAGCGGCGCTGCAGCGCGTCCTGCGCCACCAAATGCAGAAGAACACCTGGCCGGACGAGATCTCGCGTGGAGATGAGCTGCCGCAAGGCGGCGGCGGGAATGCCATCGATCTGACCACGCAGCCAGGGGCGGAAGTCGACGCCCTTATAGGCCTGCAGGAACAAGGGATAGAGAAACAACTCACAGAACTGGCGGTAGCCGATCCACGGCTCGCCGTCGGGCAGGATCTCGAACGATGGGATGTCGATAAAGACCGGCTCGGCGCCTCGCCACTGGATATTGTAGGCGGAGGCGTCCTTGAGGATGAGCCCGGCTGGGAGGGCGGCCAGCATGAGGTCGAGATGCAGCAAGGCTGCATCCTTCAGCATGCCGAAAGTCCATTCGTAAGGATAGGAGATGAACGGTACCGCTTCGTGGCGTAGCCCCGCGACCCAGTCGTCACCGAGACGACGTGTCTCGGCATCATCCAACCGCTCGGTCCGGATGATGCTGCCCCGCTCCATGCACTCGCCAAAGAACGGTGCTGTGCTCAGCCGTTCCCAGTTGGCCAGCGCGACGGCGCTGATGCCCCGCAGGATCTGACCATTCCGGTGAAAAACGGTCCCGTTGCGGTCCCGGAACGAGCCAGGATCAGCTGTCGCAGCTGTGGCCAGGTCGGTGAATGTTGGAAAGGCGAGCGCTGGCGCGCCATGTTCCAGCGTATCATTCCCGGGTCGGCGCATCGACGACCTGCCGCTCTTCGGCCGTATGGGATTCGACCGTATCATGCCGGATACCCAGAGCGGTCAGAATCTTGTGCCAGTAGAGCTTGCCGGCTAGAAGCAGACCAGCAACGCCACCCAACAACACCTGAAGGATGATGCTCCCCGTACCGGGATCCAAGTAGGCCCAAGCGGATGATGTCGACATGCCAATCATCAGAATGGCGATCACGATGCGAAAACCATGCGTTCTCATGCGATGCATAGCGCCATGCCCCCTGCCGACGCCGTGAGTACGCCTGGCTATCTCGTGTTGCATACTGAAGGCCAGGACACTGCTGTCGCGGCCAGTCCGCTCGTGTCATAAACCTGTCATACGGCGGGGCTGTCAACAAGGGGGAAAGCCGGCTAGGGCGAAACGAGGAGATATTTTCCGTCGTCCTTGGACGAAACGGGATCGGAGCGCCATTTGGGGACGATGAACGATAGGCAGCCTGGCAAGGCGACCGGCCGGGACTCCACGGCTCCGGCGGTCGGGACGGGTGGCACGCGACAACGAACGCCAGCCGAGAGCGACGCGACGGCTTGGGTCTATCCGTTCCATCCGTTCCTGCTGGCGGCCGCATCGGTGCTGGCGCTTTATGCGAGTAATGTGAAGCAGGCGTCTCTCCTCGAGATCCTACCGGCGCTGGGCTCCGCTCTCGGCTGCGCACTCCTGGTGGTCCTGGCAGTGGGAGGGCTGTGCCGCGGCTTCAGTGCGCGTGCTGCCGTGCTCGCGAGCGTCATCCTGCTTGGCTGCCTGTTCTATGCTCGCCTGTTCTTCTGGGTGGACCTGGAGGTCGGCGGCGGCGGTCGCGCCGACCTCTTCCTGTTTTTGCTGGTGCTGGCAGTGGTGGTCGTCGTGGTGGCGCGGACGCGCATCGACCTTCGGCTACCACACAGCATCCTCAATGGCATCGGGCTCATCCTGCTGGTTACGCCCATAGCACAGGTGACCTGGTACCACTGGCAGAACGCGCGGCCCGCCCTGGCGGCGACGGTCGCAGATGAAGCCGCCGCACTGGCAGGTGAGCGACCGGACATCTACTATCTGATATTCGACCGCTATGCCTCGCCGTCGACGCTCCAACGCTATTTCGATTTTAACGACGCGCCACTGATCGCCTTCCTTGAAAAGAACGGCTTTTACGTCGCACCTGGCAGCCACGCCAACTACCTTAAGACCGGTCATTCCTTAGCCTCGACCCTCCAGATGGACTATCTCGATTTCCTGGCGGACAGGGAGGGACGCCGGTCGAGCGACTGGGCTCCGATCTACCGCATGTTGCGCGAGCATCGGGTAGCCCGGTTCCTAAAATCGTCGGGCTATCGCTACGTGCAGATCGGCTCATGGTGGAGCCCGACGCAGGTGAATCCGTATGCCGACGCGAATCCTCGGTTCGGCTTTCGGGAATTCACCTCCACCTATGCACAGGGCCTTGCACTCCGCCCGTTGCTGAATCTGGTGGCGCCAGACAGCCCCTACACACGGAGCCTGCAGTGGGACTATGGGCAATGCCAGCGGGTGCCCTGGCAGATCGAGCAGATCAAGCAGGCGGCTGTCGGGTCGGAGGCGACCTTTGTCTTTGCCCATATCCTGGTGCCACACGAACCCTTCGTCTTTGATGGCGAAGGCCGTTGCCTGTCGGCAGAGGAGTCCCGCAAGCGTGGGACAAGGCAAGGTTATGTCGAGCAGATTCGCTACGCGAACAAGATCATCATGGATCTGGTGACAACCCTTCAAGCCCGCAAGGGAAAGCAACCAATCATCATAGTTCAGGGGGATGAGGGGCCTTTTCCCGAGACTGATGTCGGCAACTTGCGCTCCTGGCGCGAGGCCGATCATGATGAGCTTCAGATCAAAATGGGGATCATGAACGCTTATTATTTTCCTGACGGAGATTATAGGCAGATTTATCCGAGTATAACGCCAGTGAACTCGTTTCGAGTATTATTTAATAAATATTTTCAAGCTGATTTTAATATGTTGCCTGATAGAATATATGGATTTCCAGATACACTCAGTATCTATGAGTTTTTTGATATAACCAATAAGGTGCGGGATTACGTTGATTAATTATTACGATGAGCATTGCGTGCTGAACACCGTCCCATCCTCAGCATGAAGCTTCCGCGGCGATCCACTCAAGCGGTCCCTGACCACTGCTGTCGCACTTGAATCTGAATGCGGGTCGATGCTACTCCGCTTAGCCGCAATACCGTTGACTTAATCTGAGATGAAGACTGGATTTTGCCTGCACAAAGCTGGCGGAGGCAGCAGCGATGGCGCGAACCGCAGCGGTTTTGCCGAGCGGGGCACGAATCAGCGCTCACGTGACGCTGGGCGTGCTGACGCGCACGGTTCCGGCGATGCTGATCGACAGCGTGCTGGTCGATACCGGCCGGCAGGGCCGTCGGCAGCGACAGCTGCCGGCGCGGCTGGTGGTCTACTACGTCATGGCCCTGGCGTCGTAGGCGCAGGCTTCCCATGGCAAGCCGCGACGAGGTCAAGGCCCTGCTCGCCGCCCCGGACCGGACGACTTGTTCGGGCCGGCGTGACCACGCGCTGCTGCTGACCCTCTACAATAGCGGTGCGCGCGTCTCGGAGAACCTTGCATTGCGACGCGAGCAGGTGCGGCTCGACTTTACCGCCGGGTTCCATCTTGAGCTCCATGGCAAAGGGCGAGAGGAACGGGTCGCGCCGCTCTGGGCGGAGACCGCCCGGATGCGGCGGGCGTGGTTCCATGAGATGGGCGATCAGTGCGACGGCGTCGCCTTTCCCAGCGCCCGCGGTCGGCTGAGGATGGTGATGCGACGAGGTAGGCCTGAGCGACAAATCCACTTTGCACGGAGATGGACATCTTAACTTGGTTGCAACATGGCGATTCGTCGAAAACCTAGCATTTGCATGGCTTTCCGGCCGGATCTGGCCCTTGTGGCCTAGCCATTCTGGCCTTGATCGGCAGCTCAGCCTCCAGCTCGCGGCCCTGGAGCGGCGCGGGTTTGCGCGCCGGCTGGAGCTAGGTTGGAGGCTGGCCGCTTCAGCGGGGGCGGCCGTGGCTGATCGCGGCGGTACAACTATCCTATCCCGAAGCGGCACCTCTTGCTGGCGGCGCGCGCGCCTGCCTCGCTCTTGCATCCTATAACCCAACCGATTGGGCTGTTGACGTGCCTACCGTTCACCAGTTCGTCGCCCTGCGCTTCGTGATCTACGCGAACGATCACCGCCGGACGCATGTGCACGTGATCGGTGGTGGCTGTGCTACCGTCTTTCATCTGCTTTGCGGGAGAATTTCGGCTTCTCGCAGGCGAAGCTCGGCCGCATCGTCAAGCACATCCGCCTGCATCAGAGCAGCCTGTGCCAAGCCTGGGAGGAGATCCATGGCGATCACCAGCACCGTGTTCGCGGCCGCCAATGCCCGCGGCCGATCCCGGCTGCGGACGACACCGCATGCGGACGCTGCCAGCTACGACGAGACCCGCGGGATGGTCGTGGTGCAGTTCTACCTGCCGGCTCGGCCGGAAGGCCTGCTCGGCTCGAAAGTCTGGGCTGCGGCCCGCATGGGCCAGGAG
>JBATRI010000477.1:0-2915 GCA_049292515.1 Geminicoccaceae bacterium
AAGGACAGCACCGCAAACGCTGTCGCCGCGCTGCACGCGCTCGGTCTCAAGATCACCATGCTCACCGGCGACAACGCGATGACCGCGCAGCGCGTCGCCGACGAACTCAAGATCGACGAAGTCTTGGCCGAGGTGACCCCGGCGCAGAAACTCGACCATGTGAACGCCGCCCGGAAAAGTGGCCGTCGCATCGCCATGGCAGGCGACGGCATCAACGACGCCCCCGCGCTCGCCGCCGCCGATGTCGGCATCGCCATGGGCACCGGCACCGAGGTGGCGATCGAGAGCGCCGGCGTGACGCTGGTCAAGGGCGATCTGGCCGCCATCGCCCGGGCGCGGGCGCTGAGCGCGGCCACCATGCGCAACATCCGCCAGAACCTGTTCTTTGCCTTCGTCTACAACGCACTGGGCGTGCCCGTGGCCGCGGGCGTCCTCTACCCGGTCTTCGGGCTGCTGCTCAGCCCGATGCTGGCAGCCGCCGCCATGTCGCTGAGCTCGGTCTCGGTGATCGCCAACGCGGCTCGGCTGCGCACGGTCAGCGTGTGAGCGGTGCCCCTGCCTTGCCGGCGCCGCATCGGGTCCGCGTCATCGTCAACGCCGAAGGCGGCACGGTCCGGGCCGGCGGGGTCTCGGCCATGGATCTTGCCGATGCGTTCGCACGTCACGGCATCGAGGCCGAGATGCGCTTCGTGCCAGGAGAGTTGGTAGCCGCCGAGGCGCAGGCGGCACTGGCCGATGCGACCGCCGGGTCCGTCGACGCCGTGGTCGTCGGCGGCGGCGACGGCACAGTAGGCACCGTGGCGGGCGTGCTGGCCGACAGCGGCGTGCTGCTCGGCGTGCTGCCGCTCGGCACGCTCAATCATTTCGCCAAGGATCTTGGACTGCCGCAGGACGTCGAGAGCGCCGTGCAGGTAATCGCCAACGGCCGGAGCCGCGCCGTCGACGTCGCCGAGGTCAACGGGCGGGTATTCATCAACAACTCGTCGATCGGCATCTATCCCTACATGGTGGTCGACCGCGACCGGCGTCGGCACGAGGACGGCAACAGCAAATGGCCCGCCATGACGTTGGCTTTCGCCCGCATGTTTTGGCGCTTCCCACGGCGCCGGCTGCGGCTTCACGCCGAAGGCTGGAGCACGCCCCATCGGACGCCATGCCTGTTCATCGGCAACAACGTCTACAGCATGCAGCTCATGACGCTCGGGCAGCGTGATCGCTTGGACAGCGGGCGCCTCTGGCTGTTCCTCGCCAAGCAGCGTACGCGGGTGGGGCTGTTATGGTTCGCGCTCCGCGCCACGGTCGGCAGCATCGACCAGATGCGCGATTTCGAGGAGCTGAACAGTCCGACATTGGAGATCGACATGCATGCCAGCCGGGTCCACGTGGCAACAGACGGCGAGGTGACGACGATGCGGCCGCCGCTGCACTACCGCTCGCGACCTCAGGCCTTGCGCGTCTTCGCCACCCCGGTAGCAGTCGCGTAGGCCGCACGATGCGAACGATCGCCCAGATCTCGGATCTGCATTTCGGCCGCCACGACGAAGCGGTCGTCGAGGCGCTGGTGGTGAGCCTGCAGGACTCCGGCTGCGACCTGGTCGTCATCAGCGGCGATTTCACCCAGCGCGCCCGGCGCGCCGAGTTCGCGGCGGCGCAGGCCTTTCTCGACCGGCTGGCCATACCGGTGCTCGTGGTACCCGGCAATCACGACGTGGCCCCGCTGTTCCGGCCGCTGAGCCGGATGTTCCGGCCTATGGCGCGCTACGAGCGGTTCGTCTCAGCGGACCGGCAGCCGTTTTTCGCCGATGCCGAGATCGCCGTGCTCGGCATCGACACCGCGCGGCGGCTGCCGGGCAAGAACGGGCGGGTGTCGCTGAAACAGATGGCAGCCATCCGCGAGATCCTGGGACCCTTGCCCGATCACCTCTTCAAGGTGCTGGTCACCCACCATCCTTTGGCCGTGCCGCGGCTGGCGGGGGCCGTGGAACTTGCCGGTCGCGCCAGCCGCGCCCTCGATGCGGCAGCCGACGCCGGCGTGCACCTGCTGCTGTCCGGCCATTACCATCGCTGGGCCAGCGGCGAAGCCCTGGTCCACATGGCACAGGAGCGATCGGTGCTGGTGGTTCATGCCGGCACCGCGGTCTCGACCCGGACCCGTGGCGGCGAAGCCAACAGCTATAACCTGATTCGCCTCGCCGGCGAGGCGCTGACCATCTCCGTCATGGGATGGCGTGAGGCGGACGGCTTTGCCGAGATTGAACGGGCGTCGTTCGTGCTCGGTGCCAGCGGCTGGAAAGCCGCCCGGGCAGACTGAAGCCACCGATCGGCCCTTCCCCCGCCGCGTCGAAGGGTCTATCGCGTGGACGCCGCGACGAGCAGGTCGGGCAGCGATCCGAGCGTGACATGTCCGCGCGCAACCCCAGGGCCCAGCGATGCGAAAATCCCGGCCACGCCCCGCCCGACCGCGGCAGTCCAAGCCAGCCGGCCCAAGCCGGATGGTACCGCCCAAGGTCGTCACCGCCACATCAATACAGCCGGTCCGCCGGCAGCGTGCGGAACCCGTGGGCTATGCCAAGATCCGCGGCAATCCGAAATTCCGCGAGCTCGTCCGACAACGCAACAGACTGGCGGGCATCCTGTCGCTGGCGATGCTCGCGATTTATTGTGGCTTCATTCTTCTGGTGGCCTTCGGCGGCAACCTGCTCGGCACGCCGCTCGGTAGCGGCATGGTCATGACCGTAGGCATCCCCGTCGGTCTGTTCGTCATCGTCTCGGCTTTCGTGCTGACCGGCATCTATGTCAGTAAGGCCAACACCACCTTCGATGACCTGAACGCCCAGGTCCTGACCGAAGCCAAATAGGGCGCGACCACCGGCGGCCCGGACGCTTACCGCGCCGCCGGCATCGAAGGCCGGTGG
>JBATRI010000478.1:0-6613 GCA_049292515.1 Geminicoccaceae bacterium
GCTCTCTACAACAGCGCCTTCCTCCTCGCCGGCGGCGCCATCGCCGGGCGGATGCACAAGCACGAGCTGCCGAACTACGGCGTCTTCGACGAGAAGCGCGTGTTCGCGGCCGGGCCGATCCCGGGGCCGATGCGCCTTTCCTTGCGCGACGGCGGGGCCGTCCGGCTGGGGGTGATGGTCTGCGAGGACATGTGGTTCGAGGACGTGGCCGAGGGCCTGGGCGAGAGCGGTGCCCAGATCCTGATCGTGCTCAACGGCTCGCCGTTCGAGCACGGCAAGGAGGACCAGCGGCTGCAGCTGGCCGTGGCCCGGGTGACCGAGACCGGCCTGCCGCTGCTCTACATCAACCAGGTGGGCGGCCAGGACGAGCTGGTGTTCGACGGCGGCTCGTTCGCGCTCGACGCCGAGCGCCGGCTGGTGGCCCAGGCGCCGACCTTCGTCGAGGCGCTGACGCTGACCGCCTGGGCCAGCGACGCCGACGACGCCTGGCGCCCGGCAGCACGGGGCGAGATCGCCCAGCCGCGGCCCGAGCTCGAATCGATCTACCGCGCCATGGTCATGGGCCTGCACGATTATGTGGGCAAGAACCGGTTCCCGGGCGTGGTGCTGGGGCTGTCGGGCGGCATCGATTCCGCCCTCTCGGCCGTGGTGGCGGTCGACGCGCTGGGCCCGGAGCGGGTGCATGCGGTGATGATGCCCTCGCGCTACACCTCGCAGGGCAGCCTCGAGGACGCGGCCGAGTGTGCCAGACGGCTGGGCATCCGGCTGGACGAGGTGCCGATCGAGCCCGCGGTCGACGCCTTCCGGCAGATGCTGGCGCCGGTGTTCGGCGACCGGGCGGCGGACACGACCGAGGAGAACATCCAGTCGCGCATCCGCGGCGTGATCCTGATGGGCATCTCCAACAAGCTCGGGCCGATGGTGCTGACCACCGGCAACAAGTCCGAGATGTCGGTCGGCTACGCCACCCTCTACGGCGACATGTGCGGCGGCTACTCGGTCTTGAAGGACCTCTACAAGACCACCGTGTTCGCGCTGTCGCACTGGCGCAACGCGCAGCGCCCCGAGGGCTGCCTGGCGCCGTCCTCCGACGTCATCCCGGAGCGGATCATCACCAAGCCGCCCACGGCCGAGCTGCGGCCGGACCAGAAGGACGAGGATTCGCTGCCGCCCTATGCCGTCCTGGACCGGATCCTGAACGGGCTGGTCGAGCAGGACCTGTCGCCGCGCGAGCTGGTGGCCGAGGGCTTCGATCCGGACACGGTGCGGCGGATCTCCAATCTCCTGGACCTCGCCGAGTACAAGCGCCGGCAGGCCCCGCCCGGCGTCAAGATCACGCGCAAGGCGTTCGGGCGCGACCGCCGCTACCCGATCACCAACGCGTTCCGCCGGGTCGGGCTCAGGGACCTGCCGCCGGAGGGCTAGCCGGCCGGCGGGGCTCGGGTTCGAACGTGCCGCGCCGCGCACACCGCGCGGGCCTCGGGCTGGTTCCGTCGGCGGGTTCGTCTGGTGCCCGCCTGAGCGGTGCGCTCGGGTTCGAACGTGCACGGGGCGGACGCGACTCATGGGCGTGTCGGGTTCGAACGTGCGCGGGCGCGCCTTCGTGCGTGCACGAGCACCTGGCGTCGCCAGCCGATGGCCGGCGGGGCTCGGGTTCGTTCGTGCCGATCGGGCCGGGCCGGTCGGTGGGTTCGCTCGGTAAATTCGTCGGCGAGGCGGCCGGCGGGTTCGTTCGTGCCGGACGAGGAATTCGTTCGTGCGGTTTCGGCTGCGCGGTGGCTTGGGCTGGGTTCGGACTTGCGTATGGGCACGGATCCCGGCGACGAACGAGCAAACTGCACCATGGCGGGGCGCGGCCTTGTTAGGAAGAAAAGCCTTGAACTATTCCATGGTCGCGAGACGGTGTCAAGGGCAGCGTTGACGGCTCGGTAACGGTCTTCGGGTAATCTCGCGGATGGTGGACCAGGTGCCGCGACGAGCCGGGAGCCCGAGCGGAGCGAGGGCGGACGGCGAAGGCACGGGTGGTGTGGGTGGTGGTGAGCGTGTGGGGTGGCTGTGCAGAGGGAGCTGTTGCCCTGGAGGCGCTGCCGGGGTCTAGGGTCGAGACAAAATCAGATCCACCAGGTGACGGCGATCGCGATTGCAACTGCGGCGGCGTAGTTGGCGGCAAGCTTGTCGTAGCGGGTGGCGATGCGGCGCCAGTTCTTGAGGCGGCAGAAGGCGCGGTCGATCAGGTTGCGCCGGCGGTAGGCCAAAGGATCGAATGGGTGGCGGCGCTTGCGGGTCGGGTTGTTGGGGATGCCCGGCAGGGTACACTGGTCGGGTAGCATGCGGCGCAGGAGGTTGCTGTCGTAGGCAGTATCGGCGACGCAGCACCGTCCGGCTGGCACGCTCAGCAAGAGCACCAGTGCCACTGGGGCATCGCCGCGCTGGCCGGGGGTCAGCGTGAAAGCGAGCGGTCGGCCCCGGCCGTCGACAACGTCGTGGATTTTGGTCGTACGGCCGCCGCGTGCGCGGCCGATCGCCAGCGCCTGGGCTCTCCTTTTGCGCCGCCGGCCGAGCGGTGCACCTTAGTGCAGGAGCTGTCGAGCAGGTGCAGCTCGCCCGGCGCTGTCACGATCAAGGCCTGCAGTAGCATCTGCCACAGTCCACGGGGGGACCAGCGGTGGAAGCGATTGTAGACCGTGGTCGGCGGCCCGTAGATCGCTGGGCAGGCCTGCCAGCGGCAACCCGTGCGCGGGACATGGACGATGCCGCTCAAGACGCGGCGATCATCGACCCGTCTGGCCCCCGGCTGACCTTCGGGTAGCAACGACTCGAGCACTGCCCACTGCCGATCGTTGAACCAGAACTCGCCCGCCATCACTCAAGCCCCACTGTCTGGCAGCTCGAATCACAAGAGACAAACAATGTCAATCTATTGATTGGGTTTGGATCCTAGGATTTTCATGACCGACTTGCGATAACACAACATATTTGACTTGTGATCGCACGGCATAATATACTTGTATGCGTACGGCATGAAAGGCTTGAAAGGGCCCGGACCGGGCAGGTGATATGGCTACCCCGCTTGAGAGACTCGCTGCGTCGCTGGCGCAGCTTCAGGCGCTGCAAAAGGACGGACGGAGGGTGTTCCGGTCGGGCGAGCTTGGCCGCGTTCACCGCGAGCGGCTGCTGCGCCAGGGGTTTCTGCAGGAGGTCATGAAGGGCTGGCTGATTGCGGCGAGTCCGGGCACCGCGCCGGGCGACAGCACGCCTTGGTTTGCCTCGTTTTGGGAGTTCTGCGCCCGCTATGCCGGAGTGCGGTTCGGCGCGCGCTGGCATCTTGCGCCGGAGCAGTCGCTGCTGCTGCATGCCGAGAACACCGCGATCCCCCGCCAGGTGGTGATCTATACGCCCAGGGGGACCAACAACGCGGTGAGACTGCCGTTCGGCACATCGGTTTATGATCTGAAGCAGAAGGACATGCCGGCTGCTGCCGATCTCGTGGAGCGGGACGGGCTGCGGCTGTTCGCCCCCGCCGGGGCGCTGATCCGGGTGCCGGAGGCGTTCTTTGCGCGTCATCCGGTCGAGGCGCAGCTGGCGCTGGCCGGTATCCGCGATGCCTCGGATATCCTCGGCCGATTGCTAGATGGCGGCCATTCGGCGGTGGCAGGGCGGCTTGCCGGGGCGTTCCGGCGCATCGGCCGGGAGGAGGTGGCGGATGAGATCGCTGCCGCGATGAAGGCTGCCGGATATGATGTGCGCGAGAGCGATCCGTTTGAGCTGCAGCAGGTCTTCGGCAGCATCAATCAGGGGGCGGCGCCGATCACCCTGCGGCTGCGGGCGCTTTGGGAGTCGATGCGCGGTCCTGTGCTGGAGGCATTTCCGGATGCGCCGGGCCTGCCGCCGGACCGGGGCGCTTACCTGCGATTTGTCGATGAGATCTATCAGGCAGATGCCTATCATTCGCTCTCGATCGAAGGCTACCGCGTCAGCCCGGAGCTGATCGAGCGGGTGCGCACGGGCGACTGGAATCCATCCGATCACGAGGCCGACCGCCAAAGCCGGGATGCGCTGGCGGCGCGCGGTTACTGGCAGGCCTTCCGGCTGGTGAAGGAGTCGTTGACGGCCATCATCGCCGGCGGAAATGCCGGGGCTCTGGTGCGTTCGGCCCACCGGGAATGGTATCGCGCGCTGTTCCAGCCCTGTGTCGCCGCGGGCCTGATCCCGGCGTCGGCGCTCGCGGGCTATCGCAATGATGCCGTGTTTTTGAGGGGGTCGCGGCATGTGCCGCCGCGCTGGGAAGCCGTGCGCGATGCCATGCCGGAATTGTTCGCGCTGCTGGAAGCGGAGGCGGAGCCTTCGGTGCGGGCGGTGCTGGGGCACTGGCTCATCGGCTATGTCCACCCCTGGCCGGATGGCAACGGGCGGATGGCGCGCTTTGTCATGAATGCGATGCTCGCCTCTGGCGGTTATCCGTGGACCGTCATCCGGGTCGAGGACCGCGACGCTTATCTCGCCGCGCTCGAGCGCGCGAGCACCGATGGCGGTATCAGGCCGTTCGCGCGGATTGTGGCGGAGCGGGTGCAGTGGTCGATGGAGCGGGCGGCATGAGGCAGGGGCGACAGAAAAGCGTCATCGGTTGGCTTGGGCACAAAGCTCCTGGATTCGGAGAGTTATCGTCCGGCGAAAAAAATGTGATCATGCAGTTCGCGCTTTTGTGGAGTTTTTTCGAGGCCAAGGTGCTGAGTACAAACGGTAGTGCAAGGGTGATTGCAGATGTTGTCAGATCATGGGCGGAGAGAGGCCTCCTGACCGCAGGCGCATTCGAAGGTCCACTTGCTTACTTCCGTAATCGGTACTGTGATGCAGGAGAATTTACCTATTACTTTGAGCATCTGTACTTTAGGAGTAGAGACAATCGGGATCTGGTTGAAAAAGTCATTCGGGGTCTGAGCGAAAATCCCGTCGAGATCACTACCGCATTGCTGATAATTGTCTACCGTCTGCGCAACAACCTGTTTCACGGACTTAAATGGGCCTACGACATTCAAGGTCAGAAGCTAAACTTTATGCACGCGAACGCTGTTCTGATGCAGGCGATTGATATGCACGAGGCTGCAACGCAGCGATGATTTCGGTTTTTGTGCTACCGCTCGTCCGCCATCCGGTGACGACCCGGCGCGAGGGTATCTGCGATCAGCCTGTGGTTTCCACGTGACCTTGGTTATCCGCAAAGAATAAATGACGATGTATGGAGCAACTTCTGCGCCTGAACGAGCACCACACAATTTCGCTTTGCGCGGGTGTCCGCATTATAGAGTCGCCGCCGCTTTTGTTCTCCATCGTTTAGTAAAGTGTACGGCCATATTACGATGACATCGTCAAACTCGCGGTTTTTGGCCTGCTGAATAGTCATCGCAACGAAGTTATTTTGCGCCGGATTGATATATCGGCGGCTGGCGGCTAGCGCTCGACCTATCTGGCTGTGAAGCTGCTCCGCAGTGACCTCGTCGAGCCCGACGACACGCCTTTGTTGCGTCAGCCAGTCCCTGGCCGCCTTCGCGTCCGGGACATAACAATGCGGTTCGAGAGCAGCCAGGGCGTCGCTCACGGGGCAGGACGTGGGGAACGCGAGCGCCCCGCGAAGAGCGTCATGCTCTGCACTATCGCTTGCCTCCCATGAGATGGGAAAGGGCCCGTTCCCGCGTCGACCAACCGGCCAGGCCGTGACTAACCCGACGGCGCGGTTCAGAGGGCACCCGCCAGCCTCACCGGAGCGGCTCGCAGGGAATGGGCACGGGACGCCCTGCAGGATGAGATGACCCTTCGCCATGCGGAGCTAAAGGAAGGGTTGATGCCGGGTGGGGCCGCAGAGGCAATGCTGGTCGAGGGCAAACTCCGGTTTCTCGTAAACGGTCGCGCGGTGATCGAGCGGGTATTTGTCGCGGAGGAGGAAGCGGGGCTGTACTCGCCCACTGGCGGCTCGTCGCCCGCGAGCCGAGCGTCTGACGCGTGACCTTCGCATGCTTGTGGTTGATCCTGCGAGCGCTGCGGCACGACAGATCCTCGAACTTGACCTAGAAATCCGTACCCTTGAGGAGGATATCGTGAGAACCGAGGCGGAAATGGAGACGCTGCTGGCAGGCTTGTATGGACTTACGCCCGCGGAGCAAGCCTTGATGGTCGGCCGCCGATAGGCGCAAGGGCTGCGGGTCGGGAGAGCAGCGGGTTCATGCAACTCACGGTCTACGAGCCGGACCCGCTGCTGTGGCGGCCCGACCTCAAGCGGAGGCGCAAGCCGTGCGATGCCCGATCTGCCATGCGGGGGAGACGCGACCCGGGACGGCGACGCTGGTGTTGGAGCGCGATGCGCTGACGATGGTGGTGCGCCACGTGCCGGCCGAGGTGTGCGAGAATTGCGGCGAGGAGTATGTCGACAAGGCGGTCGCGGCGGCGGCGCTGGAGCATGCCGAGCAGGCGGCGCGGGCCGGCGTGACGGGCGAGCCGCTTTGGTGACGACCGATCCGCGTCGTGCCCCAAAGTGACCCCACCCCAGCCTCCCCCGCCCGCGACCGGCGAGGGAACATGCGGGGCAGCTTGCGTCGATAAAGAGAGCCCGAGGGGCGGG
>JBATRI010000479.1:0-2338 GCA_049292515.1 Geminicoccaceae bacterium
ACATAGAGCAGACGGCGCCGCTCTTCGAGGTCGCGCGCGTTTTCGCGCTGCGCGATCCGCTCGGTCAGGCCGTCGCGATTGGCCCTGGCGGCGCGCCAGAACGGCAGCTCGACACCGGTCCCGTCTGCCACGGGCTCGCTCCACAACAGCCGCCCACGCTGCGACCGGCCACGTGGGCCGGCATCGGCCAGGATCACGATCGGCGCCTCCAGCCCTTTGGCGCCGTGCACGGTGGCGAGGCGCACCATGTCGCGGACCTTCTCGGCGTCGCGCTTGAGCACGCCGCTGTCGAGGCCCAGCCAGTGCAGGAAGCCCTCCATGGCCGCAGGGTGCCCCTGCTCGTAGGCCAGGGTCTGGCCGAGGAAGGCCTCGATCGGCTCCACCGCATCCGGCCCCAGGCGGGCCAGCATCCGCCGCCGGCCTCCATCCGCACCCAGCACCCAGGCGTAGAATTCGAACGGCGGCATGAAATCGGCCCGCTGCAGCCAGCCGGCGAGCTTGGCGTAGGCGACGGCGAACCGCCGTGGCTCCACTTCGGCGGCTGCCCGCAGGCGCTCGATCAGGCTGTCGGCGCCGCGGTTCCAGGCAAGGTCGAACAGCGCCTGCTCGTCCAGCCCGACCAGGGGGCTCTTGAGCAGGCAGGCGAGGTTGAGGTCGTCCTCAGGCAGCAGCATCGCCCGGCCGAGTGCGACCAGATCCTGGACCGCGATGTGATCGCGCAGCGCCAGCCGGTCGGCGCCGGCCACCGGGACGCCCGCCTGCTTCAGGGCACGGATGATCAGCTCCTGCACGATGCCGCGCCGCCCGAGCAGGATCAGGATGTCGCCGGCCCGGACCGGCCGGCCGGTGCTCTCCAGGATCTCGCCCTGGTCCAGCCATTGCCGGATGGTACGGGCGATGGCCCTGGCGACTCGGCGCTCCGGCTCGTCGCTGGGCCTGGGGGCATCGGGCAGCGGCCAAGGCTCACCCGCAGCCTCATGGTCGGCCGGTCGGGCCAGCGGCCACAGCTCCACCAGGCCCGGCGCGTGGACGCGCTCGGTCGCGTGGGCCAGCATGGCGTCGGCCTCGACCACGCCCTCGCGGGCCTCCGGCAGGGCGAACACGGCGTCGATCACGGCTAGCACGGCCGGGACCGAGCGGAACGAGCGGTCCAGCAGCTCCGCCCGGACGGGGGTCTGCGCCGCCTCGGCGCGCGATCTCAGCAGGTCCCGCACGCGCCGGAAATTGGCCAGATCGGCGCCCTGGAAACTGTAGATCGACTGCTTCTCGTCGCCGACCACGAACAGCGTACGGGGCCGGGTCCGCGCCCCGGCGCCGGCGAAGAACTCGTCGGTCAGCTTGAGGATCACCTCCCATTGCTGCGGGCTGGTGTCCTGCGCCTCGTCGACCAGCACGTGATCGATCCGGGCATCCAGCTTGAACAGCACCCACTCGGTCTTGCCGGGCCGCTGCAGCAGCTCCCGGGCGCGCTCGATCAGATCGTCGTAGTCGAGCGACGCCGCGCGCTGCTTCAGCTGCTCATAGGCGTCGATGGCGGCGAAGGCGACGCGCAGCAGCGCCTCGGTGCGTATGGCGAGGAGCAGGCCGCGGACCTGGTCGCCCAGGCGGACGAGCCGTGCCTGCTCCTGGGTAAGGGCCCGCAGCACCGGCTCGGAGGCCACCTTCTTGGTCGCCAGCGTCTTCAGCCCACCGCCGTCGGCCTTGAGGAACCAGCGCTTGTAGCCGCCTAGCAGCCGTACCCGATCGGCTGGCGCGGCGCCGAGCCATGTGGCAATGCCGCGACCGCGCTCCGCGTCCTTATCCGATCCCCGCGCCAGCGCCTGGGCCGCGGCCAGCAGCCCCTGGGCATCGTACTGGCCGTCGGCGCAGGCCCGCTCCTCCAGGGAAGCGGGCTCCAGGCCGGGCTCGGTGCCGAGGGCCTGGGCAATGCCGGCCAGCATCGCCTCCAGGTCGTTCTGGAACGCTGCCCGGCAGCGCAGCAGCCGGAGCCGTTGCCCCAGCAGTTCCGCCAGGGTCTCGCCGAGCGTGGTCTCGGGCAGCAGCACGGCCAGTGCCTGCATGGCCCGGCCCAGCGGTGTCGCCGCATCCCGGCCAGCGCGCAGGACCTGCTGCAGGGCCTCCTGCATCAGCTCGCCGGCCGACCGCTCGTCGATGGTCTCGAAATGAGGCGCCACGCCGGCCTCGAGCGGGAAGCGCCGCAGCAGTGCGCCGCACAAGGCGTGGATGGTCATGATCCCGAGGCCGCGCGGCAGCTCCAGCACCTGCGCAAAGAGGCGCCGGGCACGGTCGAGGCGCACCTGATCGGCCGGCTCGCCGGTCGTCGCCAGCAGCTCGGCTG
>JBATRI010000480.1:0-3632 GCA_049292515.1 Geminicoccaceae bacterium
GCACCGGCGTCTTCGTCGGCATGTGCAACTACGACTATGCGGCGATCGCCGCCGCCGGCGAGCAGATCGCGGGCTATGCCGGCACGGGTTCGGCACCGTCGATCGCGGCTGGCCGGCTGGCCTACACGCTGGGCCTGGGCGGCCCGGCCATGGTCGTCGACACCGCCTGCTCGTCGTCGCTGGTCGCGACCCATCTGGCCGTGCAGAGCCTGCGTCGCGGCGAGAGCGACCTCGCCCTCGCCGGCGGCGTCAACCTCATCCTCGGCCAGGGCACCACGGCGGCGCTTGGGCAGCTGCAGATGATGGCGCCCGACGCTCGCTGCAAGGCGTTCGACGCCCGCGCCGACGGCTTCGTCCGCGGTGAGGGCTGCGGGCTCATAGCCCTCAAGCGCCTGCCGGATGCCCTGGCGGACGGCGACCCGATCCATGCGGTGATTCTCGGCACCGCCTTGAATCAGGACGGCCGCAGCGCCGGTCTCACCGTGCCCAGTGGGGTGGCGCAGGAGGCGGTGATCCGGGCCGCGCTCGTCGACGCCGGGCTGGAGCCGGGTGCGATCGACCTGGTCGAGGCGCATGGCACCGGGACGGCGCTCGGCGACCCGATCGAGACCCATGCGCTGCGCGACGTGTTCATGGAGCGCGACCGGCCGCTGTGGGTGGGTGCGATCAAGAGCAATATCGGCCACGCCGAGGCCGCGGCAGGCATTGCCGGGCTGATCAAGACGGCGATCGCCCTGCGCCAGGGGCGGCTGCCGCCCAACCTCCATTTCCAGAGTCTCAACCCGCACATCGATCTGGGCGGCATCGACCTGCGTTTCCCGACCGAGGCCGTCAGCTACGCCTTTCGCCATGCCGGGGTCAGCTCGTTCGGCTTCAGCGGCACCAACGCACACCTCGTACTGGCTGCCCCGCCGGCCGCCACAACGCAACGGCCGGCGTTGCGGGCACCCCGCTTCGAGCGCCGCCGCTATTGGGTCGAGCCCCGGCCCGGACGTCACACCGCTGCCTCGGGTGACCATCCGCTCCTCGGCCGGCGGCTCCGCTCCAGCGTGCCGCAGCGCCAGTTCGAGCAGCAGCTCGCCCCAGATTCGCCGCCCTGGCTGGCCGATCACCGGGTCGAGGGCCGCGTCATCCTGCCGGCAGCGGCGATGGTCGAGATGATGCTGGCCGCCATCGACGGCCCCGACCCGATCGAGCTGCGCGATCTCGTCTTCCACGCCCCGCTCGATTTAGGCCCCGCACCCGTCGTGCACACGGTCGTGGACCCCGACCGGCGGACGGTGACCGTCGCCCGCGCCCCGGAGACCGAGGCCGACGCCTTTCAGACCCTGGCCACGGCGGGCTTCGGTGCCGCCGAGGTGGCCGCGGCGATCATCGTGCCGGAACCGGCCGAGCGGATGGATCCGGCAGCGCTCTATGACGCCTTTGCGCGCAGCGGGCTCGGCTACGGCCCGGCATTCAGGGCCATCGAATCCATTCGTCGGCACGGCGAGACAGCCGTAGCAGGGTTGGGCGCCGCTCCCGATCCGGCCTTGCGGCTCGACCCGAGGATGCTCGACGCGGCTTGGCAGAGTCTCGCTGCCCTGCTGCCGGAAGATGCCGGTGGCACCTGGCTGCTGGCCCGGGTCGACCGGCTAGCGTGGTTCGGCGGCACGCCGCGAACCGTCGTCGCGCGCCGGGAGAGCCAACACCGTTTCGCGGTGACGCTCCTCGACGAGACAGGCCGGACGGTGGCGGACTGCCATGGCCTCGGCATGGCCCGGATCGCCCGCGCCGGGAGTCCGGCCGCGATCCACGACCTCGTGCTCCTTCCCGTCTCGACGGCCACGGCCGCAGGGCCGGCCCGACGGATCATCGATCTGCGCGGCACGACCGACCCGCGGGCTGCCTTTGCGCACGTGATCGACGTGGCCAAGAGCGAAGCCGGATCCAGCGCACCGTCGCCGCTCGTGCTCGTCACCCGAGGCGCGTTGCCCCGGGACGGCGAGCCGGGCGACCCCGCCCAGGCGGCGATGGTGGGCCTTGTCGGCACGCTCGCCCAGGAACTGCCGGAGCTGGATCCACTGCTGCTCGACCTCGATGCGGTGGCGATCCCGCCTTTTCACGTCACTGCCCCTGCGTCGCGGCTGCTGCAGCTGCGCGCGGGTGAGCTGAGCCAGGCCGAGCTCGTGGCCCGTGCCCCAGCCGAGCTGCCGCCGCCACTCGGCGGGTTCGTGCTCCGCCGCGATACGGTGGCGACCAGCCGCTCGCTCGCCTGGGAGAGCCGATCCGAGCCACGTGCCGGGCACGGCCAGATCGTGGTCGAGATCGCGGCCACGGGCATCAATTTCCGCGACGTGATGAACCTGCTGGGCCTCTACCCCGGCGATGCCGGTGCTCCCGGGGTCGAGTGCGCCGGCGAGGTGGTCGAGGTCGGTGCAGGGGTGACGAGCATCGCCGTGGGCACGGCCGTCGTCGCAATCGCCCCTGGTTGCTTCGCCAGCCGGGTGGTTGTTGACGTACGTCTCGCCCAGCCGATCCCCCCGGCCCTCGACTGGGCGAAAGTCGCGGGCCAGTCAGTGGCCTACCTCACGGCGATGCTGGCGCTCGAGGGGATGACACCGGGTGAGCGGGTGCTGGTGCATGCCGGCGCTGGTGGCGTCGGCCACGCGGTCATCGCTCTGGCGCGCGCCATGGGTGCCAATCTGGTCGCCACGGCCGGCAGCGAGACCAAGCGCGAGCACCTGCGCCGCATGGGTGTCACCGCCGTCCACGATTCCCGCAGCCTGGCCTTCGCCACGGCCGGTTCGGTAGACCGCGTGATCAACTGCCTGACCGGCGACGCCATCCCTGCAGGGCTCGACATGCTGCCCCCCGGCGGCCACTTCATCGAGCTCGGTCGCGCCGGCATCTGGACCGAGACGCAGGCGCGCGCGCGCCGTCCCGACATCGACTACACGATCCTGGCCCTCGACCGGCTGATCGCCGAGGAGCCCGCGCGGGTCGGGCAGATGCTGCGGGAGCTTCTGCGCCGGCTGGCCGCCGGCGAGCTGCCGTTCATTCCGGTCCGACCAATCCCGTTCGCCCGGCTGCCCGAGGCGATCCGCGAGCTGGAAGCGGCCCGCCATGTCGGCAAGCTGGTCCTGCGCCGTCCGCGCTTCCGTCCCGACGCGTGCTATCTCGTCACCGGTGGCACCGGCGCCTTGGGCCAGCAGCTGGTGGCATGGCTCGCCGCCCATGGCGCCCGGCACATCACCGTCGTCGCCCGCCGGCAGCAGGTGCTCGTGGTTCCGGGTGCCGAGGTGCGGGTGGTGGCCGCCGACATTACCGACGTCACGGCGATGGCCCAGATCCTGGAGGGCATCGATCGGCCGCTGAAGGGCGTCTTCCATCTCGCCGGCGTGCTCGACGACGGTGTCGTCGGTGCCCAGACCGCCGCCCGCTTCGAGCGGGTGCTCGTCCCCAAGCTGGTCGGGGCCGACATCCTGGATCGCCTGACCCGCCGAATCGGGCTCGATCATTTCGTGCTGTTCGGTTCGCTGGCCGGCATCACCGGCGCACCCGGCCAGGCCAACTATGCCGCCGCCAATGCGGCCTTGGCCGGCGTAGCCCAGGCCCGCCACCATGCCGGCCTGCCGGCCCTGCTCGTCGAC
>JBATRI010000481.1:0-6131 GCA_049292515.1 Geminicoccaceae bacterium
GCGCCAGGGACGCCCGGGAGGTGGCGCGGCCCGAGCCGATCAGATGCAGGATGCGGGCGGCACCGGCCACCTTGATCGCCCCGCCGAGCGGATGGCCGCTCGCGCTGCCGGGTTGCGCTGACCGCACATACGACTCCCTGCTATTGCTCAAATCTATACATAACATCAAAGAATTCTGGTTGACACTAGGCAAAAGCGCTGATCATTTCTGCCCAGGCCATGCGCAACATGGCAATGATCGCCGACCCTTCGGGTACCGAAGGCAAACGTGGCGTGTCAGGGAATCAAGGAGGCAGCGATGCAGCAGCAGAATAATGGGCGGAGATTTGCGGTCGGCCGCCGGACGATGACGGCGATCGCCCTGGTGGCGTTCGGCCTGGCCGGCTTCGGCGCCGGCTCGGCGTCGGCCGAGGAGGTGATCGTCGGGCTGATCACGAAGACCAACAACAATCCTTTCTTCGCCAAGATGAAGGAAGGTGCCGAGGCCAAGGCCAAGGAGCTCGGCGTCGAGCTGCGCAGCTTCGCCGGCAAGTATGACGGCGACAACGAGACCCAGGTGGCAGCCGTCGAGAGCCTGATCTCGGCCGGTGCCAAGGGCATCCTGATCACGCCCAGCGACACCGCGGCCATCGTGCCGACCATCAAGCAGGCGCGCGACGCGGGCATCCTGGTCATCGCCCTGGATACACCGCTGGACCCGATCGACGCCGCCGACGCCACCTTCGCCACCGACAATTTCAAGGCCGGCGAGCTGATCGGCGCCTGGGCCGCCAAGACCCTCGGCGACAAGGCCGCCACCGCCAAGATCGCCTTCCTCGATGCGCTCGAGAGCCAGCCCACCGTCGACATGCTGCGCGACCAGGGCTTCATGAAGGGCTTCGGCATCGACATCATGGACCCCAAGCACTACGGCGAGGAGACCGATCCGCGCATCGTCGGCCACCAGTGGGGCCAGGGTGCCGAGGAAGGCGGGCGCACCGGGATGGAGAACCTTCTGCAGAAGGATTCCGACATCACGGTCGTCTACACCATCAACGAGCCGACCGCGGCCGGCGCCTACGAGGCCTTGAAGGCCGCGGGCAAGGCCGACGGCAGCGTGCTGATGACCTCGGTCGATGGCGGCTGCCCGGGCGTGAAGAACGTCGAGGCCGGCGTGATCGGCGCCACCTCGATGCAGTTCCCGCTGCTGATGGCCTCGATGGGCGTCGAGGCCGTGGCCGAGTTCGCCAAGTCCGGCAAGATGCCGGCCACGACGCCGGGCCTGGACTTCTTCGACACCGGCGTGGCGCTCATCACCGACAAGCCGGTCCCGGGCGTCGAATCGATCACCGCCAAGGAAGGCCTGACCAAGTGCTGGGGCTGACGGCCCTGAGTTCGACCTGGATCTGATCCGCATCCAAGCCGGAGGGCGGCCAAGCGCGGCCGCCCTTCGCGCCGTCCCCGTCTCCCTTGCAAGTCGGCTGCCATGACAAGCGCCAACAATGCCGTAGCTCGGCCGGAAACGCCCGATCTGGAAAGCGCCCTCGCGTCGGCGCCGAACGTGCACGCCGTATTCGAGGAAGAGTCCAAGAGCCCGCTCAAGCAGCTGCAGCACTTCCTGCACGCCTATCCGACCACGGTGCCGTTCATCGTGCTCCTGCTCGGCGTCGCGGTGTTCAGCTTCATCGTCGGCGGCCGCTTCTTCCAGCCGTTCAACCTGTCGCTGATCCTGCAGCAAGTCACCATCATCGGCATCGTCGGCATCGCGCAGACCCTGATCATCCTGACCGCGGGAATCGATCTGTCGGTGGGTGCGATCATGGTGCTCTCGTCGGTGGTGATGGGCCGGCTCGCGGTGCTCGCCGGGCTGCCCGTGGAGCTCGCCTTCGCCTTGGGCCTGCTGGTGGGTGCCGCCTGCGGCTTCGTCAACGGCGCCCTGGTCACGTGGCTGCGGCTGCCACCGTTCATCGTCACGCTGGGCACCTGGAGCATCTTCGGTGCCTTGAACCTTTGGTACTCAAACAGCACGACGATCCGGCAGCAGGAGGTCGAGGCGGCGGCACCCTTTCTCCAGTTCATGGGCACGGCGATCCAGTTTGGCGGCGCCCGCCTGACCTACGGCTCGATCCTGATGCTGCTGATCGCGGCCTTCGTCTGGTACCTGCTCAACCGCACCGCCTTCGGCCGCCACGTGCATGCAGCGGGCGATGACCCGGATGCCGCACGCCTCGCCGGCATCAACACCAGCCGCACGCTGCTCGCCGTCTACGTCATCGCCGGCTTCATCTGCGCCATCGCCGGCTGGGTCCTCATCGGGCGCATCGGCGCCATCAGCGCGCTGTCCGGCGTCACTGCCAACCTCGATTCGATCACGGCCGTGGTGATCGGCGGCACCAGCTTGTTCGGCGGTCGCGGCTCGATCGTCGGCACGCTGATCGGGGCGCTGATCGTGGGCGTGTTCCGCAACGGGCTGGCCCTGGCCGGCGCCGACGCCGTCTGGCAGGAGTTCACGATCGGCGGCCTGATCATCATCGCGGTCACGATCGACCAGTGGATCAGGCGGGTGTCGACATGAGCGAGGCCGTGCAGCCCATCCTCAGCGCCCGCGATCTGGTCAAGCGCTTCGGCCGGGTCACGGCCCTGGACCATGCCGATTTCGACCTGATGCCGGGCGAGATCCTGGCCGTCATCGGCGACAACGGCGCCGGCAAGTCGACGCTGATCAAGACCATCTCGGGTGCCGTCGCCCCGGACCACGGCGAGATCCGCCTCGACGGCAAGCTGGTGCATTTCCGCTCGCCGATGGAGGCCCGCGCCGCCGGCATCGAGACCGTCTACCAGCATCTGGCCCTGTCACCAGCGCTGTCGATCGCCGACAATCTGTTCCTCGGCCGCGAGCGCCGCAAGCCTGGCATGCTGGGTCGGCTGTTCCGCATGCTCGACCGCTCGGGCATGCAGAAGGAGGCCCGTCAGCATCTGGACGCGCTGGGCCTGCTCACCATCCAGAACATCCGGCAGGCCGTGGAAACCCTGTCCGGCGGCCAGCGCCAGGGTGTGGCCGTGGTCCGTGCCACGGCGTTCGGCAGCCGCGTGGTCATCATGGACGAGCCGACCGCGGCACTGGGCGTCAAGGAATCGCGCAAGGTGCTCGAGCTGATGCTGGACGTGAAGCGGCGCGGGCTGCCGATCGTGCTGATCAGCCACAACATGCCCCATGTCTTCGAGGTCGCCGACCGCATCCACATCCATCGGCTCGGGCGGCGGATCGCCGTCATCCGGCCGCAGGACCACTCCATGTCCGACGCGGTGGCGATCATGACCGGCGCCATGGAGCCGCCGGCGATGCACGCCGCCGCTTGAACCGCAACAACGTCAGCTACGACCACAAGGGACTGTCATGAAGCGCGTCGACGAGAAGCTCGCCCGGATCCGCGCCGGGCAATATAGCCGCCAGGATTTCATCATCGCCGACGCCAAGGACCCCGACATGGGTCCGGCCCTGGCCGCCACCGGCCCGAAGCGCGAGCCCGACGGCAGCTGGGACCGCTACCGGACCCGCGGCGAGTTCCTGGATCAGGTCCGCGCCATCGTCGCCCAGGACATCGTCGACGTCATGCTGATGTCGGCCTCGAACGTCGAGCTGCTGACCGACGAGGGGCTGTTCCGCGACAGCCCCGTCAAGGCCTCGATCCGTGCCAACGACACCACCGACATCTGGGTCATGCGCGGCGCCACCTACAGCAAGCGGCCGTCGCGCCCGTTCCGGACGGCCTGCCTGTCACGGGTAATGTACGGCACGCCCACGCCCTGCCCCGGCGCCCAGGTCACCGGCACCGATCTCGGCCTCTACTCGATCACCTTCAACAACGACCTCGACAGCGACTACGCCTCGCTCGAGGCGTTCAACGAGTTCCGCACCGAGGCTGCGGCCTGTGGCTTCAAGTACTTCCTCGAGGTCTTCAACCCCAACGTCGACACCGGCATCGACCCCGAGGTGCTGCCGCACTACATCAACGACTGCATCGTCCGCTGCCTCGCCGGCGTGCTCAAGGCGGACCGGCCGGAATTCCTCAAGATCGTCTATAACGGCCCGAAGGCGCTGGAGGAACTCGCCTCGTTCGATCCCAGCCTGATCGTGGGCGTGCTCGGCGGCGGCGCCGGCACCACCCGCGACTGCTTCGAGCTGCTGCACCAGGCCGAGCGCTACGGCGCGCGGGTGGCGCTGTTCGGCCGCAAGATCAACCTCGCCGAATCGCCGCTGGCGATGGTCGCCATGATGCGTCAGGTGGCCGACGGCGCGGTCTCACCGCAGGAGGCCGTCCGCGCCTACCACGGCGAGCTGCAGAAGCAGGGGCTGAAGCCGCTGCGCGCGCTGTCGGACGACCTCGCGATCACTGAGACCGTGTTGCAGCCCTGAGACCATGGCGCGTCACGGCATCCTCTGCGGCGGCAGCCTCTGCATCGACGTCAACAAGGTGATCGACCGGCTGCCGCCGGCCGAGCACGTCGCCACCATGCTGTCCGAGACGCCGGACTCCGGTGGGCCGGGCTTCAACATGGCCGTCAACCTCGCCCTTCTCGGGGCGAGGTTCCCGCTCGAGCTCGTCGGCGTGATCGGGGACGACGATTATGGCCAGCTGGCCCAGGCGATCTGCGCCCGGCACGGCATCGGCACGGCCGGCCTGGCCGTCCTTCCGGGTCAGCGCACCTCCTATACCGACGTCATGATCGAGCAGCCGACCGGGCGGCGAACCTTCTTCTACCTGCCGGGTGTCAATGCGCTGCTGGCACCATCGCATTTCGACCTGACCCGGACGCGGGCCAAGATCTTCCACTTCGGCGCGCCCGGCGTGCACGAGCTGATGGACCAGGCAACGGAGCACGGCAACGGCTTCTCGGAGGTGCTGGCGCAGGCCAGGGAGCTGGGCCTGCGCACCAACATGGAGCTCGTCTGCGTCGCCGAGGAAACGATCCGCGCGCTGACCGTGCCCTGCCTGCCCTACCTGAACTCCATCGTCATCAACGAGCTGGAGGCCGCGGCCGTCACCGGGCTCGACGTCATGGACGGCAACACCGCCGACCTGGACCGGGTCGAGGCGGCGGGTCGGGCGATGCTGCGCATGGGCGTGCAGGATCTGGTCGTGATCCACTTTCCCGCAGGCGGGATCGCGGTCGCCAGGGACGGCCGCAGCTGGCGGCAGGCGTCGGTCCGGGTCCCCCCGGCCGACATCAAGAGCTCCAACGGCGCCGGCGACGCCTTCGCCTCGGGCATCCTCCTGGGCCTGCACGAGGGCTGGCCGATGGAGGAAAGCCTGCGCCTCGCCGTCTGCGTCGCTGCCGTCAGCCTGCGCTCCTACAGCACGTCCGGCGGCATCCTGCCCGCGGCCGAGTGCCTGGCCTACGGCGAGGCGGCCGGCTTCAGGACGATCTGACCATGAACGGCGACTTCCGCAGTGACAACGTGGCCGCCCTGGCACCGGAGGTGCTGGAGGCGCTCACGGCCGCCAATCACGGCACCGCCGGCTCCTATGGCGCCGACGAGGCCACCCGCCGGCTCGCCGAGCTGGCGGGTGAGCTGTTCGAGACCGACGTCGCGATCTTTCCGGTCTTCACCGGCACGGCCGCCAGCTCCCTGGCGCTCGCATCGCTGACGCCGCCCTACGGCGCGGTGCTTTGCCATGAGACCGCGCACGTCCAGGTGGACGAGTGCGGCGCGCCCGAGTTCTTCACCGGCGGGGCCAAGCTCATCGGCCTGCCCGGCGCCGACGGCAAGCTTACGCCGGCGGCGCTCACGGCACCGCTCGCCCAGGCGGAGGCCGGCGGCGTGCATCACGTGCAGCCGGCCGCCGTCAGCCTGACCCAGGCGACCGAATGCGGCACGGTCTACCGGCCAGCCGAGATAGCGGCCCTGGCGGACCTGGCCCATACCCACGGCCTGCACGTTCACATGGACGGCGCGCGGCTCGCCAATGCCTTGGCATATCTCGGCTGCACGCCGGCCGAGGCGACCTGGAAGGCCGGCGTCGACGTGCTGTCGTTGGGTCTGACGAAGAACGGGGCCCTCGCCGCCGAGGCCGTGCTCTTCTTCGACCGCACTCTCGCCACCGGCTTCGAGCGCCGCCGCAAGCGCGCCGGCCAGCTCGCCTCCAAGA
>JBATRI010000482.1:0-6364 GCA_049292515.1 Geminicoccaceae bacterium
GGGTCGCTCCAGAAGCAAGCGACCATGCCCACGCCGGCGTTCCCCAGGGCGGCCGCCGACCCGGTCGAGGCCTCGCGCAGCGACACGGCGCGGGTGAGCGCGGCGCGGACGCCGCAGACAAGAGTGAGACTGAGACGAAAGATCAGGATACCCGGCAGCAGGCTTGGCAGAATGGCCGCAGCGGAGTTCCCCAGGGCCTGAAGGCGGCCCAGCGCCTCGCCGAACATCACGTGACCTCGGTGGGACCGACGCCATGTGCGCCGCATGAGCAAACGGGCGACGCCTGGACGGGTTCCTGTCGAGCCAAGCCGATGTCCGGCTGGTGATCAGACCTTCGGCGCCCCGACGTCCTCCAGAGTGCCGCCACCCGCTTGACCCGCGTTCTGGATCACGCTCAGGCTTCCAGCTGTCCAAGAACATCGTTGAGGCCCTTTGCGGGTAGTTCTGTCTATCGTGGCGGTCGCAGGAGCCTCAGGGCCATGATCCCCACCAAGACCGCGCCGCCCCCGTGTCCATGAGGATGTCGACGAGCGACGGCAGGTCCATGATCCAGCGGATGCCTTATTGGCACCGGCGGCTCGACCCCGCGACGTTGCCCGGCACGCTGGGCCTAGATCGGCCCGCTGGTGAAAGTGGACGTCTTGCTGGTTCGCATGCTGCGCGGCCAGTCAAGCCGATCAGGGCTTGGACAGCGGCGCTGGCCAGTTGAGTGCAGCAACGCCTGGGTGCTGGATGATAAGCGCCTCGCGCAGCGTTATGACAGGCTCGACGTCGTCATCCAGTCGCTGCTTCGGGCCGCATGCGCATTCCTGGTTGCTGGCTGCCTCGCCCAAGAACTCCGAAAACCGCCTCTAACGATCGGCGGAGCTAGCCAGCCATATACTCCCAAGGGCGGCGCCGATGGTAACCATTAGGCGTTATGAGTAATGCGATGACTCATATTTATAGTTGACAGCAGCTCGGTTCATTTTGGACTTCCACTTGCTCGCAAGTCCGCTGGCGGACCGGCGAAATCGTCGGCATGTACCGGCCAAGCTACCGGCATTCCGCCAGGCTCACGAACCGGCACGTGGCCCAACCCGAAGCCGACCGCGCAAATCACGTTGTCAGCCATGCTGCCATGAATTACTCTATGCACCTGCGTCGTGACAGCTTGAGCGTTCACGGGAGGACATGGTGCTCGCACAAGTCCCACAGCTCGACGTCAAGCAAGCGGTACTGCGGACCGTGCCTCCCGGGCACGTGGCGCTGGGTCTGGGTTCGCTCGACTATTCGCTGCCGGTCGGCGATATTGCGGTACCCGGGTTGAACAACCTGAAATTCCACATCCCGAGCCTCACCGCACAAAATCTGTCCGTCATAGCAAATCCGGTCGTGAGCTCGCGCGACAACTCGAGGACGTGGCGGCGCAGATCATGGCGTAAGGCCGCACGCCCAACCGCGAAGTCTTCTCGACGTTGCGAATCGCTCGCGCTTGAGGTGACAACGTCTGCGCGCAAGAATTATTCTGATGCGATACCGAGGCGCTTAGACGTACGCCAGTACAGTGTATCATTCGGATGTTTTTAGTATGCGATATGCAATTTGTCGCGGCAGCATTGACGGCTATGGCGTTACCGCTTTTGTCCTCGCCCCAGCTGGTTAGTATATCGTCTGAAATTATACGGTTCCTAACAAGGAAGACTTATGATTGCCATAGCTTGACGTCGTTTTGACGACTGTCGCTCGCGTGTTGGAGAGGGCTGGGTGAACGTAGCGGAATGGCTGGCTAGTCTTGGCCTGGAAAGATATGCGCAGGGCTTCGTGGACCATGGCGTCGACGGGACTGTACTGACGCGACTCGACGCGGACGATCTATGCCAGATCGGTGTTCTTGCCGTCGGCCACCGGCGTCTTCTGCTCGACGCCATCGCCGTGCTGCGCCACCAGCCGACTGCCGACGCCGCGCCAGCGGCCCGGCCGTGCTCGACCGGCAGGCCGGCTTGGCAGTCCGGCGAGCGACGACAGCTCACGGTGATGTTCGTCGACATTGTCGGATTCACGGCCTTGAGCTCCCGGCTCGACCCGGAGGAGCTGAGGGAGGTCTTGCGCACCTACCAGAACGTCATGGCGGGCGAGATCGCCCGCTTCGAGGGCATCGTCTCGAAGTTCCTGGGCGATGGCGTGCTCGCCTATTTCGGGTTCCCGCTCGCCCACGAGGACAATGCCGAGCGGGCCGTTTGCGCCGGGCTCGCCATCGCGGAGGCGGCCAAACGACTGCGCACCCCCGACGGCGGGACCCTGGGCGTGCGCATCGGCATCGCCACCGGGTTGGTGGTGATCGGCGGGCTGATGGATACCGATGCCGCATGGGAGCCCGCCGCCGTCGGCGAAACGCCCAATCTGGCGGCGCGCCTGCAGGCGCTGGCATACCCCGGCAGCGTCGTGATCGCCCATTGTACCCGGCAGCTGACCGGCGGTCTGTTCGACTATGCCGATCTCGGCCTCCGCCCCATCAAGGGGTTCGCCGAGCCGGTGCGGGCTTGGCGCGTGATCGGCCGCAGCGGGACGGCCGGCCGGTTCGAGGCCCGCCAGATGGGCGCCCTGGCGCCGCTGGTAGGCCGCGCCACGGAACTGGAACGCCTGCAGGAACGCTGGTTGCGCGCCTGCGACCGCAGGGGCCAGGTGGTGTTGCTGTCGGGCGAGCCCGGCATCGGCAAGTCCCGTCTGCTGCAGGCGTTTCTCGACCGCCCGCAGGCGGAATCCTGCCTTCGGCTGCATTTCCGCTGCTCCCCGCTGCAGACGACGACGCCGCTCTACCCGGTGATCGATCATCTGGAGCGATCGGCCGGCTTTGCCCGGGACGACGGCGTCGAGCAACGCCTCGACAAGCTTGAGGCCATGCTAAGTAGGGGAATTGGGCAGCTGGCGACAACCACGCCGCTGGTCGCGGCCCTGCTATCGTTGCCATTGGCCGGACGTTATCCGCCCCTCCATCTGGCCGCGGCGACCCAGCGCGACCGGACCCAGGACGTGTTGCTGGGTCAGCTCGAGGCTCTGGCCCACCAGCAGCCGGTGCTCGTGGTCTTCGAGGACGCGCATTGGTGCGACCCGACCACACTGGACATCGTGGGGCAGACGATGGACCGCCTCCGCGGCTGGCCCCTGCTCATGGTCGTTACCTACCGCCCGGAGTTCGTGCCGCCGTGGCCGGCCGCCCCCCATGTCACCCCCATGATCCTCAACCGCCTGGGCACCGCAGAGTCCCGCGCCGTGGTGCGAGGTCTGGATGCCGCCGGAGTCCTTTCGGCCGAAGCCGTCGATCAGGTGGTCGAGCGGGCGGACGGCATCCCATTGTTCCTCGAGGAGCTGACCAAGGCCGTGCTTGAAAGCGCCCTGCCCTCCTGCCGAGAGGGTAGAGCCGGTCGTGACGGCCCCTTGCCCGACTTCGTCATCCCGGCCTCGCTGCAGGACTCCCTGGTTGCACGGCTCGACCGCTTGGCGCCTGTTCGGGAGGTGGCACAGACGGCCGCCTGCCTCGGCCGCGAGTTCAGCCACGCGGTGCTGGCGGCGGTCTCGCCACTGCCGGCGGCACAACTCGACGAGGCGTTGCGCCGCCTCGTCGACGCCGAGCTGCTCTACCAGATCGGCACGCCGCCCGAGGCCAGGTACAGCTTCAAGCACGCCCTGGTCCGAGATGTCGCCTATGCGACTATGTTGAACAGCCGCCGCCAGCGCCTGCATGCCCGAATCCTCTCGGTGCTGGAGGCCCAGTTCCCCGCCTTCGCCGCCAACCAGCCGCAGATCCTGGCCCAGCATTGCGCCGAGGCCGGGCTGCTGTCCCAGGCGATCGAGTACTGGCGCCAGGCCGGGCTGGCCGCGGCCCGCCGCTCGGCCATGCGGGAGGCCGAGGTCCTGCTGCGGCGCGGACTGGAGCTCGCGGCACTGCTTCCAGACACCCCCGAGCGGGCCGTGCAGGAGCTCGATCTGCAAGTGGCGCTTGGCGCGACGCTGCTGGCAGCGAAAGGCGAGTCCGCCCCGGAAATCGGTGAGGCGTACCGACGCGCCAGGGTACTCTATGAGCGCACGGGCAATCTCGCCGTCGAGCCGGCCGTGCTTTGGGGCGTCTGGCACTTCCACATGAATCAGGCCCAGCTGGACCTGGCACGCGAGGTCGCCGTGCATCACGTCCACCGCGCCCGCGCCCGGCAAAGCCTGGTCGGGGAGGCCGTGGCCCACCGTTGCCGGCTGGTCGTGGACCTGTTCGCCGGTGAGTTCGAGGCGGCCCTGCAGCACTGGGTGCAGCTTCGGGCCTTGCCACCACCCGTGGAAGGCTGCCCGCAGGAGATTCTGCTCGACCCATGGATCACCGCCCGCAGCATGGCAAGCTGGGCCACGCTCCTGCAGGGCCAGAAGAGCCTCGCCCTGGCCAGCGGTGGTGACGCCTTGGCCGCCGCCCGAAGGTCCGGACAGCCCTACATGCTGGCGGTCGTGCTGCACCATCAGAACGTCCTGGCCCAGCTCCTGGGCGACCGGCAGACCTTGGCGACGCAGACGGCCGAGCTGCTGGCCTTGGCCAGGCAGCACGGGTTTGCGCATTGGCAGGCGACCGCCACGCTGCTGCACGGCTGGGCCATCGCCAGCGACGATGCCCTGGAAGCCGGCCTGGCCTCGATGCAGCGCGGGCTCGAGGCCAAGAAAGCCACCGGCTCACGCTTGAAGATACCTTACTACCTCGGCCTGATGGCGGGGCTCCTGGGCAGCGCCGGCCGCAGCCAGGAGGGGCTGGGCCTGCTGGACGAGGCGCTCGGCCGGATCGAGGCCACCGGCGAGCGCTGGTTCGAGGCCGAGCTGCATCGCATCCGCGGCGACCTGCTGCTCGATCGGCGACCCGAGCTGGCAGCCGCCTGCTACGTGACGGCGTTGCAAGTGGCGCGGCGGCAGCAGGCCGGGTGGTGGGAAAGACGCGTGACGCACTCCCTCGCCGTCACCGTCCGCGCGGCCTGACCGCGATCGGCAGCCGCCTTCAGCCGCCATCCAGGCTCATCAGCGCCGCGTTCCCGCCGGCCGCCGTGGTGTTGATGCTGGCGACCTTCTCGACTACCAGACGATGCAGGTTGTAGCCGCCATCCGCCCGTGCCGGGATCAGCGGCACGATCGTGTCCTGGCGCTGGGCTAGGCCCAGCCGCAGCCCGTGCGCCACCTCGGCCGGGCCCGCGAATAACAGGCCCTCGATGTCGGCGCCGACCAGGTCCTGGGCAAAGGCGATGTCGGGGTGGTCGATCGCCCGCAGCACCCGCCGCCCGAGGTCCGTGTCCGGCACCAGGGCCCTGTTCTTCGTGGCCCAGGCAGCCGCCAGCTGCTCGAGCAGGTGCAGCAACGTCTCCGCGTGGCAGGCGAGCGTACCACGCGGCTCGAACCACAGCGAGTTGTCCTCGCCGGTCGGCCCCGGCAGCTGCAGCCGGACGGCCAACGGCGACGCCGCCTGATAGAAGCGGATGCGTGTCTGCAGTCGCCCCCGCTGGGCCGGCGTCAGCTCATGCAGAAGCGGCAGCGCCGCCTGCAGCGCCTTCAGGGCGTCGAAGGCCACGGGAACGGTCTCGCCGTGCAGCTCCGGCGGCGTGTCGCTGCGCACCAGCCGATGCAGATAAAGCGGGCCGCCGGCCTTGGGGCCGGTACCGGACTTACCGTGGCCGCCGAACGGCTGCACGCCGACCACCGCACCCACGATGTTGCGGTTGACGTAGAGGTTGCCGGCGCTGATTCCGCGCAGGTCGGCCTCGACCTTCTCGTCGATCCGGGTGTGGATGCCATGGGTCAGGCCGTAGCCGGTGCCGTTGATCTGCTCGATCACCTCGCCCAGGCCGTCCGCCGGGTAGCGAAGCACGTGCAGGACCGGCCCGAACACCTCGCGGGTGAGCTGCTCGATATGGCCGATCTCGAGCATGGTCGGTGCCACGAAAGTGCCGCTCGTCGCCGCCGGCAGCTTTGCCTGGTGCCACCATCTGGCGACCGGCCGCAGCCGCTCCAGATGCGCGAGCAGCCCACCTCGTGCCTCGGCGTCGATGATCGGCCCGATATCGGTGGCGAGGTCCGCCGGGTTGCCGACCCGGAGCTCGTCCATGCCGCCTTTCAGCATGGCGATGGTCCGCTCGGCGATGTCCTCCTGCAGATAGAGGACGCGCAGCGCTGAGCAGCGCTGTCCGGCGCTGTCGAAGGCCGAGGCCAGCACGTCGCCCACGACCTGCTCGGTGAGCGCCGTGCTGTCGACGATCAGCGCGTTCTGCCCACCGGTCTCGGCGATCAGCACAGGCTCGCCGCCGCGCTCGGCCAGCGTGCGGTTGATGATTCGCGCGACTTCGGTCGAGCCGGTGAAGACGACGCC
>JBATRI010000483.1:0-15842 GCA_049292515.1 Geminicoccaceae bacterium
CCGGTGGTGCCGGCGGCGGCGCGGGCGTCCACGCTCAATCTCAACTCGCTGCATGGCGGCCAGCCGGAAGGGCATGACGGCCTGCCCAGCCCCTGCGTGCCGGACAGCTGCCGCCTGGTGATCGACCGGCGGTTCCCGATCGAGGAGGATCTGGCGGCGGTGAAGGGCGAGGTGCATGCCATTCTCGAGCGGCTGGCAAAGGAGCGGAGCGGGTTTGCCTACAGCGTGCGGGACCTGATGGAGGTGCACCCGGTGCTGGCCGACCCCGGCCTGCCGGTGCCGCAGGCCGTGGCCGGGGCGATCCGGGCGGTGCTGGGGCGCGAGGCGGAGTTCATCTGCTCGCCCGGCACCTACGACCAGAAGCACGTCGCCCGCATCGGCCATCTGCACGACTGCGTGGCCTACGGGCCGGGCATCCTCGATCTCGCCCACCAGCCGGACGAGTTCGTGACGATCGACGATCTGGTGGCGTCGGCCAAGGTGATGGCGCTGGCGGCACTGCAGCTCCTGGGGGTGACGCGGTGATCCGGCCGGGGCCGCGCAACAGCCTGACCGACATAGAGGGGCTGCTGGTGGGCAATGCGGAGGACCATGCAGCGCGGACGGGTGTCACCGTGGTGCTGGCCGAGCCGTCGGTCATGGCCGCGGCCGATGTGCGCGGCGGTGCGCCCGGGACCATCAACACCGATGCGCTGCGCCATGGCGGGCTGATCCAGAAGGTGGACGGTGTGGTGCTCTCGGGCGGTTCCGTGTTCGGGCTGGAGGCCGCGACCGGGCTGATCGGCTGGCTCGCGGCACGCGGGCGCGGCTTTGCCGGCTGGGGGCCGTGCCTGCCGATCGTGACCGGCGCCATCCTGTTCGATCTGATCAACGGCGGCGACAAAGCGTGGGGCGGGAATCCGCCTTACCGCGACCTCGCCCATGCCGCCGCCGATTCGGCCGGGGCCCGGATAGCGCTGGGCAATGCCGGGGCCGGGCTGGGGGCGCTCGCCGGCACGCTTAAGGGCGGCCTGGGCACGGCCTCGGCGGTCGACGCCAGCACGGGCATCACGGTGGCGGCGCTGGTGGCGGTGAACTCGGTGGGCTCGGTGACGATGCCGGGCAGCGACACGATGTGGGCCTGGCATCTCGAGCAGAAGGGCGAGTTGGGTGGGCAGGCTGCGCCGCGCGAGGCCTCCGGCCACGCCTTCGAGACCAAGCGCGGCATCGGCATGAACACCACGATCGGCGTGGTGGCGACCGATGCCGTGCTCGATCATGGCGCGGTGCAGCGCCTGGCGGCCATGGCGCAGGGCGGCTACGCCTACGCCATCCGCCCGATCCACACGCCGTTCGACGGCGACACGGTGTTCGCGCTGGCGACCGGGGCGGTGCCGCTGCCGGAACGGCCGGACGCACTGGTGCGCCTCGGGGCGATCGCGGCGGACGTCGTGGCGAGGGCGGTGATGCGCGGGGTGTACGAGGCGGAAAGCCTGGGGGAGTTTGTGGGCTACCAGGAGCGGTAAGGGGGATGTGCTGGGCTCCTGCTCACGCCGCAAGCCTGAGCAGGTGGGCGTCGTGGCGGGTCAGGAAGGCGCACAGGCGGTTGGCGTAGTCGATGTCCACAGCCCGGGCGACGCTCGGGCGTTGCGCCAGGGCTGCCCGCCAGCGGCGGACCTTGGGGGTGGTGGTGAACAGGCCGAGATCGGTGATCGTGTCGAACACGTCGAAGTAGCGGAAGATCGGGCCGAATACCGCATCGACCAGGCTGAAGTGCTCGCCGGCGAAGTAGGGCCCATGGCCCAGCATCGCCTCGACGCGGGCGAACTTCGTCGCCAGGGCCGCCTGCTTGGCCTTGAACATATCGTCGTGCGGCGTGGTCTCCAGCCCCCAGATGTCGGCCAGGATCGACGACCCGAACTCCATCCAGCCGCGATGCTGCGCCCGCGCGATCGGGTCGTGCGGGTGCAGCCGCGGCCCGGGCTGGGTCTCCTCGATGTACTCGCAGATGGCGGCACTCTCGAAGAGCACCGAAGAGCTGCCGTCGGGCTGGCTCACCTGCAGCAGCGGCACCTTGCCCAGCGGTGAAATGGCGGCGAACCAGGCCGGCTTGGCGGCGAGATCGACCATGACGCGCTCGAAGGGCACGCCCTTCTCGGCGAGGGCGATCGCGGCGCGCTGCACGTACGGGCAGAGATGATGGCTGACGAGGGTGAGCTTGGTCACGGCGGGCTCCGATGACAGGGGGTGCCCGAGCCGATTACCTTTGTCGTTCACACAAGAGAATATACCATCTGGGCAAGATGAGTGTGCTCCACGAGCAAAGTCGGATTCAGCTGGACGATCTGCGTCTGCTGGCGGCGGTGGCCGAGGCCGGCTCGCTGGCCGGTGCCGCGCGGCGGCTTCGGGTCAATCACGCCAGCGCCTGGCGGCGGCTCGGGGCGTTGGAGAGCCGGCTGGGCGTGCGGCTGTTCGAGCGCGGCCGGGACGGCTATGCGCCGACGGCGGCGGGCGAGGAGGCGATCGCGACCGCCGCCCGCACCTTGGCTGCGCTGGCCGAGCTCGAACGGCGACTGGCCGGCCAGGATGTCCGGCCGACGGGTCCGGTGCGGCTGACGACGACCGAGACGCTGGTGGAGCTGGTGGCGCCGGTGCTGGCCGAGCTGCGCCGGACCCATCCCGGGATCGTCGTCGAGCTGGTCACCGACAATGCCTTCTTCACCCTGACCCGGCGCGATGCGGACATCGCCCTGCGGCCGGCCACGGCGGCGCCGGAAGGGCTGGTGGCGCGGCGCCTCGGCACGGTGGCGACGGCCGTCTACGCCAGTCATGCCTATATGGACGAACGGGCCGGAATCGACCGCACGGCGCTGGACTGGCTGGCACCGGACGACAGCCTGTCGCATCTGGGCTCGGCGCGCTGGATCGCCGCCCACGTGCCTGTGGGCCGGATCGTGCACCGGGCGAGCTCGCTGCCCGCCTTGCGCGCGGCCGCACGTGCGGGCATGGGCGTCGCTCCGCTGCCCTGCTGCATCGGCGATCCCGACCCGGGGCTGGTGCGGATATGGCCGCCCGAGCCGGCAATGGAATCGGCGCTGTGGCTGCTGACCCATCCCGACCTGCGTGGCACCGGCAGGGTCCGAGCCGTGCTGGATCTGCTGGGGCAGCGCTTCGCCCGTTACCGCCGGCTGCTCGAAGGGACGGCGTGAGTGACGCCCGTGCGCCTCAGTCGCGCCGCAGCCAGGCCGTGAACCTGTCCTGCCAGTCCGGATGCCAGCGGGACAGAGGCGGGCGGTTCTCGGTGATGTCCTGGGCGGCCCAGAGGATGCGGCGCTCGTCGAGGCTGCGGGAGACGTCGTTGTCGGGGCAGAGGATGTAGAAGTCGCCGCGCTCCAGCGATTCCTGCATGAACGCGACGGTCTGCTCGGGCGTCCAGGCGGCGGCCGGCTTCTCAGTGCGGCCGCGCGCGGTGAGGCCGGTGAAGACGAAGCCCGGGATCAGCAGGTGGGCCGTGACCTTGGCGCCCGCGCTGTTGCGCAGCTCGTGCTGCAGCGCCTCGGTGAACGCCTTCACGCCGGCCTTGGCCACGTTGTAGGCGGGATCGCCCGGCGGCGTGGTGATGCCTTGCTTGGAGCCGGTGTTGATGATCAGGCCGGGCTCGCCCGAGGCCATCATGGCGGGGGCGAAGACCTGCGAGCCGTGAATCACGCCCCAGAGATTGACGCCCAGCACCTGCTCCCAGGCGGCTTCGGGGCCGAACATCCCGCTGCCGGGCTGGACCGCCGCGTTGTTCATCAGCACGTGCACGGCGCCGAACCGGTCGAGGACGGCCCGCTGCAGGCGGACCACATCCTCCTTGCGGCTGACGTCGGTCGGCACCGCCAGCACGTCGATGCCGCCGGCGGTGAGGTCGGCCGCTACGGCGTCCAGGCGCTCGCCTTCGAGGTCGGCGATGCAGATTTTCAGGCCCATGGCACCGAAGAATCTGGCGGCGGCGAGGCCGATGCCGGAAGCCCCGCCGGTGACGACGGCGACGCGGTTGGGGGCGAGGGCGGCGAGCGGCATGGGAAGGGCCTTCCAGCAAGGATTGCCCCTGAGTCTGGGCAGTGGCGGGCAGCCGTCAAGGCATCCCGCAAACTTCGGTCCGGAGACTTGCGCAGCTCTGTTCAGTGCCCCATCTCGCGTTCGATCTCCGAGTGGCAGAGCCGGCTGTCGTGACGGCCGATATCGCGGCGCCAAGCGTCGCGGGTGCATGAGCCGGCAGGCCGCCTTCGGGGCGCCCCGGCAGCAACGGGCACCGCACCTCGCTATGGCTTCTCGCTCGGGAGTGGTCGATGCTGTGTGCCGTGAACTGGCTGCTGTCTCTCAAGACGGCACCGCCGCTACTGCTGGATGGAGTGTCGATTCATCCTCTGGTTGGCCATGCGTTCGTCGACCGGACGTTGGATACGCTGGATTCCGCCGATGTCGGCGACCTTGTCCTGCTGGACGTGGCGGCGACGGGGCTTGGCCGTGCGCGCGCCACGATCGCCAATCTGGGTGACCAGCCGCGCCTGCTGCTGCAAGGGGACGAGATTCAGCATGGCGACGATGCGTTCGAGCTGGCGGCGCCGCTGCTGCTGGCACCGGACGGGGCGGCCCGCGTCGAGCTGAGACGGGTGTTGGGCGGAGAGGCGCCGTCGCCCCGGGTTCAGCAGCGGTTGCGTCGGCTGGAGCAGTTCGAGCTGCCGCTTGGTACGGTCGGCTATCTCGCGATCCAAGGTGATGAGCTGGTGCGGGCAGAGCTGTTCGCCGGGCCGCTGACCTGCCGCCATCGCTGGCGGTGGGCCGTGGGCAGCGTGCTGGGCCAGGCCGATGTGCGGCAGCGGCCGATCCTTGGTGCGGTGGCGGCAAAGGAGCTGCTCCGGCGCCTGACGGCGGCCTGCCGGAGCGGGTCGTGGGTGGAGGAGGCGGCGTCGGTATGGCGACTGCAGGTTCGGGACTGGCCGAGCTTGGTCGGGCGTGTGATTTTGGCCGGTGGGCAGCCGGTCTATCTGGACCTGGCCTCGCTCGAAGGTTCGCTGCGGGTGGTGCCGACCGAGCCGCTGCCGGTGCGGCCGCTGGCAGCGGCGGTGGCGCTGGACGCCTGAGCCAGCACCATCAGCTCGCGCGCCAGAGCCGCACGAACTCATCCAGCTCCGTCTCGTTGAGGTCGGAGATGGCGGCGAGGCGAAAGCCGTCCTGGGTCCAGCGGCGCAGATGGTAGCCGTCGGGGGCGGCCGTCGCGGATATGGGCTCATCGGGGGCGGCCGGCCAGGCGAACAGGTCGATGACGTGCTGGCGGCGGCGGTAGACGATGACCGCCACCGTGCGCCCGGCCGCATAGTCGAGGCGGCCGCCGATCAGCGCGAAGCCGTGCTCACCCAGGTCCTTGACCGGCGGCGAGTATTCGATGCGGCCATCGAACCACGGCTTCACGGTATGCCCGTCGGCGGAGACGACGTCGATCGCGTGCCCGGGTTGCAGGGCACGGATATGGGCGCCGACCAGGGAATCGAGCTCGCCGCGGTCGGCTGGGCCGAGCACGGACATGACCGTGCGGTCGAGGGCGATGCCAGCGACCAGGGCCGCCGCCATCGCGGCCAGCACCTGGCGGCGGCGGTTCGGCGACTGCACCGCTGCAGGTGTAGGCAGTTCCTCGGCCGGGAGGCTGGCCAGCAGCGCGCCACGGGCGTCCGCCGGCAGGCGGTGGCGGGTGGCGTGCGCGCGGAGCGTCGTGCGCAAGTTCTGCAGCCGGGCGAGCTCGTCACTGCAGGCCGGGCAGCCGGCCAGATGCCGCTCGACCTCAGCCGCGTGGACGGCGTCCAGCTCGCCGTCGAGGCTGGCATGCACCAGCAGCCGCATGTCCTCACAAGGCACGGCCCTGCTCCTCCCGCATCAGCTCCGCCCCATAGCCCAGCAGCAGCTGGCGTGCCCGAGCAAGACGCGACATCACCGTGCCGATCGGGGCCTGCACCACCTCGGCGATCTCGCGGTAGCTGAGCTCCTCGAGCTCGCGCAGCACCAGCACCTCGCGAAACGTGGCCGGCAGCCGGCCCAGCAGGCGGTCGACCACGGCCCGATCCTCGAGCTGCAGCAGGGCTCCCTCCGGATCCCCGCCCGGTGCTGCGATGTCATCGAGCGGCGACGAGCCGTCCTCGCGCTCCAGGGAACTGAACGGCACGACGTTGGCGCCGCCCTGCCGCTCGTATGCCGACAGCACGGCGTTGCGGACGATGCGCAGGAACCACGGCTTGGCATCGCCGCCACGAAAGCCGCCAAAAAAGCGCCAGGCCCGCAGGGTCGCCTCCTGCACGACGTCGACCGCCTCGTCCGAGCTGTGCGTCAGCCAGCGGGCGAGGTTGTAGGCCGCATCGAGGTGCGGCAGCACGGACGTCTCGAAGCGTTGTCGCTCGCCCGGGTCGACCAAGCACGGCTCCTATCGGCAAGGGACGTTGACCTGCCTTACCGGCCAGCAGCCCTGTTTATTCCCGCGGCAGGCTGGAGAAGAAGGACACGGCCGCGTGGTCGAGCACCGGAATAAAGGGGACCGCCGGCCGGTAGTGGACCGTGTGGTCCATCGTCGCGACCACGGAGTGACGAGAATGACAGATGGCATCGATCGCCGCGGCTTGCTCGAGTGCATGGCCTGGGTCGGCACCGGCGTGGTGTGGACGATGGCGGGGGGCGTCCCGCGCTCGCAGCTGATCGGCGCGGCCGAGGCGGCAACGCCGGGCGGCTGGTCCTTCGTGCAGGTCAGCGACAGCCATATCGGCTTCAACAAGGCCGCCAACATGGACGTGTCCGGCACGGTCAAGGCGTCCATGGACCGGATCCGGATGCTGCCGCAGGCACCGGCCTTCATGCTCCATACCGGCGACATCTCGCACCTCTCCAAGCCCGACGAGTTCGATCTCGCCGACCAGCTCCTGGGCGAGGCGCGGCTGCAGGCGTTCTACGTGCCGGGCGAGCACGACATGCTGGTCGATGAAGGCGGGGCCTACCGCGAGCGCTACGGCAAAGGCAGCCAGGGTGCCGGCTGGTACAGTTTCGACCAGCACGGGGTGCATTTCATCGGCCTGGTCAACGTCGTCGATCTGAAAGCCGGGGGGCTCGGGCAGCTGGGCACGGACCAACTCGAGTGGCTGGAGGACGATCTGGCCGACAGGTCCGCCGAGACCCCGATCGTCGTCTTCGCCCACATCCCGCTGTGGAGCGTCTATCCGGACTGGGGCTGGGGCACCTCGGATGGCGAGCAGGCGCTGACCTATCTCAAGCGGTTCGGCTCGGTCACGATCCTCAACGGCCACATCCATCAGGTGATGCAGAAGGTGGAAGGCAACGTCACCTTCCACACCGCGATGTCGATGGCCTTCCCCCAGCCGAAGCCGGGCGAGGCGGCCTCGCCGGGGCCGATGACGGTCGAGCCCGGCCGCCTGCGCCAGCTGCTGGGCACCACGGACGTCGCCTTCAAGGCCACCCCGGGCCAGCTCGCCATCATCGACCAACCGCTGGCGAGGGGTTGAGCCGATGGCGCGCCTGCATGCCCTGGCCTTCCTGGCGCTGGCGTCCGGCATGGGCCTGACACCGGTCGCCCACGCGGCCACCACCGACGCCAAGGTCAGCATCGAGAACTTCACGTTCGAGCCGGCCGAGATCACGGTACCGGCCGGCTCGACGGTGGCCTGGGTGAACCACGACGACATTCCGCACACCGTGACCAGCAGCGAGAAGCTGTTCAAGTCGCCGGCGCTGGACACCGACGACGGCTACACGATGACGTTCGACAAGCCCGGGACCTATCCGTACTTCTGCGCTCTGCATCCGCATATGACCGGCACCGTCGTGGTGACGCCAGCTTCCTGATGGCCGCTACGCCCTGTCGCCGCTCGGCGACAGGGCCGGTTTCACCGGGGGAACTCGATCACATCGCCGTCGAGCGGAAACTGCTTGGTACGCTGCTGTGGTGCGTGCAGGTAGCGCTTGAAGTTACCGCCGAAGTCGTCGGGAAGTGCCTCGGTGGGAAAGTTGCCGGCCAGCTTGAAGCGCCTGTAGACGTAGGGCAGCCCCTCCGACCCCAGCACCGATGCGGAGTCCATGATGTGGAAGTGCAGATGCGGTGCCCCGGAATTCCCGGTATTGCCGAGCAGGCCCACGACGGTACCGGTGCGAACCTTCTGGCCTACCTTTACGCGCACCGAGCCTGGCTTGAGGTGTGCGTAGAAGGCATAGAGGCCGTGGCCGATATCGAGAACGACATGATTGCCGTCGATGTTCTCGAGCGTGATGGTACTGGGGTCGGGATTATTCGGCGGTACCTGGTCCGGTAGACCGTCGAGGGTCGAGACGACGGTCCCATCGGCGATGGCCAGGACCCTGGCGCCGTAGCCGGCAAAGCTGCGGACGTCGCTGACCGGGCCGTTGCGCAACCGCCCCTGATCGTCAAGGCGCATCCAGTCGATGGCGAATCGCTGGGCGAAATGAAGCTGGCCATTGACGGGCAGCGCCGTCGACCGATGTGCTCCCGGCCTGCAGCAGCCGTTGAACGCGACCCAACCGTCACCCGCGAGCGGCGGCCCGAGCACCGGCAGGTGCCGGGTGACCTCGATCGTGGCGAGGCTGTAGGACTGCTCGACCGGCTTGGGATTGGTGACATCGAGGCCCTGGCCGGTGAGGCGCAGCACATGCCGCAACTGCGCCGGGATGTCGTCCTTGTCGACCGCGAGATCGAGCAGGAACAGCCGGGTCGCGTTCAACTCGAGCTTGGCATCGACCGCGGGCCGGTTGTCGAGTTGCTTCAATCGGTCAGGGAACGTCGACGGGCCGAAACTGGCGAGCACACGCGTCGCTGGCTCGACCGGTGGCCGGAAGCGCGCCGTCGCCGGCTTGTCGATCTCGGCCGGCGGCATGGTGATCACCTTGACCTCCTCGAGCGTCGCCGGCGCGCTGCGGGTATTGGCGAGCTCCAGCTCGTAGACGAAATGCCACTTGCCGTCGGTACCCAGCACGGGGGTCGTGCTCGGGTTGAACGGCACGCCCGTCAGCGGCGTGAACACGTCCTTGCCGGCTGCCGGCAGGCCGCCGGCAGCAAGCAGAACGGCGAGCGTCAGCCCGCTCAATCGATCCAGGCGCATGGGTCCTCCCTTGTTCTTCTTGTGGTGGCCAGGTTCGGCTCAGCGGCACGTCTTGACGGTGACCGGCCCCGATCGGACAGGTCCGGAAGCGGTCGTCGCAGCGGGCTCATCCTTATCGGCGAACAGCGTGCGGTAAATGAGGCCAGCCAGCCGATCGGCCGGCACCGCCTGCGGGAACGGGGTGTTGGGAGCCAGCTGGTTGTTGACCAGGACGACGATCGTGGCGCCTCGCTTCGGCGAGTAGCCGATGACGCTCTGGAAGCCGTTCACCGCCCCGCTGTGACCGAGGAATCCGGGGAGAACCTCGGTGATGCCGAGGCCGTAGGTCGTGCCGGGGGCGGGCCGCAATTGCTGGCGATGCAGCTTGGGCGACAGAAGCCTGCCCGTGGCCAGCGCCTTCGCCCAGACCGCCATGTCGGCCAGCGTCGAGGTCACGGATCCCGACGTCCAGCTATAGGATAGGTTCCAGAAGGTCGCGTCGGTGGGCGGCGTGCCTCGCGGCACGTCGATCCTGGCATCGTCGATGTCACCGCGCAGCAGGGCGAGATAGGCGTTCAGGCCCTGGACGTTGGTCCCGAACTGGTAGCCGCGTGGATGCGGGCGGGGGAGGCCCGCAAAGCCTTCGCCCGGCAGTGCCGTCCCGGTCAGCTGCAGCGGTTCGAAGATCTGGTGACGCAGGACCACGGGTGCGCTCTGGCCGGTGACTTTCTCCAGCAGCAGGCCGAGCACGTCGTAATTGGTGTTCGCGTAGTGCCAGCCCTTGCCGGGAGGAAAGTAAGGCGGGTGGCGGAAGGCGTAGGAGAGCGCCTCGCGGACCGTGAACGAGTGGTAGGGATCGCGGTCCAGCAGCTGGTTCAGGCTGCAATCCTCCGTGGTGTTGAACAGTCCGGAGGTCATGTTGAGCAGCTGACGAACGGTGATCGCCTTGCCGTTCGGCACGAGGCCCGGCAGGTAGGCGGCGATCGGGCGATCGAGGTGGATCAGGCCGCGGTCGGCAAGGCGCAGGACGGCCGTGGCCGTGAGCGTCTTGGTGACGCTGCCGATGCGCATGTGGCTGCGGATGTCGAGCGGCGCGCCGGCGAGGTTGCTGCTCCCGAGTGCGGCGGCCCATTGGCCGAGCTTCGGATCGTCAATATATACCAGTGCGCCAGGCGTCTTGGTGGCGCGAAGATCGCGCATGAGGAGAGGCTTCAGCTGCGTCGCGAAGGGCGGCACGCTCTGCTGAACGGTCAGCACTGAGGCCGGCGGTTCCGCGGCACGGAGCATCGCCGGATGGCCGACCAGCGCCAGGCCGATCAGGGCGCAGGCCGCCGAACGAGAAGCTCCTTGCAGACCATACCGGGCCACCCCGGCAATGGCTGCCCATGGCAAGCGGGATGCGTGCCCGATCGTGCCACGCCCGGACACCACCTCCTGCAGCTTCGACACGCTCACGATCAACTCCCCTCCGTCGTGGACTGACCACACAGCCCGCTTCTGCATTGTTGTCATTGATCTCAATAAAGCAGGAATATCCTATTATAGTTGATAAGAAAAAATATAGATTTCCATTTCGGTGATTGAGAACATACGAAGGATGTCAAGTTTACGTGGATGTCACCGACCAGGATAGACATACAATGAGGAATTTCCTGGAAATTCTGGGAATTTAGCGTTAGGCCCGGTAGAAGAGACGCACTGGTCAGTCATGGGAGTGATCGAGATTTGGTTCGCGACTTCGATGGTAAGCTACGTCTGACCGCCGCGCTGCTGGGTGTCAGCACGCGCAAGGGTCTGGCGGGTGCCTTTCATCGGGTCAATCCGGCGACGACATTCGACCTCGAGCGCGCCGCCAAATGGCTGCAGGGCCGCGCCCATCCGCGCGAGCAGGCGCTCTATGCCGATTGGGCGGCCATTGTCGGGCTGGACCGCCCACTGGCGTGGCTGCTCGAATGCGATCTCGACGCATTCGCTTCGGCCCTGGGCAGCCGGCACGGGGTCGAGGTCGACGTGCTCACCCGCCGCGCCGCCGCTTTCGGACGCGGCGGTCGGGTGGCCCGGTCGCCTGAAACAGCGCCGGCGGCACCAACGTTCCTGTGCGGCCGGTTCGTCAGCTATCGCCATGCATTCTCGCCCTACTATCGTGGGCGGATCCTGCGCGCGTCACTGAGCGTCGAAGCGGGAGACAACGGCGAGCTGGTCGTCAGCTACGAGGAGACCCTGCCGACGGGGCCCGTGCGCGCCGTCGGGGCCGCCTCCATCGCCGGGCGCTCGCTGTTCATCGACGTCGCATCACCGGCGGCCAAGGGCGAACGTGGATTCCTCAGCCTGTTCATGCCGCAGCCACCAGCCAGCTGCCTGGCCGGAATCTATTGCGGCACCACGTTGATCAGCCCTCACGCCGAGCCGGCATGCTCGCGCCTCCTTGCGGTGCGGATACCTGACGGCGGCGACCTGCAGCGCCATAACCGCTATCTGGCGGTTGGCGAATCCCTTGCGGACGATCTCATCGAGCAGGGCATGCGCATCGACGACCCTGCCGCTCTCGACGGCGTGCTCGATGGTTATTTCCAAGGCCAGCCCGGCGGTGGCGTCGACCAGATCACCGCGACGAGCTATTACCAGCTGGTCGCGGCATTCGACCGGATCTGGATCGCCTCCGTCGCGGACCTCGATCCGCCGGCTGCCGCTAGCGCAGTGGCTCCAGGATGCTGACGTAGCTGGCCACGCACGCGCCGCCCATGTTGTAGACCCCGCCGAGCCTCGCCCCCTCGACCTGCATCCCGCCGGCCTCGCCGCGGACCTGCATCGCGGTCAGGACGTGCATCGAGACGCCGGTGGCGCCGATCGGGTGGCCCTTGGCCTTGAGGCCGCCGGATGGGTTGACCGGCAGCCTGCCGTCCTTCTGCGTCCAGCCTTCGAGCACGGCCCTGGCGCCCTGGCCCCTTGGGGCGAGGCCCATGGCCTCGTATTCCAGCAGCTCGGCGATGGTGAAACAGTCGTGGGTCTCGACGAGGTCGAGGTCGTCCAGGGTCAGGCGGGCGCGGGCCAGCGCCTTGCCCCAGGCCCGGGTGCAGCCCTCGAACTCGACGATGTCGCGGCGGCTCATCGGCAGGAAGTCGTTGACCTGGGCATGGGCGCGGAAGGCCACGGCCTTGCTCATGCCGAGAGCGGTCTCGACGTCGGCCAGGACCAGGGCCGCGGCCCCATCGGAGACCAGCGAGCAGTCGGTGCGCTTGAGCGGGCCGGCCACGATCGGGTTCCTGTCGGAGACCGCGCGGCAGAACTCGAAGCCCAGATCCTTGCGCAGCTGGGCGTAAGGGTTCGCACAGCCGTTCTTGTGGTTCTTGGCCGCGATCGCCGCCAGCGCATCGGACTGGTCGCCATGGCGCTGGAAATACATCTGGGCGATCTGCCCAAACACGCCGGCAAAGCCGCCCTCGATGCCCTTCTCCTCGTCGACATAGGAGCAGCGCAGCAGCGTGTCGCCGATGGCCGGGCCGGCAAGCTCGGTCATCTTCTCGACGCCGACGACCAGCACGATTCGCGCCTCGCGTGCGGCGATGGCCCGGATGCCGGCGTGGACCGCGGCCGAGCCGGTGGCACAGGCGTTCTCCACCCGGGTCGCGGGCTTGAAGCGCAAGGCCGGGTCGGCCTGCAGCACCAGCGAGCTGGTGAAGTCCTGGGCCACGAAGCCGCCGTTGAAGTGGCCGAGCCAGATCTCGTCCACGTCGGCCGGGGCGAGGCCCGCATCGGCGATGGCGGCGCTCGCGGCCTCGACGATGAGGCTCTCAGCGGTGCGACCCTCGTGCTTGCCGAAGGGAAGATGGCTCCAGCCGACGATGCAGGCGGTCATGGGCGAGGCTCCGTGCTGCTGGCGGTCGTCCGCATGTGGGGCGCCTCCTCGGGCCCGTCCGCCAGGAGTGTGCAGACTACGGCTGCGGCGTCGGTGCGCCAAGCGGCAACGGAACGCCTCCTCCGCCCGCCGGTTGGTAACCCAGCCACCCGATTGCAGGAGACGACATGACCGAGCGTACCGTGACCACGACCTTCGAGCATCTCAGCGATGCGGATGCCGCCCGTGCGGTCCTCGAATCGAGCATCCGTGGCGTGCAGGTCGTCCTCGAGCCGTTGGCGGCGCCGGCGAACGACGACATCGCGCGGACCGCGGCCGACCCGGGCTGGGAGCTGACTGCCAGCGTGCCTGTAGGCATGGAAGAGACGGCGGCGACCCTGCTGCAGGCGACGGCCGACGTCGACGTCAGCACGCGGCGCTAGCCCGACTCGAATTCCTCCCTGAAACCGGTCAGGTGCCGAAGCTCTGCCAGGCCTTGGAGCCTAACGCGCCGAAGTCCGGAACGGCCTTGCCGAGATAATCCAGGATGCCGGGCGCGACCGCAGGCTCGAGATCTTCCAGGCCGAGCGGAGCGATGGCGTTGTCACAGGCCAGCCTCACCGACTCGCTCTCGACGCTTCGGCAGCGTTCATGGGCCGCTCTGGCGTCGTCGACGTCCTTCTTGCCGACCGCCAGCGTGATGGTGGCGGGCAGGAACGGCTCCTCGTCGCCAAATTGCTTCACGCCGGCGCGGATGGCTCCCTCGGCGTCGTTCCAGCGTCCGCGCTGCGCATACTCGACCGCCATGAACTCGAAGAGGCGACGCGGCTTGAGCTCATCGGGAGCGACCGCGTTGAGATGGCGGAAGGCGGCGTCGTTGCGTGACTGTGCCTTGGCGACGACGTAGGCGATGGAGCGGACATGGGCGCTGTTGGCCGCCGGCGTGCGCAGAGCCTTGTCAATGGAAGCGGCCGCCGCGGCGACGTCGCCCTCGGCAAGCTGCTGGCGAGCGGCATTGGCGGCATGGTGCCCCTCGCGCAGCCGCTCCGGCAGTCCGGACCGTATCGCCTCGGCCAGCCGCTTCTGATCGGCGGTGAGCTTCTTCGGGCCGAACCGCTGCTCGTCGTAACGGGCGTCCACATAGGGCGCTATCGAGCGCTGCCTGTCCTGCGGCCGGGGATGATCCGCCCCGAGAATGGCCCAGATGTCGCCGCCCGTTCCGGCGGCGAAGTCCTTTGCATGGGCGACGACGAGTTCGGGCAGATGCTGCATCGCCTGCCGCGGGTCCGACTTGGCGAGCTCGGCCAGCTGCTCGTCCCGCCGCTTGGTGATGGCCTTGGCGAGCTCGAGCCGCTGCTCGCTCTCCTTGCCCATCATCGCCAGCAGCGCCGTGATGCCGTCCGGGTCGTAACCGCTGGCCGACAGCAGGTCGGCCGCCACCAGATCGGCCTGCTCTTCCTGCAGCCGCTGCCACCAGGTGGCCACGACACCGTCTGAGATCTCGTTGATCAGCCACGACCCGGCGACCACCGCCAGGCTCTGCTCCTGGACCGCGGCGGGATCGGCCTGTGTGGTCTGAATCTTCGCGTTGCTGATCTTGACGTCCGAATGGGCGAGGCTGATCGCCATCAGCGAGGCACCGGCACCGGCCGTCAGCGACTTGCGCTGCGCCTCGAAATATTCGGTGCTGGCGAAGTGATCGAGCTGGATGTGGCCCGCCTCGTGCGCCAGCACGGCCGCGAGCTCGCTCTCGTTGTCGAGCTTCTCGATCAGGCCCACCGAGACCCAGATGTCGCCCTGCGGGGTCGCGAACGCATTGATCTCGTCGGAGGCATCGATGTAGATGCGCCGCACCGGTCGTGCCCCCGGGTAGTTCTGCAGCTGCCGGTCCAGGACCTGATGCATGTAGGCGGTGAAGCGCGCGGCGTTGACGGGGCCGTCGATATCGTAGAGCTCCGGCCCCAGCAGCCCCTTCACCTGGGAATGGCGCGTGGTCACCTCCGCCGCGCGCGCTGTGCCGGCCGGCTGGTCGATGAACCGGCTGTCTTCGGGCACCTTCTCCGCTTCCGATTTGCCCATCACCGAGCCGACCAGATCGGTGCCATTGGTGCAGCCGGCGGCAACGCCGCCGACGGACACCAGCGCCAGTGCTGCGAGCAGCTGGCGCGAACGAGGGGAGGTCAATTGCAGGCCTTGTCGCTCAGAAGCCCACGGCTGGCGAGCGTCCTGGTAGAGGTGTTGCCGCCGACGGCGGCACTGGCCGTCTTGACCTGGGGCTTTCCTTTGCAGACATTGGCTGGCGGCACCAGATCCGACTTCTTAACCCAACCGACAGTCCCTTGCCCGAAGTCGATCAGCATCATCTGCGTCTCGTCATCCCATTTTTGCAGCATGGCATTGCCGCGATTGATGGAATCGACGTCCAATTTAGTTCGTGTGTCGCCGGGTTCGCCACCGTCGTCGCCGTATACAGTGATCCGGTCGAAGGAGAACTCCATGGCCCCGAGAGGTTCGGGGGCGTCGGCAGCCATGGCGGTGCCGACGAGAAGTGATGCGGCCAACATGATTGCTAAACGCATGATGCACTATCTCCGGCCGATCTTAGGTAAGAAGTGATTGCGGACCGATCGGCATTGTCCGAGTAAACTAATTATTAATTGATAGATTCTACTTCAGTTAAACGTTTTTTTATTGGCTCCCAAGTTATTGCTATTATGTATCCGATCCAATTGATCGGCGCAAAGCAAAACACCACGGCCCATAATATAGTAAACTACCTCTCCATAACGCTCAGGCAGGTTGACGGATGCGGCGGCGCTGGTAGCGTGAACGAAGCAAGAACATGGAGGGCGTGATGGTGCCGGACGAGCTGCCCAGTGATCTGCCGTCGTTCCTGG
>JBATRI010000484.1:0-16751 GCA_049292515.1 Geminicoccaceae bacterium
ACGCGGTGGCGCCGATCCGCCAATGCCGGGGTCCGCCCCGCCGACGACCGGGCAAGCTGCACGCCGACAAGGCCGACGATTTTCCGCGCTGCCGCCGGGCCTGTCACGAGCGCCGCATCGTCCCCCGCATCGCCAGACGCGGCCTCGACACCAGCGAGCGCCTCGGCCGGCACCGCTGGGTGGTCGAGCGAACCTTCGCCTGGTTCGCCCGCTTCCGCCGCCTCCTCGTCCGCTACGAGCAACGAGCCGATATCTTCGAGGCTTTCCACCATCTCGCCGCGGCCATGATCTGCTGCAGATTCGTCGAGCGATGGTTTTGTTAGGCGCTCTTATTGAACTAGGCTATCATCTCGGCGGTCTACGCGGAGGCCGCTAGTGTACTGACACATATGGAAGATTCGCGACTGCCCGGGTTCATGCTAGTTCTGGCGAGTGTACAGACGGTCTGCTCGTTTCTATTGGCGGAGGATCGCCAACGTTTGGCCGCGATCGTGATCGATTGCAACCGGCCGCGGAAGCATGCGGCACGTGTCCGGATCATCCTGCGCTCGGCCGGGTGACCGGACGTGGCAGAGATCGCCCGAATATAGACGAAGCGGCCCGGGGTGCTGCGACACCCCGGGCCGATACGCCGGTCGAAGGCTCAGTTCGGACCGCCGGCCGGCTTCGGACCATTGCTGCCGGACTTGGACGCCGCGGCGGCGATGGCGGCGCGCGGGGTCGTCGCCGGTGCGCAGAGCGAGCTGGTGGCGGCGGCCCGCTGCACCGTCATGGTGAAGTCCGCGTTCACCGACGCACCCGACCAGTGCGACAGCGTGAGCGGGTACCAGCCGCGAACGTTGGTGACCGCCTTGATCAGTGGCCGGTTTAGGCCGCCGCTGTCGTCGTCCTGCCAGATCGTGCCGGACGGGGAGATCAGGGTCGCCTCAAGGTCCTGACCCTGGCTGGTGACGGCGATGCGCAGGCACTCGGCGCCGGTCGTGAACACCTGGGCCACCCACGGGTCGCGATTTTGCGAGGCGTTGGTTTCCACCGTCGCATTCACGGTGGCCACGGTGGTGCCGAACGAGAAGATCTTCGCGCCGGCCCAGGCCGGGTCAGCGGCACCGAGGGCGCCGATCATGGCAAATGCGGATGCCAAACCGATGCTTGCTTTCGATGACATAGTTCAATGCTCCTGGTTGATGCACACTGCGGTGCAAGAAGTGTGATTGAAAGCGCCGAGAGGCTGATACTCAGTGCATACGCTCTAGATTGACGTACTGTTGCTTAACCAATCCTATCCTGGATCGGTAAGTAATTCTTATGGTGGACTAGCGTGGATGGTCACCGCTGCGTCACGATTGCCACACGCGTATTGATGGAAGCTCTACTTCATTCTTCTGTAAGATTGGACGACACTCATCCGATCTTGGGCTCGTAGGCAGCAGCTCACCCCGCACCGGGGCTAACTTCAGCCGCCTTGTGGTCAACAACATTGGTACCTCTTGAGCAGCGACGACTTAGGCAAGATCGCCTCTCGCTGTTTCAACCTGATGTCGTGCCGTACGCCTTCAGGTTTCCTTTTGCATTCAATGTATCTGCTCCAGCATATAGGCTTAAACAAACTTGATTTTAATATTGTTTAGTTCAGCCCCTGCACACATTTAGTGATGAGTACAAATAATATCCTATCGGCGGTGGATTGAAATATTCCAGCACCTACTGCAACCGTTCGAGATCTCGGAACCGCGCGGCTAAAAAATGGCGGGATCCGCACCTTTGCGGGGCCGGGCAAGCTGCTCGGCAAGGGCAGCCGCCAGCTCGCGGCGCAGTACCGGCTTGGCGATGATCGCCGACCCCGCGGCCCTGGCGGCGGCGAGTTCCGCGGCCGAAGGAGCTTTGGGCGCCAGGAGGATGAGTCCCAGACCCGGCGCACGCCGATGCAGCGTCGCCGCGAGCTCGCCTGCCGTCAGCGCCAACAGCGAACCCGTGGCTACCAGCAACATAGCCGGCTGGAAAACGGAGAGGGCTTCGAGTGCGGCCGACAGGTCCGCATGCCGCGTCACGCGGTAGCCTGCGAGCCGCAGGAGAACGCCCACCGCCTCGGCCGCTTCGTCGTCCGGCTCGACCATCAACATGGTCCGGCCATCACCCGTCGGGATCGCCATCCCCGCCGCCGCGGGATCGGCGTTTTCGCGCTTGATGCACGGGAGGGTGATCGCGAACACACTGCCGCGACCCGGTGCGGTCCGCAGACGGACGCGGCCGCCGAGCGCCTGCACGATGCCGTGGACGACCGCGAGGCCGAGACCCGTGCCCTCGCCCACTGGCTTGGTGGTGAAGAAGGGCTCGAAGGCGCGCGCCGCGGTCTCCGCATCCATGCCGCTGCCGGTATCGGCGACCCGCAGCTTGGCGCGACGCTGCCCGTCCTCGCCCTCGCCGCCGTCGATCCGGATCGAGATCCTGCCGCCTTTGGGCATCGCCTGGGCTGCATTGAAGCAGAGATTGCTGACGATCTGATGGATCTGGGTCTCATCCGCAGCAACGAAGAAGGCCTCGTCGGGCTGCTCATAGCGCAGCTCGATGCCGGAACCGAGCGCAGGCCGGCACAGATCGAGCGCCGCAGCCACCGCCGAACCCAGCTCGATCGCGGCCCGCGAGGTCCGCTCGCTGCGACTGAAGGTCAAGATCTCGGCGACGAGCTGGCGGCCGCGCTTGCCCGCGCTCATGACGCGCTCGAGCGTCGCCCGTGCGGGCGAATTTTCCGGCAGCTGCAGCAGTGCCACCTCGGTCGAGGTGAAGATGGTGGCCAGAATGTTGTTGAAGTCGTGGGCGATGCCGCTCGCCAGCGTGCCCACCGCCTTGAGCTTCTCCGCCTGGCGCAGCTCGGCCTGCAGCGACCGCTGCCGGGTGATGTCGCTGGTGAGCTGGACCCGCCCACCGTCCGGCATGCGCGCCTCGCGGATCCGCACCCAGCGACCGTCGGCCAGGTGCTCCACGTGGTCGCTCGATTCCCCGCGACGCAGCGCGAGGCGCTGCTCCAGAAAGCCGTCGCCCATGTCGGGATGATGGATCGGCGCCAACGCGCTGCCACCGCGAAGCCAGTCCTCGTAGCGCTGGCCCACCACCAGCGTGTTGCGGAGATGCGGCGCCTGATGATCCGGGTAGCGACGGTTGTGGTAGGCCAGCCGGTCGTCGGCGTCGAAGATCGCCAGGCCGTCCGGCAAGGTCCCGGCCGCCGCCAGGAAGCGCGCCTCGGCGGCGACACGCTCAGTCACGTCCCGGCCGACCGACTGGATCTCGGTGCGTCGGCCGTCGGCATCGAACAGGGCGGTGTCGGTCCATTGCACCCAGCGGATACTGCCGTCGGGCAAGCGCCGGCGCAGCTCGATCGTCTGCGATGGGTGCGCCGGGCTTAGCGACGCCAGGTGCGCGCGGTCCCGCTCGCGGTCCTCGGGCATCGTCAGGGTGAACTCGTCCAGCCGGTGCCCGAGCAGCTCCTCGCGCGGGTGCCCATAGTAGCGGCAATAGGCGTCGCTCACGAAGCTCAGCCGGCCATCGGGCGTGATCCGCGCGATGAACTCGGTCTGCGTTTCCACGACGGCGCGGTAGCGGGCTTCGCTCGCCGCCAACCGGCCGAATGCCTCGTCACGCTGCGCCAGGGCGGCGCGGAACCGCCCGAGAAGCCGATTCAAGGCGCTCAGCAGCCGGCCCAGCTCGTCGCGCGCGTGGGAGGTTCCGACGCGGAACACCAGCCGGTCCGGCGACTGCGGATCGACCTGCTCCACCGCGTCGACCAGCTGCGCCAGCGGCCGCGTGATCAGCAGGTGCGTGACGATGGCGAGCACCAAGCCCAGGACCACGGTCCGGGCGATCCCGGTGACCAGCAGCAGCCAGGAGCGCGCCAGGAAGTTCTGCGCCAGCACCCGGGTGTCGAACTCGATCTCCAGCACGCCGATCGAGCGCACCGCGATCTGGTCCTCGGGCAGGCTGACACCATGTCGGTCGACGTTCACCCGGTAGGTCAGATGCTCGCCGAACAGCCGGTCGGTGAGCCAGCGAAGCGGCAACGCCGCGCGCTCGCGTGCCGCCTCCGCCAGCACCCGCCCGAGATTGTCGTCGAGCTCCGCACGGACGACGAACGGCACATCGAGCGCGGTCTGCACCACCGTAACACCGAGCTCCGGGTCGAGGGTGAAGGCGGCGCGCGCCGCAGGGGCCCGGATCAGCGCCAGCACGCTCTGGCCGGCGGCTTCGATCCGCTGCCGCTCCTGCAGATAGTCCTGCACCAGCTGCAGGAGCGCGAAGACCGCACCCACCACCAAGGAGATGATCAGCGCATAGGCGACCTGACGGGCAGCCAGTCGGTCGCGGCTTTGACGGTCTATCCACGGGCACCAACGGCGGAGCCGGCCACCCGCCACCCGCTCAGCCGCGCGGCTCGGGCACGAACATGTAGCCGACACCACGGATGGTCCGGATCACCTCGGGACTTGCCGGGTCGCGCTCGATTTTTTTGCGCAGTCGGGCGATGCGAATGTCGATACTGCGATCGAACGGCTCCCAGCTGTCGTTATGTGCCTGGTCGAGCAACTGGTCGCGGCTCAGCACACGGTTGGGATTGCGGATCAGGACCCGCAGCAGGTCGAACTCCATCCCCGTCAATGGCACTTCCCTGCCGTCCGGGTCGACGAGTCGACGCGCCAGCAGGTCAAGCTCGAGTCGCCCTATACGCACCCGGTCGGCGGCGGATGCTTCCTGAGAAACGGGCGGACTTACCGGGACCGTCGCAGCCGCCCGACGCAGCACCGAACGAATCCGCGCCAGCAGTTCGCGCGGCTCGAACGGCTTGACCACATAGTCGTCGGCGCCGACCTCGAGGCCAACGATCCGGTCGATCGGGTCGCCCATCGCCGTGACCATGATCACGGGGATGCCGAACAATTCGCGCACGGCCCGCAGGACCGCGAAACCGTCCTCACCCGGCATGCGCAGATCGAGCAGGACCAGATCGATGGATTCGCATTTGAGCAGCGCACGCAGACCCGGCCCGTCGGCCGCCTGGCTGACGCTGAAGCCCTGCAGCTGCAGATATTCCGCGACGGACCGGCGCAGGTCCTGCTCGTCGTCGACCACCGCGATGTGATGCTTCGGTTCCATCGCCCTCAGCCCGGTCCTGCGCAGCCATCACCGATAACACCACCTCGTATCAGGGCGATCTCGCGCACGGCCCGCCTTTGTTTCAATTGTTTCCGATCAGCTGCCAATCGGCCACGCGCGGCTCGAACACGCCACTGCGCTCGAACACCCTCTTGATGGCACCGCGGTCACGCAGGCGCGAGAGCCCGGTATCGAGCTGGCGGACCAGTGCTTGCGCATCCGGTGCGGCACGCGCCACGGCAAAATGGCGGGTGACCGGCAGGGCCACCTTGAAACCCTTGATCGGCAGGATGCGGCTCGGGCTGTAGGTCGGACGCGAGCCGAAATCCGCGTCGGTGGAGAAGGTGTAGAGGGTGAAATCAGCGCGACCGGCCTGGATCATGGGAAAGATACCGTCATTGTTCTGCACGTCGATCAGCTCCTTGAGGCCGATGGCGGTCAGCGCCCGCCAGTCCTCGACCCAGCTGCGTGGTGCCACCCCGGTAAGTTCGCGCAGTTGGTCGATCGCGTTCACGGCCAGCACGTCGGCGCGATTGGCGGTGGTGTAGAGCCCGACCTCCCACTCACCCGCCTGGATGACCGGCAAGGACCTGAGCAGCGTGTCGCCATGCGCGTCGAGATCGCTCGACCAGATCGTCTGCGACGGCAGGTCGAGCCGGCCGGCAATGGCTTCGGCAAGGCTGCGCGTGTAGTTCGGCTGCGACACGAGCTGCAGACGGACCGGCGGCCCACCCTCGCGCAACGCATTGCACAGGATGAGCAGTTCGGCGTCGATGCGGCTGGGCCGGGTGAACTGGAAGGTGTCGATGGCGGGACAGGCATCGCCACCGAACATCGCCTGGCGTCGCGCCTCAACCGTGCGGTCGCCCTCGATCCCGACCCGGACCGTCCGGACCTCGGCGAGGGCGCTACCGACGCTGCAGAGAAGCCCCAGCACGACGCAAACGACGACCTTCATGAGCCAGTTCCACGGGCCACGACATGAAGGCAAGTCTACGGCAGGGGCGGCAAACTGTCAGTGAGTTCGGCCACCGACCCGCGCAACGCCGCAGCTAGGCTGCCGCAGGCGTCCCCGCCATCAGCGGCAGCAACGGCCGCTCCGCCCGCGCCCCATACTGGGCGATGATCTCGGCGGCGCAGGCACTGGCGAGGCGACCGCACGCGGCGAGATCGAGGCCCATGGTGAAGCCGCGCAAGAAGCCTGCGGCGAACAGATCGCCCGCTCCTGTCGTATCGAGCAGGCGTGCCGGCGGCACGGCGTCGATCACATGAACCTCGTCGCCGCGCACGACCACCGAGCCCTTGGCACCACGGGTGAGGGCCGCGAAGCCCACATGGTGGCGGACCAGCTGCAATGCACTGTCGAAGTCGTCGACCTCGTAGAGGCTCGTCAGCTCGCCCTCGTTGGCAAACAGGATGTCGACCTCGTGCTCGACCAGCTCGCGGAATTCGGCGCGCCAGCGGTCAACGCAGAACGCGTCCGACAGGGTCAGTGCCAGCTGCCGGCCCGAGCCGTGGCAGATCGCGGCGGCCTTGCGGCACGCGGCCTTGGCCTCGGGCCGATCCCACAGATAACCCTCGAGATAGGTGACGGCGGCGCCGGCGATGAGGTCGGGGTCGACATCGTCGGGACCGAGCTCGACGCAGGCGCCGAGATAGGTGTTCATGGTCCGCTGCCCGTCCGGCGTGACGAAGATCATCGACGTCGCGGTCGACGGTCCGCTCGGGCTCGGCGGGCTGCGGAAGGTTACGCCGGCGGCACGGATATCGTGGCTGAACACCTGGCCGAGCTGGTCGTCGCGGACACGGCCGATATAGGCGCCACGACCGCCCAGCGACGCCAAGCCGGCGATCGTGTTGGCACATGAGCCGCCGGAGACCTCGCGGGCCGGACCGAGCCTGCGGTACAGAAACGCGCTGCGCTCGGCATCGATCAGCGTCATGGCACCGCGCTCGAGCTCGAGCTCGGCCACGAGCGCGTCGTCCGCATAGGCCAGAATGTCGACGATGGCGTTGCCGATGCCCACGACATCGTGGCCGTCCGGGGTGGAATCCGTGAGATGCATCTGTTCGAACCTCTTTGCCAAGCCGTCGGCGGCGACTATAGCGGCCGCATTTCCGCCCTCAACCGAGCCGGCACCACGCAAAGGTCACACCATGACGGAACTCGCATGCTGAACGAGCTAGGGCGCGCCTTCGGGATGCTCAAGGAGCCGCGGGTCCGCGGCGTATTGTGGCTGGGGATCGGGCTGTCGCTGGCGACCCTGGCAGCACTGGTCCTCGGAGTCGAGGCGCTGGTGAGCTGGGCTTCCAACACCGGCTATGTCTGGCTCGACCGGGCGTTCGAGGTCCTGGGCGTGCTGGGGACGGTGGTGGTGGCCTGGTTTCTCTTCCCCAGCATCGTGGTCACGGTATCCAGCGTCTTCCTCGAACGGGTCGTCGACGCGACCGAGGACCGCTACTATCCGCATCTGCCGCCACCGCGGCCAGTCTCCCTCGGCCAGTCGCTCCCCTCGGCGCTGCGCCTGTTCGTCACCGCCCCGGCGCTGAACATCCTGGCGCTGCCCCTCTACTTGGTTCCGGTGCTCAACCTGCCGCTCTGGTTGCTGCTGAATGGCTATCTGATCGCGCGGGAGTACGTGGAACTGGTGGCCCTGCGGCGTCTGTCGCCGGCGCAGGTGACGAGCCTGCGACGCGAGCGCCGGCTGACGTTCTGGCTGGCCGGCATGATCATCGCGCTCCTGCTCGCCGTGCCGTTGCTGAATCTCGTCGCCCCGATCATCGGCGCGGCGTTCCTCACCCAGCGCTTCCATCGCTATGGCCGGGATGCAACAAACGCATTGCGCGAATAAACAATCTAGCCAATCACCCGAAAGGTGCGCCTGGTTCGGTTTGACTAAGGGCACCCACACGCCTAATGCTCCCCGACTTCCCAGGATCTTCGGCGGTCGCGCCGCGTTTAGGCGGCGGCTGCCGCCACCCACGCGAGCCTCGGGGTTATCCGTCATGTTCCGCAAGAAAGACAGCGACCCGATCCGCCCGACCAATCCCGGCGACCACCCGGCCGAAGCCAGCCAGATTCGCTCGCCGCTGGAATCACGCCCGGCGCCGGAGCCGCAGCGCCGCCCCGACCTCGCCCTGACGCCGGCCGGGCAGACGACCTTCGCCAAGCCCTCGCCGACCGTCGGCGAGGATGCCGGCAAGCGGCTGATCGTCGGCCAGGGGATCAGCCTCTCGGGCGAGATCACCGCCTGCGACCGTCTCGTCGTCGACGGCAGCGTGCAGGTGACCCTCAATCAGACCCGGGCAATCGAGATCACCGAATCCGGCCGGTTCACCAACGGCAAGGCCGAGGTCGAGGAAGCCGAGATCAGTGGGGTGTACGAAGGCGAGCTGACCGTGCGTAACCGGCTGCTGATTCGCAGCACTGGCCAGGTGAAGGGCACGGTCAGATATGGTGAGATCGAGGTCGAGCGGGGTGGCCGGATTTCCGGCACCATCTCGATGCTCGATCCGGGCGCCAGCTAGCCCGGCAAGTTGCGGCAGGGGCGCTTGGGCCCGAGGTGCGATGCTTGCGGTCGGTTGTCACCACCGTTCTATCGAGGCCATCACGGCTATTGGCCGTGCGGCGCTGTCGCTGGGATTTCTGCTCGGTCTGGCGAGCTGCGCGGCGTCCAGGCCCGAAGCACCCGTCCGAGGTTCGTCCGAACCCGACCTCGGCCGCGTGCAGTTGGTCGGGCTCGGCAGCACTGATCTCGAAGGCCTGCTCGGTCGGCCGGCCCTGCTGCGCAGCGAGCGGCAGGCGCAATACTGGCGCTACACCCTCGGCAGCTGTCAGCTCGATCTTTTCCTTTATGCGGAACACGACGCCGGCCCGGCGCGTGTGGTCTATGTCGATGCCAGGCCGGCGGGCCACGCGTCGCCCGAGCGCATCGCCAGCTGTGCCCGGCTGCGCAGCATGTTGCGAGGCGAGCCGCAACCTCCACCGCTCGGCGCCCGGGCGGAGAGCATCGGGCTGCCGGCAGAAGGGGCTTACTGAGCCCTGCCCTCGGGCTTAGCCGGGCTCGGGGTCGGTTCCAGGCACCCGTAGCGCATCCGCCAAGCGCAGCCTGGCCGAGCCGCGGGGCAATGGCTTGGGTTGGCTGGCATGCGGCTTCCAGGCGGCCATGAACAGGATATCGAATGTGGCCGGCACCCGCCCGTCGACGTCACCGAACTGCTCGCGATAGAGCTCGCAGGCACGCACCAGCGTGCGGCGGCGCAGCGGGCCCGGGCGACGCTGGACCAGCGCGTTGCCCTCCCCCATGCGACCCAGCTCCCGCATCAGCCGCAGCGGGTCCGCATAGGTAACCGTGATCCGGTCGATGTCGACGACCGGCAGCGCGAAGCCGGCTCGCTGGAGCAGCCCGCCGGCGTCGCGCACATCCGTGAACGGCGATACACGCAGGCTGCCACCGCCTTCGCATTCGAGCTCAGCCTGCAGCAGCGACTGACGCAGCTCGAACAGCGTCTCGCCGCCCGGCAGCGCCAGGAGCAGGAGGCCATCCTCCGCCAGGGCATTGCGCAGCTGGACCAGCGTGCCGGGCAGATCGTTCACCCAATGCAGCACCATCAGGCTGACGGCGGCATCGAAGCGGCCCGGTCCAAACGGCAGCGCCTCCGCGTCGGCGACGACGCGCAGCGGGGAGCCCGTCGGCAGCAGGCCGGCATCGGCGTCGCTCGCCAGCACGAGCTCACATCCCGGGCGGTGCTCGAGCCCTGCTTCGAGCAGGCCACGCGATCCACCGAGCACGAGGATCCGGCGAAGCGGGTTGCGGATGTCGCCCAGCCGGTCAAGCAGTCGGTCGGCCACCGCCTCCACCAGGAATCCCGCGTCCTCGAACTCGCGGGCGAAGCGCGCCCGGCGTTTACGGACGAGGCGGCGGTCGAAAATATGCATGCGCTCGGTCATGCCCGACTTATGGGCCGCGGCGCCATGCCGGCCAAGGCCGGAACCTTCGCTAGGCGCGCTGGAGCCGGTGGGGCGGCAACAGGACGAGGCGCCACACCAACAGCGTTGCCGCCACGGACAGCCCCAGCAGGATACCCCACAGCAGACCGTCGATGCCGAGCTTAGCCGAAAAGCCCAGCAGCCAGGCCGCCGGCACCAGGACCAGCCAGAAGCTGGCGACGTGGATCGCCATCGGCACCCACACGTCGGCGGCGCCGCGCAGGGCACCCGAGAGCACGCCCTGCAGGCCGTCGGCCACGATAATGGGCGCAACCAGGGTCAGGCAGCGTGTGGCCACCGCCTGCACGTCCACATCCGTGGTGAAGAGCGCCGCCAGCCATGGAGCGCCACCTGCCACCGCGGGTGCCAGCACCAGCATGACGAGGAGGGTGGCGCCGACACCGAGCCAGGCGGCGGTGATGGCCTTGCCGGGCTCACCGCCGCCAATGCCCCGGCCGACGCGAATGGCGGTCGCGGTCGCGAGCCCGACCGTGGCCATGTAGACCATCGCCGTGACGTTGATGGCGATCTGGTAGGCGGCGAGCTGCGTCTCGCCGAGCCAGCCGCAGAACAGAGTCAGGCTCTGGAACGCGCTGGTCTCCAGGCCCTGGGATACGGCAAACGGTATGCCCAGGCGCAGCAGGCGTACCTGCAACCGCCAGGTTGGCCACGGCCCGCCCACCGAGCCGCAGGCCCGAACCCCTGGCGCCAGGACAGCATAGCCCACGATCGCCAGCAGCATCAGCCAGCGGACCACACTCGTGGCCAACGCCGCGCCGGCGGCACCCGTGGGCGGCCAGTCGAAGGCGCCGTAAATGAAAAGCCAGTTCAATGGCACGTTGAGCAGGTTGCCGACGGTGATGACGACGACGCCGATCTGCGGCCGCCCCAGCCCCTCGAGGAACAAGGTCGTCGCCACGAACCCGAGCATCGCCGGCATGCCCAGACCGAACATTCTGGCGACCTCGGCCCCGTGCGCCGCCATGGTTGGGGTCTGCCCGAACGCATCGAGAAACCACTCGGCATGCCCGAGCATCGCGATGGAAAGGACGCCGGCCAAGGCCGCGTTGATCATGGCCAGATGCCAGATGCGGCCACAGGCACTGGCCTCGCCGGCACCATGCGTCTGGGCGACCAGCACCACCGTGCCGGTGAGCAACCCCGTGCCGACGAGCATCAGGAAGATGAACGGTGCGAGCCCGAGCGCCAGATAGGCCAGTTCCGCCCCTCCGGCCCAGCCGGTCATCACCGTGTCGACCGTGGTCATGACCAGCAGACCGGCCCGCGACGACATGACCGGTAAAGCCAAGCGCAGCAATGCCGCCAACTCGTGCTGCACACCCCGCCTCGACATCCAAAGCGGCCAGCGGGTGCAAAGAACACAATACCCGCCGCGCACGGGACGAGGCGTTGTCGTCATTGGCGAAGCCAGCCCCCGCTACTGACCGGTGGTTGAGCACCATGGGCCAGCATCGCCCGGTAACAGTTATTTTGCTGTGTGAATTCTCACAGACAGCCGGTCAGCGCGATGGCGGACGCCACGCCGGGCACCCTACCGCTGCCGTGCCGTCAGCGGAGCAGATCGTCGAGCCGCCGTACGGCCCGGGCGCGATGCTCAGGGGTGATGTAACGGGCAAAGGTCCCAACGACGGCCGCCATGACGGCGGCATCGTCCGTGAATCCGATACCGGCAAGAATATCCGGGACAAGATCGGTCGGCAGGACAAAATAGGCGAGCGCGGCCAGGAGCACGCCACGCACCTGCGTGGGTGTCGCCGCATCCATGGCGCAGTACCAAGCGGCTACGATGGAATCGGCAAAGCCGATCCGTGCCGCGACACGCATCAACTTACGCCAAAGACGCGGCTCATCGGCCGGGCGCCATGTCGTCGGGATCGGGATCAGCTCGCTCGCAGTCATGCACTAGAGATTGGGATGTCGAGGGGGCGTGGCAAGTACCCGCTGCCGGCCGGTACGATCATCCCGTTGGCGGACCTGGCTGCCGGTGCGGGCTCAGGCGCAGGGTGTGGCGAGGCGTGGGCGGAAGAAGGCGACCCGGCGTAAGAGCGTCTCGGGAACCAAGCCCAGCAGCCATGGCTGATAGCGGAACATGACCTCGGCGACGATCACGCTCTCGTCCGCACGCAGACCGAGATCGTCCGGCAAGGTGGCGGCACCGGCCTCGTTGCCGATACGGCTGGTCTCGCCCAGGCTGCCGGCTCCCTGCCATTGTCGACAGACACTCGGGGGGTCGCCGCCGTCGGCAATGACGGCGCTCAGGATGACCACACCCTGATCCGCAAGGTCGAACGGCTGCACGACATGCGCCATCGCCCCGAACAATGGCGGCACGGAAGCATCGCCGATCTCGTCATCGCGCGACGCGAGATCGGCCATCGTGGTGGCCGCATGCTGCAGCTTGAGGGTCAGCAGCGCAAAGCGCCCTACCTCGGCGATGCCGAGCGAGAACAGCAGCATCACCGGCAGGACCAGCGCGAACTCGACGGCGGCCACCCCGGACTGGTCCGCCCTTAGGACGGAGGAAAGGCGCACCAAAATGTTCGCCGTCGTCATCAGAAGGGCTCGTTGCGGACCGCTACCGCCGCGCGATGCACGATGCGGCCGAACATCGGGCGCAGCAGCCGCGTGATGGAGGTCGAATCGTACTCGATGTCATAGAGGACGATGTCGCCGGGGCCGCCCAGACCGGCCGCACCCATGTCGTCGTCCCACTGGCCGTTGCCGTTGACGTCGTTGAACGCCTCGCCCGGATCGTGGACGCCGTTGCCGTTACCGTCGGTGAACGGCTCGGGCCGGCCGATACTGTCGAAGGTCGGATAGACGAGGGTACGGATGCGCGCTTCATCGGCAGGAACGAAGCCCAGCGTCCGCTGGGCAATGATCTCGCGGATCCGCTGCTCACGGCTCACCCCTTCCTCCTCGAACCCCGTGATGCCGTAGCGGGAGGCGGCGAGAACGGCCGACTCCATCGTCCCGCTGACGAACAGCATGATGGCGATCTCGAAGCTGCCGACGAGCAGCAGCAGCAGAGCGGGGGCCAGGACGGCGAACTGTACCGCGACCGCGCCGTCGCGGTCATCGATCAGTCGGCGCAGAGTTTGCCGCATGGCCATCACCTCAGCGCGCAATGCGCAGATTGCTCAATTGGCCGCCAATATTGCGAAAGGCGGCGCGCAACGAGGCATTGTCGGGCGAGTGGAAGTAGAAGGTGGGCTTCGAGGCGCAGGCACGCAGCAGCGCCTGCCCTTGCGTGGACGGCACCGTCCCGAAGGAGATCGTGTAGAGGATGATGCCCTGCCCCTTGATCGCGGTGCAGACGGCAGTCGTGCGTGTATCCAGAACCGTCTTCGCAGCAGCCTCGGAGGTGACACCGAGGGTCGTATGCGACTGATAGGCCGTATAGGGTGAGACCAACTTGCTGTTATAGGTCTGCACCAGCATCTGATTGTCGCCGTCGGTCAAGAGAACGACGACCTTGTCCGTGTCGGCGGCGGTGTAGTCGAGTGGAAGCTCAGACGCCGACCCACTCCACTGGCCGCGCCAGCGCGGCGACAGCACCCGCCAGCCCCACACCAGACCTTCGCTGATGATCGTGCCACCTCGATACCATGGTCGAAGGTCGGCGATCGCGGCCTTGATCACCGACTTCTGCGGAACCAATGGCGTTACAGCCGATGGGCAGCCGACATTCGGGCCATAACCTTCCCAGTAGGCCACACTACCGCTGTAGGCTGCGTATTTGCGTGTCTGCGGTGAGCGCCCGGGACCCCAATCGTTCTGCCAGCCCGACCAGTTCGGGTTGGGCAGGTCCGGGTAGAGATAGCTGGCGAACGCCCGCACGGCTGGCGGATCGTCGGTCTGATCATACGGCGTCGCCCGGGCCAGGACGCAGCCGCCCCAGCCGTCGGGGTTGAAGACCGCGGGCGTCGTGTTGACGCGGTCGGCGGCGGCCAGGAACGGCCGGTTCGCGGTGCCGACATTGACCGCGGCGATGTAAGGCACCATCGCGACCCACAGATTGCGCGCCGTGTCTTGGTCGCCATACAGGATATCGACCAGATCATTGGCCGCCGTCTTCAGCCCGCCGATCTTGTCGCCGGTCACCATGGAGCCGGTAACGTCCATGACCAGCGCCAGCTCCATGCCGCGGGTCTCGCGGTTGATCACCGTCCGAGCGGACACCGTGACGCTGTCGTGCCCGAACAGCCGCATGAAATGCGTCGGCATGTCGGCGGTGGCAGCCAGGGTCAGCTCGTCCCCGGCCTCGTTCACGTTCACCGTGAACGTCCGCAGCTCCGCGAGATCGGCGCCGGCGTTGAAGTTGCTGTCGAAATAGCTGCGGGCGTCGGTTTCCACGTTCTCCGGCAGCGCCGTCCGCCCGGCCGCCAGCCCCGCGGCGTCGAGGGATTTCTGCAACTGGTCCTCGACCGTGTAGGCGAGCACCGTGTCGATGGCGAGACCAGCGCCGGCCGCGAGCGGCAGGACCGCCAGACCGAACACCATCGCGGCGTTGCCACGCTGATCGCGGCGAAAACGCTCAATGAGCTGGCAAAGCCATCGCCGACCAGCCATGCTCGCTCCTCTCGAGGCCCCTGTGCCATCCGCCGTCAGGCGGCATCCGGCCGAGAATGAGCGCCCAGGCGTTAACAACGGGTGAATGCCGGACGATGCTGTTCTTCTCCCCCGGCTGGGCGCTGCCCGTCGCCGTCGTGGCGCTGCTCGCCGATGCACTGCTGGGAGAGCCGGCCTGGCTCTACCGGCGGCTGCCGCACCCGGTGCGCCTGATCGGCAACGGCATCGCCTGGCTCGAAGGGCAGCTGCTGGACCCGGCCATGCCCGACCGGCGCAAGTGCCGGGCCGGCGTCCTGTTGCTGGTCACGGTGGCGACGACCAGCGCCGCGATCGGCCTGGCACTGCACGCGGCCCTCGCCGAGCTGACGGCAGGATGGCTGGTCGAGGGCCTGCTGATGAGCACGCTCCTGGCCCAGCGCAGCCTGGCACAGCACGTGGTCGCGGTGGCCGACGGCCTGTCGCGCGGCCTGGACGAAGGGCGGCGGGCCGTTGCCATGATCGTCGGTCGCGATCCGGACCGCCTGGACGAAGCCGGCGTCGGCCGGGGGGCAATCGAATCGCTGGCGGAAAACCTGTCGGACGGCGTCGTCGCACCGCTGTTTTGGGCCTTGCTCGCCGGGCTTCCGGGCATCCTCGCCTACAAGGCCATCAACACGCTGGACAGCATGGTCGGCCACCGCAGCGAGCGCTACCTAGAGTTCGGCTGGGCCAGCGCCCGCTGCGACGACCTCGTCAACCTGGCGCCGGCCCGCCTGACCGGCGCCCTGCTCTGTCTGGTCGGCGCCCGAAAATCCGGCTGGAGCGTCATGCGGCGCGATGCCGGACGGCACCGCTCGCCCAATGCCGGCTGGCCCGAAGCCGCGATGGCCGCCGCCCTGGGCGTCCGGCTGGCTGGACCCCGAGTCTATGGCGGAGTCACGGTCCCCGACGCCTGGATGGGCGACGGCCGCCCCGACGTGACCCCGGCGGACATCCGGCGCGGGGTGGCGCTCGCCTGGCGGGTCTGGTGGCTGCTGACATTGCCGATCGCCGTCGCCGCCCTTATCGAGGCGGCGCGCTAGCGATCGCCAGTAGCCGGTCGAGGTCGAGACAGCGCTCCAGATGCGCGGCAAGCCCATCCAGCGCGGCCTCGACGCGCGCCTCGTAGGCGAGCTTCTGCCCGACGCGGCCACGAATCCTGCCGAGCAGCGCATGGCGGAACCCGTCGGCCGCAAGGAGGCCGTGCAAGTAGCAGCCCATGATGCGCCCATCCGCGCTCACGGCACCATCAGTCCCGGCTTCCATCCGCAACATGGGCCGCGCGCAGGCCGGCCCGGCAGTCCGCCCCATGTGGATCTCGTAGCCGCGGACCGATTCACCGGTCGCCAGCTCGACGGCGTCGCGCAGCGCCAGCGTCTTGGCCGGCTCCAGCAACGTGTCGACCTCGAGCAGGCCGAGGCCCACCACGTCCCCGGCGGCACCTTCGAGTCCCAGTGGATCGGCGATACGGCGACCCAGCATCTGGTAGCCGCCGCACAGCCCGAGCACCCAGCCGCCGCGCCGCACATGAGCCTGGATGTCGATGTCCCACCCCTCGTGGCGCAGCACGGCGAGATCGGCGAGCGTGGCCTTGCTGCCGGGCAGCAGGACGAGGTCGGTGGCTGCCTGCAAGGGCTCACCCGGCTCCAGCACGCGCAGCACGACGCCGGGCTCGGCCGCCAGCGGGTCGAGATCGTCGAAATTGGCCAGCCGCGGCAGCCGCGGCACTGCAACCGTGATCGCACCGTCGCCGGCCAGCCCGTCGCGGGCGAGCTCGGCCAGCCCCATCATGTCCTCCTTCGGCAGGGCGGACGCCGGCGCGAACCAGGTCACGACGCCCAGCGAGCTCAGGCCGGTATGCTGCTCGATCACCGGGTGGGCACCCTCGAACAGGGTGGGGTCACCGCGGAACTTGTTGACCACATAGCCGGCGAGCAGGGCCCGCTCGGCCGGCTCCAGCAGGGCCACCGTCCCCACCAGCTGGGCGATGACGCCGCCGCGCTCGATG
>JBATRI010000485.1:0-18382 GCA_049292515.1 Geminicoccaceae bacterium
GCCCGAGCCCGTCCCCGCAACCTCCAGCCCCAACCGATCGCGCCTTCAGCGCCACCGACCAGCACGACCCAAGACGGACAAGCGCCGGTCGAAACAACAACCCGATGAATGATTCAGGCTAGATCAGCGGTCGTCCCCACAGCCGCAGATACTCCGCCGATGCCAGCGGATTGACGTTGGCAGGGGTCAACTGATGCTCGGCCTTCTGGTTGAAGTAATTCTCATAAGCGATGTAGCTCGCATTGGCGGAGAAGAACTCGAACATCTTGCGGATATAGAAGGCATTGTCGATGTTGGCGGGCGTGGCGCCCACCCGGATGCCCCATTCCGCACAGGCGAACAGCTTGCCGTTATCCTTGGCGAACTGCAGCCAGGCGCCGATGCCCCAAGGACCACCTTTGTATAGGCGCATGTATTGCGCGTTCCAGATCGTCTCGTCGTTCAGCGGCGGCCCGACATCGTAGTAATCGACTCCGATAATGTCGACCCAGTCGTTGCCTGGATAAAGATCGAGGACCGACCCCGTCTGGTTACCCTTCTTGACGTTGCACCACTCGATGGAAACCGTTGGGTTGTACAGCCGCAAATAATAGACGATCCGTCGATGGGCGAGGATGTAGTTGGCTGGATCGGCTCCGGCATACCAGGGAAACTTGCGATTGATCTCCCAGCCCACGCGCACGATGACATCCGTGCGGCCGGTAGCCTGCAGTCGTCGAGCCCACTCCGCGTAGTAGTAGTCGAATGCCCCGCTGGCGGCCAACGCCCAGACCCCTGGCGTCGTGACGGCATGAAGCGTCTTGGGCAACGGTGCGATGGCGATCGAGATCCGTTCCGGCTTGGACTTGACCGCCTTGATGCCGCCATTGAAGCTCAAGATGGTGTCCCAGCTGTCGAACTTGCACCACAGGGTCACTGTATCGCACAGCCGGTTGCGATAGGCGGCCAGGGTGCTCACGCTGGAAAGGCCCGAACCGGAATGCCAGGGCAAGCCTGAGCGCGGTCCGATCCCGAACGGTGCGCCGGCCGCTTGTGCCGGCCGGATGCCGGTGCTGGCGGTCACTGCGGCAGCGCCCGTCATGCCGGCCAGAATCGTTCTTCTCGATGCGCAGTGCTGCAAGGGGCGGTCCCTCCAAACGAGGTGCTTCTTGTCGCGGGCCGCTGCCGCCCGCTTTTCTTCCGCCCACAAACTGCGCTCTCGCGGCGCACACACATCTCTAGCGTGAATAGGACTAAAGGTCAGCAAAAATTCACTTTAAAAGATAATACTATTAACCGTTTAGTTGATGATTTGAAATGGCGATGGGCTTCCTATCCTGACAGTGACGGGATTTAGACGTTAAAGAACAGCAAAGCCGGAGGCTCACATCGACTCCGTGAAGATATTCTTCCTATACGCTAGGCAAGGGGCGCTCACGCTATAGGTCGCAGAAGACAACCAACGTCGGCGTTTAGGTTACGCACGGCCGCACCACGCCTGTTGGTTGAGTTATTAATGCCTAGTCGTGAAGATCGGCGCCTGCGAGACGCCCAAATGACGACAAGGCGCCTACGGGCGCGGTTCCGACATAGGCACCGACTGGGCTGCCATGACCGGCTGCCCGGCCTGCTGCCAGCCTTGCGCGCCGTCCGGGTACCAGTAGACCCTGGAGTAGCCCAGCTCGGTCACGGCCCGCTTGGCGGCGTTCCATGACATCCAACAGTTCGGGTCGCAGTAGAACACCAGCGGCTTTGCTTTGTCGCCGCCGGTCAGGCGCGCGAGCTCGGTCCGCATGTAGGTCGCAAGGTCCGGCGACAGCTCGCCGAAGCCGACGTTCGGCAACCAGACGGAACCCGGCAGGTCGTCGCGGCGCGGCTCCACCCACAGCTGCGATGGGTCGCGTCCCTCCGGCTTGCGGGCCTTGGGCAGCACGTCGACGAGAATCGGTTGCTCGTCGCCCAGCAACTGGCGCAGCGTGGCCGTGGTGAGGACGGTCGCACCCTCGAGGGTGGCAGGGACGGGCGCCTTGAACTGGTCCATCCGGTAGCCGGCGGGCTCGGGCACGCCGCTGCCCCCGCCCGGCGGCTCCATCTCCACCTCCGCCTTGATCAGCCGGCCACGCCCGTCCAGCAGCGGCACGCCATAGTCCTCGAGGATGGACTGGATCTGCGGTTGCAGGTCGCGGACCAGAGTGTTCAGATCGTGCTTCCACTGGGCCTCGTTGGGGCGGACCCCCATCGAGATGCGGAAATCCAGCCGCAGCCTCGAGCCCGGATCGGCGGTCAGCGGCACCAGCGTGATCGGCACCTGCTGCCGCGCTCCCCAATAGCCGGCGATCGGGCCCCACAGCAGGGCGGCGTCGATCTCGCCCTTGGCCAGGTCCTCGATCATCTGCCGCGCCGGCTGATCGACCCTGGTGTCGACCATGAGCTTGTAGCTGCGCTCCTGGTCGGCGAGCCCCTTGCGCACCAGCAGGTCGGCCGGCGGGGTCCCCGCGACGACGCCGATCCGCGCCAGCTGCATCATGGGGCTGCTCAGATCACCGAAGCGATCGCCCTCGCCTTCACGGTAGGCCAGCACGTAGGTCGAGCGATAGTAGGGGTTGGTGTTCTGGACCAGCTCGTCCGCGGCCACGACGCCCATGATGACGTCGCAACGGTTGGCACGCAGCGTGTTGCGCACGAAGCCCAGCGCATTCGGGTACCAGACATAGGTCACTGGCAAGCCGAGCTTCTGCCCCATGAGCTCGGCGATCTTGTTCTCGAAACCCTCCAGCCGCTCGTTGGAGAACGGCAGGTTGCTGGGGTCGGCGCAGACGCGGAAGGCCGTCCGGTCGACCAGCTCGCCGAGATTGGCATCTTCCGCTACAGCGGCGAGCGGCGCCGCCTGCACGAGGCCGGCGACCAGCAAGCCTATCCCGCAGGACGGACGGAATCGCGATGGCATCCGTCTTGCCTCCTATGCTGCCGCCGGGCGGAAGGGTCGGGCTACTGGCGCTGCGGGCGCCCACGCCCGACGGCGCCGTCGGAACGCGCCTTCAGATAGCCGTAGATGTCGTCGATGTAGAGCGCCACGTCCTCGACGGTGCCGAAGGCTGGCATGACGTTCTTCTGCGTGCCGGTAACGTTCTCCCGGCCGTTGATGACCACCTCGGTGAACGCCTCGTACGACATGGTCTTCAGCGAGGCGGTCAGGTCCGGCGCATAGGAGCTACCGGCACCGTCGGGCCCGTGGCAGCGCATGCAGGTATCGGTGTAGCGGCGGTAGCCGTTGAACGTCCCCTTGTCGACCTTGCCGTTCACGATCGAATAGGGCTTTTCCTCATCGGCGGCAGCAGGCCCCACGTGAACGACAAGGGCGGCCGCGACGGCCAGCAACAGGGCATAATGCAGGGATCGCAGCACAGACAGAGCCTCCAAGGATTTTTTGGCAACAGTCGCCCGGTACCGGGCATTTCTTAAAGCGTTCTGCCGGAACAAGGTTGCGTGTGCAAGGCCGACCAGCACACGGACCCTCAAACCTCGGGGAGTTGAATGAACACACCGTAACACTTCAGCTCAAGTCGGTCGGATGCGACTAACTTTACAGACAAAACAGATCAGGCGATCAGGGAGTCCAATCGTGCACTGCAAACTACTTCCTAGTTTCTGGCGAATTTTGGTCGCGGTCCTCATCCTGGGGACGCTGCCGACAGCCGGTGGTGTCCGGGCCCAGGGGATGATGAGCCATGTCGACCTCAACTCGCCGCGGATGACCACAGCCGAGCTGACGCGGGCCGACATCGAGGCCATGCTCGGCGCCGCGTCGGGAAAACCGCTCGACCTCGCCGACAAGGGGCTCAACGGTCTGGACCTGTCGGGTCTCGATCTCACCGGCGCCGACCTGCGGCGCAGCCGGCTCAACCGGGCCAAGCTGGCGGGCGCGCGCCTCGACGGTGCCCAGCTCGACATGGCCTGGGCGATGGACGCCGACTTCACCGGTGCCAGCCTGAAACAGGCGCAGCTGTTCCAGGCGCAGTTCCTGCGCGCCAGGTTCGATGGCGCCGATCTGTCGCAGGCCCGTATCATCGGCACGTTCGACGGCGGCAGCTTCGTCGGCGCGCGGCTCATCGATGCGGACGGCGCCCCGGACATGCGCAACCAGTCGATGGGGCTGACGCGGGCCTCGTTCCGCTCGGCCCGGATGCAGAATGCGGACCTGAGCGGCGCCAGGCTGGCCTGGGCGGACATGGAGTTCGCCAAGCTGCAGGGTGCGAACCTCGAGGGCGCAGACCTGTCTCAGGCGCGGCTGGGTGGCATCAACCTGACCGGCGCCCGGCTGGCCGGCTGCAACGTCACCGGCGCCGGCGTCGCTTCCGCGATGCTCCAGGGTATTCAGGGTGCGGACCAGATCATCGGTCTCGACCAGACGCTGCATCTAGACCGCGCCTTCCGCGACTGAGTCCTCAGGAGCTTAGCGACCCGGCAGGATCCGGTGGTCGAGCAGGTAGATCACGCCGCGCCGCCACGACTCGTCGGTATTGCCGCGGATATCCACGCTGCCGACGCTAACGAGCCGGCCGCTCGCCACCGCACGGACCTCGAGATTGATGTTGAGGATCAGGTTGCTGACCTTCTGCACCCAGCCGACGGCGACGTAATCGGCGCCGAGCTCACGGCCGAGCCGCAGCTCGCAGCCATTGCAGCCGCGCAACGAGCTGATCCCGGCCAGCTGGCCCTCGATCGGAGCGGGGTCGACCATCACGAAGCCGGCCGTCACCAGACGCTCGGCGGCGATCCCGTTCAGGCCGGCCAGCCGGGCCGCCTCGTCCGGTCGGGTCGGGACCGGGCTGGTGTTGATGAGCTCGAACGGCAGCAGCGCGAACCGCTCGGCAGCATGCGCTGCGGTGGCTGAGAGGACCATGACGATGGCCAGCATCAACCTGGTCATGGGATCGGCTCCCCGTGCGCAAGGCTCAAAGAAAAGGCCCGACGCCGTCGGCGCCGGGCCTCTCTCAAACGACAATGGCTGAGATCAGTTGCCGAGCTTGAACACGGTCAGCTGACCGCCGAGCTGCGTGTAGCTGCTCAGCGACTTGTAGGCACCGACGGCACCGAGGCCGGCGGTATCGACCACCTTGGCGGCATCCTGGCCGCGGCCCTGATCGACGGCACCGTGCCAAGCGGCGGCGTTGCCTTCCTCGACCAAGCCGGCCGCGAGGCCGATGCCGGCCCAGCCGCCCACGCCGGACAGCACGCCCACATACTGCTGACCGTTGTGCAGCCAGGTGTTGACGTTGCCAATGATGCCGGACGGGGTCTTGAAGCGGTAGAGCTCACGCCCGCTCTCGGCGTCGACCGCCTTCAGGTAACCTTCGAGCGTACCGTAGAACACGACGTCGCCGGCCGTGGCCAGAGCGCCCGACCAGACCGAGAACGGCTCGGGGTTCGACCACTTGATCTTGCCGGTGCCGGCATCGAAGGCGATGAAGTTGCCGAGATGCGTGCCGCCCGGAGCCGGGTACATGGCCACGGTGGCACCGACATAGGGCTGACCGGCGTTGTAGGACACCTGGTACGGCTCGTAGTCCATGCAGACGTGGTTGGTCGGCACGTAGAACATGCCGCTCTTCGGGCTGAATGCCGCCGGCTGCTGGTCCTTGGTGCCGAGCGCCGCCGGGCAGATGTTGGTGGTGTTGACGTCCTCGCCGTTGGCCTGGGTCGAGTAGCGCGGCACACCGACCGGACGACCGGTCTCCATGTCGATATGCGTGGCCCAGTTCACCGCCGGGTCGAACTTCTCGGCGACGAGCAGCTCGCCGGTCTCGCGGTTCAGCGTATAGGCGAAGCCGTTGCGGTCGAAGTGGACCAGCGCCTTGGTCTCTTTGCCGTTCACCGGGATGTCCGCGAGGATCATCTCGTTGACACCGTCATAGTCCCACTCGTCGTGGGGGGTCATCTGGTAGACCCACTTGGTCATGCCGGTGTCGGCATCGCGGGCGAAGATGGTCATCGACCAGCGATTGTCACCAGGGCGCTGCACCGGGTTCCAGGTGCCCGGATTGCCGGTGCCGTAATAGATCAGGTTCAGCTCGGGATCGACCGAGTACCAGCCCCAGGTGGTGCCGCCACCGATCTTCCACTGGTCCCCTTCCCAGGTCGCCGTGCCGCTGTCCTTGCCGACCGGCTTGCCGAGATGGGTGGTCTTCTCCGGATCCATCAACGTCATGTCGTCGGGGCCGGTCGAGAAGCCCTTCCACACCGGCTTGCCGTCGCTCAGATTATAGGCGGCCAGGAAGCCGTGCACGCCCCACTCGCCGCCGGAGATGCCGACATAGACCTTGTCTTTGTAGATCAGCGGCGCGGCGGTCATCACCTCGCCCTTGCCGGGGTCACCGTTCTTGACCTGCCAGACGACCTGGCCGGTGGCGGCGTCCAGCGCCACCACGGTGGAGTCGGCCTGGGCGAACACGATCTTGCCGTCGCCGTACACCGCACCGCGGTTGACGGTGTCGCAGCACATGGCGGCGATGACGCTCGGGTCCTGCTTCGGCTCGTACTTCCAGATGACGCGCCCGTCATCGTTCAGATCGAGCGCGAACACCGTGTTCGGAAACGGCGCCACCAAGTACATCACGTCGCCGATGACGAGCGGTCCGCCCTCGTGCCCACGCAACACGCCGGTCGAGAAGGTCCAGGCAACCTGCAGATCGCGGACATTGTCCTTGTTGATCTGGGAAAGCGTGCTGTAGCGCGTGCTGGAATAGTTGCCGTTCGGCATAACCCACGAAGCGGGATTGTTTTGCATCACCATGAGCTCGTCGTTGGCGCGAGCCGACGACGACGCACCGATGGTCAGAGCGACCACCGCCGCGGCAGAGCAGACCAGGAGCTTCATTTGCACTTTGCCTCCGTTTTTTGTGGAAAGGGACGGACTCAAAAAAAGGCCCGTCCCGTCACCGTTACCAGTTCAGCCAGGGACTGTGGACTACCATCGCGATCGTGAGCATCAAGGCCGCCAGCCCTCGAATCCGCCGCTCACCCCACGAGATTTCGGCTGAATCCACTCTACGTGCGACCCATCTTGCAAAATTGCAGACCAAGAGCTTCATTGCACTTTGCCTCCGCTTTTTTGCTGATGGAGTCCGAACGCACGATGGGCTCGTGAGGCGAGTCGCTGACGCCCATTGCGGTCCACTCCCGCTCACCGGCACCATAAGGTGCAGGATTCGGTGGGTAATTCCGCCCGGCTCGTCCATCTACTTGGTCTATCCCATCCACGCCGCAGCGTGACAAGAGCTTTGTTTTACAAAGGAGTGTCAGAGTATTTCGCTATTGCAGCAGATGATTTTGCAATTGCGAGACGATGCCTCTGGCCTGTGGATATTTGCCGGCGCAGCCGATGTCGACGACCACAGCAGCCCGGTGGAACCCGATCTGCGTCACTGCGCCGCACCTCGACCTCAGCCTCCGCGCACCCTGAACACGCTGATCTCGGGGAAAGCACTGCCGGGATAGATGTCGGCTTTGCGGATCACGATCCGGCAAGCCTCCACCCGGTCGTCGTCCAGACAATACTCGGCCAGCTCGTCGGCCAGCTGCTCGAGTAGTTGGGTATGTTCGCGCTGCGGCCAGTCCTGGGTCAGATGACGGTAAATCCGGTCATAGTCGAGGCAGTCCGCCAGCGATGTCCCGGTAAAGCGCTGCTCCCGCCGATACATTTCCACGTCCACGATCAGGAGCTGGGGCGCCTCGAGCTCGGCCGCATAAACGCCGACTCGGACGGCCACGCGCACGTCGCGCAGCGCTAGGCAGTGGTGGCTGAGGAGTGGATTCCACACGGGGGGCGCCTGCTGCAGTGATGGGAGGCTGAGAGCGTTTCCGGCCGCGGCAGAGTAGTCTACAACCGTGGAAAATCGGTAGCACGTCGGGACCGGCCGCCAAAGCAAACCGATCGAGGTTATGAGCAGGGGAAGGACAATCGGACCATGACTACGGCAACGGATTCTCCGACCGTGTCGGCAGGCCCCATGGGACTGTCGCGGAACGCCATCATTGTGATCGCCGCCGTGGCTCTGCTCGCGGCCGTCGGCTGGTGGCGCGCGATCGACAAGTCCGGCCAGCTTGAGGCGCTGCAGCAGCGCAGCGCCGCGACCGAGGCCGAGCTGACCGCCAAGGTGGCCGGGCTGGAAGGCGATCTCAGCAGCGTGACGCAACGGCTGGCCGACACGGAAAAGGCCAATGGCGACCTCGATGCGGTGCAGGCCAAGCTTCAGGCGGCCGGCAGCAGTCTCAACGAGCGTCTGGCCGTCCTGGGCGAGCGCGAGCAGCAGGCCGCCACCGCGGAAGGTGAGGTCCAGAAGCACACGGCCGACCTCGAGGCGCTCGAAGACCGGATGGCCGCCGCGGCAAGCAAGCTCAGTCAACGGTTGAGCGTGTTGGGCGAGCGCGAGCTCGAGCAGGCGGAGATCGACCGCCAGCTCATCGTCCTGCGCAGCAATGCGGCGGCGAGCCAGGAGGAGCTGGCGGCGATCCAGAGCCGGATCAACGAAAGACTGAAGGTGCTGGGCGAGCGCGAGCAGGCACTGGCGGCTTACGACGCCGAGGTGCGCGACGCCGCTTACAAGGTCGAGCAGCTGCAGAAGGAGGCGGCGACCCTGGAGCCGCAACTGGCGGCGATGAAGGGCGAGCTCGGTCAGCTCGACGTTCAGGCGGCCGCCCGCCAGCGGGTGGTCACCGACAGCTGGAACAAGGTCGCGAAAGCCAACGAGGCGTTGGCGGAGCTGCGTCAGCTGGTCTCGCAGTGACGTGGGCCGCGTCGGCGGCCGGCGCAGCCTGCCTCCTGCTATGGGCTGGCGCCACCGCCGATGCGGCCGCTCTCGAGGTGAGCGAGGTGGCGCCAGGCGTGTTCGTGCACGCTGGGCGCCATGAGGAGTTCACGACGGAGAATGCCGGCGACATCGCCAATCTCGGCTTCGTGATCGGCGCGCGCAGTGTGGCCGTCATCGACACCGGCAGCAGTCGGCAGGAGGGCAGGGAGCTGCTGGACGCTATCCGTGCGCGGACCGACCTCCCGATCAGCCATATCGTCAATACCCACGTCCATCCCGACCATCTGCTCGGCAACGTCGCCTTCAGCGCAACCGGGGCCGTCATTGTCGGCCACGTGAAGCTGGGCGACCGCCTTGCCGAGGCGGGGCCTTACTATCTGGCCAATCTCCGTACCTTGCTGGGGCCGAGCTTCGCCGGCACCGAGCTGCTGCCACCGACGCAAGGCGTCCAGGACACCGCCATCATCGATCTCGGCGGTCGCGACCTGGAGCTGCGCGCCTGGCCGACGGCCCACACCAACACCGACCTCACCGTTCTCGACCGCAGGACGGGGACGCTGTTCGCCGGCGATCTCGTCTTCATGGAGCGCATCCCGGTCGTCGACGGCAGCCTCCTGGGCTGGCTTGCCGTGCTCGATGCGCTGGAGCGCGTCCCGGCCGCGCGCGTGGTGCCGGGGCACGGGCCGGCCAGCGCCCCCTGGCCCGATGCCGCCGTGGCCGAGCGCATCTATCTGGAAAGCCTTCGCGACGGCGTGCGCGCGGAGCTCAAGCGGAACCGGACCCTGGACCAGGCCGTTGAGGATCTGTCGCTGCCGACCGGGCAGCGGTGGCTTCTGGCAGACGAGAACCATGCCCGCAATGTGACCGCCAGTTATACCGAGCTCGAGTGGGAGTGAGGTGCTGGTCCACCAGACGGCAGCGGTGACGCGACGGAACGGATAGAGGGTTGGATGAGTATCATCGCTTGGATCGTGTTGGGGCTGATCGCGGGTGCGATCGGCAAACTTTTGATGCCGGGGCGTGATCCCGGTGGAATCTTCGTCACGATCCTGATCGGCATCGTGGGTGCGGTGATCGGCGGGTTCATCGGCAGCGCCATGGGCTTCGGCCCGGTTACCGGGGTGAATTTCCCCAGCCTGCTGATCGCCGTCGCTGGGTCGATCGTTCTCCTGATCGGCTATCGTATGGTGCGGCGCGGCACTTGAGGCGACGGCCCGCCGCCTCCGTCGAGGCGGCGGGCCGCAGCTCCTGTCGAGCCCGACCGCCGCAATCTTTCTTCTGCGCGCCACCATTCGCGGCTATGCTGACGGCCACAACAGCAGGGAATGGCTGATGCGTCTCCAGGCGATGGCGTGTGCGGTGGTGGCTCTGATGGCGCAGGTGGCGCCGGCTGTCGCGGAAGAGACGTGGGATTCCATCCGGGAAAGCCTGTTCGAGGGCCGGGAGCTCCAGGACGGCTCGGCCATTCTGGCTCTGGAAGCCCCCAAGCGGGCCATGGACGCGGCGACGGTGCCGGTCACCGTCAAGGCGCTGATGCCGCAGACGCCTGACCGCTACATCAAGACCGTGCATCTGATCGTCGATGAGAATCCGGCCCCAGTAGCCGGAGTGTTTCATCTGTTTCCGGAAAGCGGCAACGCGACGATCGGCACGCGGGTCCGCGTCAACGCCTATACCAATCTGCATGCGGTGGCCGAGACCTCCGATGGCCAGCTCTACGTCGTCGAGCGGTTCATCAAGGCCGCCGGCGGCTGCTCGGCGCCTGCCTTGAAAGACAAGGAGGTGGCGATGGCCCGCCTTGGCAAGATGCAGCTCAAGCCCATGAGTGCATTTGCTCCAGGGGCGGTGAACGAGGCGCAGTTGCTGATCAGCCATCCCAACTATACCGGGATGCAGATCGACCAGCTCACCCGCCACTGGATTCCCCCGGACTATATCCGCTTGGTGACGGTACGTTACGGCGATACGACGGTGCTGGAGATCGAGGGCGATATCTCGATCTCCGAGGACCCGGCGTTCACCTTCTCCTTTGTCCCCACGACGCCGGCGGCCATGGTGGTCGACGTCGAGGATACCAAGGGACGCAAATTCGAGCAGAGCTGGCCTATCGGCCCCACCTCCTGAAGCCCAGGCCAGGCGTGGGCAGCTTCGGTCGGCTACGCCGTCATCGGGCCTGAAGCGGCAGCAGCTTCGCGAGTTCGGCGGCGAGCTGAGCTTGCTGGTACGGCTTGGTGAGCCGCGGCAAGGGGATACCGACCCCGCCCGGAAGCTCGGCATAGCCGGTCGTCAGCAGGATCGGCAGCTCCGGGCGCAGTGTCCGCGCCCGCTGGGCCAGCTCCATGCCCGTCATGCCCGGCATGGCATGGTCGGTCAGCAGCAGGTCGACGGCCCGGGCCTGTTTCAGCACGTCGAGCGCATCCTGGCCGGAATTGGCCTCGATCACCTGGTGCCCGAGATCCTCGAGCATCATCGCAGTGCTCATGGCGACGAGCGCATCATCGTCGACGACGAGAATGGTGGCTGACGTCATCTCTGGCTCTCTGGGGTCGCTCTGCTCGGTTGGTTCGATCACCGCCGAGGTCAACGGCAGCAGCAGTTCGGCCGTTGTACCGCTGCCGGGTTGGCTGGCCAGGCGCAGGGCGCCGCCGGACTGGACGGCGAGGCCATGGATCATCGACAGCCCGAGCCCGGTCCCCTTGCCTACGCCCTTGGTCGAGAAGAACGGCTCGACGGCACGGCGCAAGGTGGCCTCGTCCATGCCGTCTCCGGTATCGATGACGCGCAGGCGCAGGTACGAGCCCGGCTCCAGCCCCGCCGTCGCCGCGGCGACCTCCAGCTCGTCGAAGCGAATGGTGATCGTACCGCCGTCCGGCATCGCGTCGCGGGCGTTCAGCGCCAGATTGAGAACCGCAAGCTCCAGTTGATTGGGATCGACCAGTACCGGGCTCGACTCGACATCCTCGATGGAGATCCGGATCTGCGGTCCCAGGGACTGCTCCAACAGGCGCTGCATGCCCAGCACCAGACCCGGCACGTCGACCACCTGCGGCTGCAGGTCCTGGCGCCGCGCGAACGCCAGCAGCCGCTGGGTCAGGGCCGCCCCGCGCTGCGCCCCCTGGATCGCCCCCTCGACCAGGCGCAGCAGCTTCGGGTCGCCGCGGACCCGCCGCTGCACGATGTCGAGATTGGCTACCACCGCCATCAGCAGATTGTTGAAGTCGTGAGCCACGCCACCGGTAAGCTGCCCGATCGATTCCAGCTTCTGCGACTGGCGCAGGGAGGCCTCGGTGCGCTTGAGGTCGGTGATGTCGCGCCCTTCGGCCACCACCTGCACGACCGCCCCGACATCGTCCAGCACCGGCTTCAGCGAGAAGTCCAGCACCCGCGCGTCGTTCGGCTGCAGCTTGAGCTCGGCCTCGTAGCGGACGAACTCGCCCGCTGCGGCGCGTGGGAACTCGCCGCTCAGCCGCCGTGCCTCGCGCGGCGTCGCCCCCCACCACGGCGTCTCCCAGATCGGCAGGCCGATCACGTCGTCGAGCGAGCGGCCGATCATGTCCAGGGCGGTGCGGTTGGCCAGCACCACCCGTCCATCCAGCTGCGTCAGCACCGCCATCTGGAAGGCGCTGTCGAACACCGCCCGGAAACGCCGCTCGCTGGCCGCCAGATCGGCCGTGCGCTCCGCGACCCGCGTCTCCAGCACCTGCTCGACCCGCTTGCGCTCCGTGGTGTCCAGGGCCACGCCGATGAGCTGGCCCGCCGTGCCGTCGGCACCGCCGCCCACCCGGGCGCGCATCTCCACCCAATGCACGCTGCCGTCGGGCCAGAGAACCCGATGCTCCGCCTCGTAGTCTGCACCCGTTGCGACCGCCCGGGCCATCCCCGCCGCCAAGGCCGCCCGGTCGTCCTCCGGCAGGCTCTGGCACAGCTCGGCATAGGTGAACGGCGCCTCCGGCACCCGGCCGAAGATGGCCTTGCAGCGCTCGGTGCAGCTGAGCTCGGTGGTCGCGAGGTCGAGGATCCACGAGCCCAGCCGGCCGGCCTTCAACGCCACGCGCAGCCGCGCCTCGGCTTCGCCCACCTCCTGCAGATGCGCCCGAGTCTCATACTGCCGGCGCCGCCCGCGCAGCGCCGTGCTCGCCACGCTGACCAGCGTCGTCGGGTGGAACGGCCGCTCGAGGAAGGTGACGTTGCCCAACAGCGCCGCGAGGCGGGCCGCACCCGGGTTGCGCTCGGGCCCGCCGCCATGGTGGGTGAGCAGGATGATCGGCAGGTCGGACCAGGCCGGCTGGCGCGCGAGCCACTCGGCCAGCGGCTCGTGGCCGGCCACGGCAATGGCCTCCTCGGCCACCAGCACGGCCGCCGCCCCCTCGTCCAGCGCCTGGGTCAGCTGCGCCGGGTCGGCCACCGCCTTCGCGGCGAGCCCGGCCTCGGTCAGCAGCGCGACCGCGATGACGGCGTCCCGGCCCATCGGGGTCAGCACCAGCACCCGCTCGGAGTAGGGCCCGCCTTTCACGTCAGTCCGCCACCGTCTCGAACGGCGCCGGGTCGTCGCCCACGAACAGCGGCACGCCGCGCAGGATCCCCTGAAAGCCGATCAGCGGCTCGCCCAGGCCGATTCCCCGCGGGCCGACCCGGAACTCGCGGATCGTGTCCTCGTGGGCGCTCATCCGCTTCTTGATCACCGAGATCGCCCGCCGCACCCGGCCGTAGGCCTCGAAATAGCGCAGCAGCACCACCGTGTCGGCGAGATAGGTCACGTCGACCGGCGTCTTCATGTCGCCGACCAGTCCGTGCTGCGCCATGGTCAGGAAGGTCGTGGCCCCGTGCCGGTTGAGGAACTGCAGCAACTCGTGCATGTGCAGGATCAAGGCGCCCTCGTCCGGCATCGCCGCCTGGTAGCCGTTGAGGCTGTCGATCACCACCGTGCTGACCCCGCCGCCCTCGACACAAGCGCGGACCTTGTGGGCGAACTCGCCCGGCGACAGCTCGGTGGCGTCGATCTGCTCGAGCCGCAGCTGCCCGGCGGTGACCATGGCCTCGAGATCGATCCCCAGCTGGCCCGCCCGGTCGACCAGCAGACCCAGCTCCTCGTCGAAGATGAACACCGCCGCCCGCTCGCCACGGCCCACCGCCGCCGCCACGAACTGCAGTGTCAGCAGCGACTTGCCCGTCCCCGCCGGCCCTAGGATGACCGCACTCGAGCCGCGCTCAACCCCGCCGCCCAGCAGCGCATCCAGTGCGGCGATGCCGCTCGACTGCGGGGCCCGCACGAAGGGTACCCGATGCTCGGCCGCCACCAGCCGCGGGAACACCGCGACCCCGCCCGCGGCGATGACGAAATCGTGGTAGCCGCCGCGAAACGCCCGCCCGCGATATTTCGCCACCCGCAGCCGCCGGCGCTCCGCCCCGTAGCTCGGCGCCAGCTCCTCGAGCCGGATCACCCCGTGCGCCACGCTGTGCACCGTCTTGTCCTGCGCGTCGGCGGTGAGGTCGTCGAGCAGCAGGATCGTCATCCCACGCTGGGCGAAATAATGCTTCAACGCCAGGATCTGCCGCCGGTAGCGCAAGGAGCTCTGCGCCAGCAGCCGGATCTCCGACAGGCTGTCGAGCACGATCCGCGCCGGCTCCGTGCGGTCGACCGCCTCGAAGATCTGCCGCGTCGTCTCGCCGAGCTCGAGGTCGGACGAGTACAGCAGACTCTGCTGCTGCGCCGGGTCGAGCAGGCTTTCCGGCGGCACCAGCTCGAACACGTCCACATGCTCGCCCAGCATCCAGCCATGCGACGCCGCCCCGGCGCGCAGCTCCTTCTCGGTCTCCGACAGCGTGACATAAAGCCCGCGCTCGCCCCGCGCCGCCCCTGCCAGCAGGAACTGCAGTGCTATCGTGGTCTTGCCCGTCCCCGGGCTGCCCTCGACCAGGAACACGCTGTCGCGCGCCAGCCCGCCCCGCAGCACGTTGTCGAGCCCGGCGATGCCGGTATCCGCGTCACGCGGCGAGGGGGGGAGGATCGACATCGCGGCACTCTTCAGCCCAGGATGATGCGGCCCGCGACTCTAGGCCGGGCTCGGTGAACGTGGAAACGCCCGAATATCCGCCCGGTTCCCATCTGCATACAACGACCGCCGCCGCCGCTAGACTGGCCGGCGCCAGCGGGGGCGACGGAGACGGCGATGGACACGGTGCCGGAAGGCTTGCTGATTGGCGCGGACGGGCGGCTGCGCTGCCGCTGGCACGGCAACGATCCCCTCTATCTTGCCTACCACGACCAGGAATGGGGCCGGCCCACCGGTGACGACCGCTATCTGTTCGAGAAGCTATGCCTCGAAGGCTTCCAGGCCGGCCTCTCCTGGCTCACCATCTTGCGCAAGCGTGAGAACTTCCGCCGCGCCTTCGCGAACTTCGACGCCGAATCCCTGTGCCGCTTCGGCCCCGAGGACGTCACCCGCCTGCAGGGCGACGCCGGCATCGTCCGCCACCGCGGCAAGATCGAATCCGTCCTCAACAACGCCCGCCGCGTGCTGGAGCTGCGCGCCACCGAAGGCTCGCTTGCCGCCTTCGTCGCCCGCTACACCCCCGAGCCCTCGACCCGGCCCGCCACGCTCGACTGGGCGACCTTGCGCACCCTCGCCCAGACCCCGGAATCCACCGCCCTCAGCAAGGAGCTGCGCCGCCGCGGCTGGAGCTTCGTCGGCCCGACCACCGTCTACGCCTTCATGCAGGCCGTGGGCCTCGTCAACGACCACGTCGAGGGCTGCTGCATCCGCGAGGAGGTCGGGCGGTGACGCACTGGGCCACCTCCGCCCGCCCCGGCCTCGACCGGATGGGCATGCGATCTAGGGCGTCGCCAGCGTGCCGACGACGAGCTTGTGGCGTCCCCAGGTGACGAGCTCGTCGCGACCGTCATTGTCGAGGTCAAAGGCGAACGGCGTGCGCGTCCACTTGGTGGCGGGGTCGCTCGCGGCCTTCTCCTCGCCGGTCAGCTCCTGCAGGTTCCAGTACCAGTCCACGGTCAGCCGCCTCTCGCCGGCCGCGTCCACGACCTGACCGAAGCTGGTGAGCCGATCCTCCGACGTGGCGGCACCGTCGAGGTTGGCATTCTGGATCGGCGGCGCGACCAGAAGGAAGCTGTCGTCGTAGGTCTCCTTGTACTGGCTGACGACGGCGCCCCGCATCGACAGGGCATAGGCGACCAGGGGATAGATCGGCGGCCCGTAGACGCCGGTGTTGAGCTTCGTGGTGACGATCAGGCTGTCGATCGGGCCGCTCGCATCGCGCATGCGCGCGTAGGACACCTGCTGGGCGTTGCTGACCCGGCTCGTCGGGATGGACCAGCGCGCCGTGCAGCTCTTGGCCCGGTAGAGTCGGGTGTTGTTGGCACCGACCACCATGGCCTCGAGCCCGTCAAGGTCGGGGTCGAGGTCCGCCACGACCATCGAGTCCACATGATCGGCGCCGAAGTTCGGCAGCGTGCAGAGCCGCAGCCCGGCCCCGTTGTAGAGATACTTGCCGACGAAGACGGCCTCGGCCAGGCCATTGCCGTCCTCGTCCACGGGCCACATGTAATGCCCGGCATCGCAGGTGGTCGCCGTCCACGCCAGGCTGAGGTCGACATCGAAGGCCGTGATGTACGAGGACGTGTCGGCGTAGTTCCAGGTGCAGCCCGCGCCCGTCGAGGCTCGGCCGCCGACGAGAATGCGAACCGTCGGTCGTGAGGCGCCCTCGAAGGTGAATGCCGCGAGCTGGCACTCGGAGTTGGCCCGCTGGCCGGGCACGACCACGCTCTTGCGCACCCTGCCGGACGCGCCGTCGCGCAGAATCAGGAGCTGCGCATTCTCGGAGCTCCAGCAGTGCACGATCTCCTGCGATCCATCGCCGTCGGTGTCGAAGACGGCCATGGTATCGCGGTGCGCGGGCGAGCGGTGCACGCGACCATCAGGGTTGTCCACCTGCCAGAGCTTCTCCCCGTCCGGACCGTACGCTCGGAGCACGCGGTAGCCGTTGAAGTGGACGAAGCCAAACTTGCCGTCGCCCGCGATGTCGATCGGATAGACATTGCCGCCCACATTGACCCCGGGCTCACCGTCGAGGGCGATCTGCCTTGCCGGCTTGAGGGTGAACCTGGCTGGATCGGGGCTGTCGCCTGCCTGCAGCGTCGACCGGTACGGCACCCCGCGCAGACGGTTGCTGTGCATCTGAATGCGTTCGAGCTCACCTGCTTGCCGGCCCGGTGCCGCGATGCTCTGGGCAGCGAGCTCGTCGCCCGATGCCATGCAGCTCAGCGCCACTAGCAGCATGCCCAGCACCCGCCTCGGTCGCCAGCGGTGCAGCGCTGTTCGAGCACGACACCCCGACTTTCCCGTCTCGCTTTTTCGCTCCATCAGCTTCATCGCAACGCCCTCCCGGCTCGCCGTCGCAACCCAATCCGTACGGCGAGCAAGGGTTGTGCCTGCAACTGCCGGATCTCGATCACAAAGGCGTCAGAAATTCACCTTGGAGTTACAACGTCACGAATCGCCATTCGTTGCAAACCTGTTCGCCACGCCGGATCCCCTGGCGGCCCGTTGACAAGGTCGGGTTCTGGCTGGTGCATGCCGGCCATGGGCCTCGTCACGAACCACGTGGCGGGCTGCTGCCTCCGGGACGACGTCGAGCGGCAGCGGGCCGGGCCAGGCCGAAGCGGCGAAGAATCCGAGGAAGGCCGCGAGGCCTCCCTCGGGCGCCCACCGCTAGCGGGTATTGGCTGAGGCGGTCACCGGAGTTCCGCCTCCCGCAATGCGGGGGCAGGCCGGGGTGGGGTCCTCTAGGATCGCCCAAACGGTTGACACTGGCCCCCGAGCCGGTTCCACTCGCACGCAATTATTCGCGGATAAAAGATGGCGCCAATCGATCAGCGCAGACGCGTCCGGATATTTCTCTCGTCCCCCGGCGACGTGCTCGAAGAGCGGCGCCTCGCAGCTGAACTGATCGACGCCAGACTTCGCAACGATCCCGGCATCGCCTCCGCCTGCAATCTGGAGCTGGTGCGCTGGGACAATCCCGATGCGCCCACACCGCTGGACGCGATTCGTGTACCTCAGGACTCGGTAAACTGGATCAAAGGCAAGCCGTCCGAGTGCGACATCGTCATCGTTATGCTCTGGTCGCGGCTGGGCTCGCCGTTCGAGCTCGATGGCCGGCAGTGGGCGTCCGGCACCGAATGGGAGTACGAGGACGCGCGTAATGCGGCCAAACCACCGCATATGCTGCTCTACCGCCGCACTGCCACGCCGCAGATCGACCTCGACGCGCCCGACTTGGACGCCAGGCGCGCCCAATATACAGCCGTGAAACAATTCTTTGGCCGTGCCACGGGCATCAACAACTATGCGCAGCCGAGTGAATTCATTTCCTTACTTGAGGGCCACTTGCGCGCATTGCTGGCAAAGTCCGGAGCCCCCCAACCCCACCGCCCCTTCACCAGCTCCCTCCTCGACCGCTTCGGCATCGCCCCTCTCGCCCCCGCCGCCTTTCGCGCCGGTGCTGAGGGCCTGATCACGAGCTACCTCGGCACCGACGATCGCCCGGTCGCGTTCGGCGGCCGCGACGCCATGCTG
>JBATRI010000486.1:0-2831 GCA_049292515.1 Geminicoccaceae bacterium
GTTGTGGCCTGTCCGCCGGCGGTCAGGCCGGCTGCCGCGACCGCGCGAATTCGGTCCAGCGCCGCGCCGGCGGCCACGCTGCCTGCCGTGTTGTGCGCGGCCCACTCTTCGGCGAGCGACAGCTTCACGTAATCGGCCAGATGCTGCCGGGCCTCCGCCGCGCCACCGTGTCCACTGCTCTCGAGCGCGCTCAACAGTGGCGGCATGGCCGCAATCTCCTGCGTTTCCTTGAACAGTGATGATATGGCGACCTCGTTGCGTCGCCACGTGTCGTACGCGTTGAACGACAGCAGCAGCGAGAACAATCCGATCACGGCCGAATAGACTGTGGGTTGCGGCGACCAGTCCTGTCCGGGCCGCAGCACGACGTGCACGGTCAGCCAAGCCAGTATGCCACCCATGCTACACGCGCCGGCGACGACAGTAATGATGTAGAGTGGTGGCCAGAGAAATATCGGAACGATCACGTCGACGATGTTCAAGTCGATTCCAGTGTTTCGGGGCCATGATCGCCAGGTGGGCGTAGCAACGGCCGGCCATCTTGGTCAACGTGATCGAGATCGGCTTCCAGGCGAACCAGCCGCGCCGATCCGGGCGGCACCGCCGTCTTTTCCTCCGCGATTGGCACCCGCGGCCGAGTGTGGCATCGTCGGTGGATCAGAAGGCTTCGGGCAACGGGGCCAGGGGGGCATCCATGCAAGGGCGGGCTGCGGTCAGGCGCGCGGCAACGGGCATTGCCGGCCTCGGCCGCGGACGCCGAGCCCGCCGGTCGGGTCCGCGTTCGACCTCCCGACAGCACACCGGTGCCCGGTCGATGCAGAGGGGAAGGGCCGATGACTGGCGGGCTGAGCTACGTTCACGGCGCGTCCGATGTGCCGCTGCTGGGAGAGACCCTGGGCGTGCATTTCGACCGCGCCGTCCAGCGCTGGGCCCAGCGCGATGCGCTGGTGGTGCGCGAGCAGGAGGTGCGCTGGACCTATGCCGAGCTGCAGGAGCGCGTCGATGCATTTGCCGCGGGCCTCCTGGCACTGGGGCTCGAGCCCGGCGACCGGGTCGGCATCTGGTCGCCCAACAATGCCGAATGGGTGGTAACCCAGCTCGGCACCGCCAAAGCTGGCCTGATCCTGGTCAACATCAACCCCGCCTACCGCACCCACGAGCTTGAGTACGCGCTGAACAAGGTCGGCTGCCGCGCCTTGGTGACGGCCACCAGCTTCAAGAGCAGCGACTATCTGGCCATGCTGGGCGAGCTCGCCCCGGAGCTGGCGGGCCACCATGGCGGCAGGCTGCGGAGTGCTCGCCTGCCGCAGCTGGAGACGGTGATCCAGATCGGCGGCCACGGCCCGGGCACCATGCCCTTCGCCGAGGTGGCGGCCCTCGCGACCGGCGCCCAGCGCGCGCGCCTGGTCGAGCTGGCCGGCCGGCTGCAGTTCGACGATCCGATCAACATCCAGTTCACCAGCGGCACCACCGGTGCGCCCAAGGGGGCGACGCTCTCACACCACAACATCCTGAACAACGGCTTCTTCATCGGCGAGGGCCAGCGGCTGGGTCCCGAGGACAAGGTCTGCATCCCGGTCCCGCTCTACCATTGCTTCGGCATGGTGCTGGGCAACCTCGCCTGCATCACCCACGGCTCGGCCATGGTCTATCCCGGCGCCGGGTTCGACCCGCTGGCGGTGCTGCAGACCGTGCACGAGGAGCGCTGCACCGCGCTCTACGGCGTGCCCACCATGTTCATCGCCGAACTCGGCCACCCCGAGTTCGGCTCGTTCGACCTCAGCAGCCTGCGCACCGGGATCATGGCGGGCTCGCCCTGCCCGATCGAGGTCATGCGCCGGGTCGTGAGCGAGATGCACATGGCGGAGGTCACCATCTGCTACGGCATGACCGAGACCAGCCCGGTCAGCTTTCAGAGCGCGCACGACGACCCGCTCGACCGCCGCGTCTCGACCGTCGGCCGCATCCACCCGCACCTCGAGGTCAAGCTCGTCGACGAGCACGGCCGCATCGTCCCCCGCGGCACGCCCGGCGAGCTGTGCACGCGCGGCTACTCGGTGATGCGCGGCTACTGGGACGACCCCCAGCGCACCGCCGAGGCGATCGACCCCGCCCGCTGGATGCACACCGGCGACCTCGCCACCATTGACGCGGAAGGATTTTGCAACATCGTCGGCCGGATCAAGGACATGGTGATCCGCGGCGGCGAGAACATCTACCCGCGCGAGGTCGAGGAGTTCCTCTACGCCCACCCGGCCATCCGCGACGTGCAGTGCTTCGGCGTGCCGGACAGCAAATACGGCGAGGAGCTGTGCGCGGCGATCATCCTCAAGGACGGCATGTCGGTCGACGAGGCCGCGATCCGCGCCTTCTGCGAGGGCAGGATCGCCCATTACAAGGTGCCGCGCTACATCCGCATCGTCGACGGCTTCCCGACCACGGTCACCGGCAAGGTGCAGAAGTTCGTGCTGCGCGCCGAGACGGCAGCCGAGCTGGGGCTGGCGGAGGAGCGGACGGCGTAGCGGTCGGGCACCCCGCCCACGCCACCCGCACGGTCACGAATCCGCCGATACGGTTCAGCGTGCGCTTCCGTGACCTACATCAATGATGTCGTTGCGCAGAAACGTCGCGACTCGCGACGCCCGAACTCGGGAGCATGGCCAGGCAGGCGCATCGGCCCGCCACGCACGAGAGGAGAGACCAGATGACCCGAACCCCGCAGTCCCGCCGTACCCTGCTCCTGGCCGGGGCCGCCACGGCCGGCGCCGCGCTGACCACCGGCGCTTCCGGCTTTCTTTGGCCGCTGCGCGCGCAGGGCCTCGCACCGACCC
>JBATRI010000487.1:0-5411 GCA_049292515.1 Geminicoccaceae bacterium
GAGTACACCAGCGAGGCCGGGGTGGCCGCCATGGCTGCCGCCGGCACGGTGGCGGTGCTGCTGCCGGGCGCCTTCTACTTCATCCGCGAGCGCCAGCAGCCGCCGGTCGAGGCGTTCCGTCGGCACGGCGTGCACCTGGCCCTGGCCACCGACTGCAACCCCGGCACCTCGCCGCTGACCTCGCTGCTGCTGACCATGAACATGGGCGCCACCCTGTTCCGCCTCACCGTGGCCGAGTGCCTGGCCGGCGTGACGCGCGAGGCGGCGCGGGCGCTGGGCCGGTTGGGCGAGGTCGGCACGCTGGAGGCCGGCAAGAGCTGCGATCTCGCGCTCTGGGACATCGAGCGGCCGGCCGAGCTGGTCTACCGGATGGGATTCAACCCGCTGCACGCGCGCGTCCGCCAGGGTCGCATGCTGCCGGCAGGGGCATGAGCATGGGAGCGGTCATGACGGAGACGTTGATTCCGGGCGAGGTCAGCCTCGCCGCGTGGCGCCGGGTGTATGAGGGTGCGGCGCCGGTGCTGGCGGCCGAGGCCTGGCCCAAAGTCGAGGCCAGCGCGGCCGCGGTCGGGCGCATCCTGGCCAAGGGCGAGCCCGTCTACGGGATCAACACCGGCTTCGGCAAGCTGGCCATGGTGCGGATCGCCTCCGACGAGCTGGGCACGCTCCAGCGCAACATCGTCCTCAGCCACTCGGCCGGCGTCGGCGCCCCGATGCCGGTGCCGGTGGTGCGGCTGATGATGGCGCTCAAGCTCGCGAGCCTGGGTCAGGGCGCCTCGGGCATCCGTCGGCCGACGCTGCAGCTCATGGAGGCGATGCTCGCCCGTGGCCTGACGCCGGTGATCCCCTGCCAGGGCTCCGTCGGCGCGTCGGGCGACCTCGCACCGCTGTCGCATCTCGCGGCAGCGATGATTGGGGTCGGCTCCATCGATACGGTAGAAGGCCGCCAGCCCGCCGCATTGGCGCTGGAGCAAGCTGGCCTCGAGCCCGTGGTCCTCGGCGCCAAAGAGGGGCTAGCGCTGCTGAACGGCACGCAGTTCTCGACCGCCTACGCGCTGGCGGGCCTGTTCGCGGCCGAGACGCTGTTCGAGGCGGCGCTGGTCACGGGTGCGCTCAGCACCGACGCCGCGCGCGGCTCCGACACGCCGTTCGATGCGCGCATCCACGCGCTGCGCCGGCACAAGGGCCAGATCGAGACTGCCGCTGCCCTGCGGGCGCTGATGATGGGCTCGCCGATCCGCGATTCCCATCGTCAGGACGACCCGCGCGTCCAAGACCCCTACTGCCTGCGCTGCCAGCCGCAGGTCATGGGCGCGGCGCTGGACATCCTGCGGCAGGCGGCCACGACCCTGGCGACCGAGGCCAATGGCGTCTCCGACAACCCGCTGATCTTCGCCGACACCGAGGAGGCGCTCTCCGGCGGCAACTTCCACGCCGAGCCGGTGGCGTTCGCGGCCGACATCATCGCATTGGCCGTGTGCGAGATCGGCTCGATCGCCGAGCGGCGGATCACCATGCTGACCGACCCGGCACTGTCCGGCCTGCCGGCCTTCCTGACGCCCCGCCCCGGCCTGAACTCGGGCTTCATGATCCCGCAGGTAACGGCGGCGGCCCTGGTCTCGGAGAACAAGCAGCGTGCCTACCCGGCCAGCGTCGATTCGATCCCGACCTCGGCCAACCAGGAGGACCACGTCTCGATGGCGGCGCACGGTGCGCGCCGCCTGCTGGAGATGACCGGCAACACCATGAACGTGCTGGCGATCGAGCTCCTGGCCGCCGGACAGGCGCTCGACTTCCACCTGCCGCTGCACTCCAGCGCGCCGCTCGAGGCAGCGCGCGCGCTGCTGCGGGCGCAGGTGCCGACGCTCGAGGACGACCGCCACTTCGCCCCCGACATCGAGGCCGCGGCCGGCATCGTCGCCAGCGGCGCCTTGAGCGGCGCGGTGGCGGCCGTGGCACTGCCCAAGGTGACGGCATGACCCCCTGGCTGACGGTGAGGCGGGGGAGCGCACCGCTCCTCGTGAGCCTGCCGCATACCGGCACCACCATCCCGGCCGAGTACGAAGGCCGGCTGGTCTCGCCGTGGCGTGCCCGCAAGGACGCCGACTGGTGGATCGACCGGCTCTACGACTTCGCCGCCGATCTCGACGCCACCATCGTGCGCACCGCGATCTCGCGCACGATCATCGACGTCAATCGCGACCCGTCAGGCGTGTCCCTCTACCCGGGCCAGGCCACGACCGAGCTGTGCCCAACCACGACGTTCGACGGCGAGCCCTTGTGGCGTGAAGCACCCGATGCAGCCGAGATCGCAACCCGGCGCGCAGCCTATTTCGAGCCCTATCACGCCGCCATCGCTGCCGAGCTTGCCCGCCTGCGCGAGTCGCACCCGACCGTGGTCCTCTACGACTGCCACTCGATCCGCTCGGTGATCCCGCGGCTGTTCGACGGCACACTGCCGGCCATGAACCTCGGCACCAACAGCGGCGCCAGCTGCGCCGCTGCGCTGCAGGCGGCGATCGAGGGCATCGCCGCGGCATCCGAATTCGACCACGTCGCCAACGGCCGCTTCAAGGGCGGGTTCATCACCCGCGCCTACGGCCGCCCGGAGACCGGCGTGCATGCCGTGCAGATGGAGCTCGCCTGCCGCACCTACCTGGCTGAGCCCATGCCTGACGTGAGCCAGGGCGATTGGCCGCCTGACTACGACACCGACCATGCGGCGCCGATGCGCGCCGTGCTGACCCAGATCCTGAATGCCTGCCTGGACTTCGCGAGGAGCGACCGATGACCCGTCTCGACAACAGCCGCGTGATCCGCGCAGCCCACGGCACCGAGCTGTCGGCCAAGAGCTGGCTGACCGAGGCGCCGTTGCGGATGCTGATGAACAATCTCGACCCCGACGTCGCCGAGCGGCCGGAGGAGCTGGTGGTGTATGGTGGCATCGGCCGGGCGGCACGCGACTGGCACGCGTTCGACCAGATCGTCGCCAGCTTGCGCAAGCTCGAGGCCGACCAGACTCTCCTGGTCCAGTCGGGCAAGCCGGTGGGTGTCTTCCGCACCCATGCCGATGCGCCGCGCGTGCTGATCGCCAACTCCAACATCGTGCCGCACTGGGCCACCTGGGAGCATTTCAACGAGCTCGATCGCAAGGGCCTGATGATGTACGGCCAGATGACGGCCGGGTCCTGGATCTATATCGGCAGCCAGGGCATCGTGCAGGGCACTTACGAGACTTTCGTCGAGATGGGCCGCCAGCATTATGGTGGCGACCTCGAGGGCCGCTGGATCCTGACCGCAGGCCTGGGCGGCATGGGGGGAGCGCAACCGCTGGCGGCCACCATGGCCGGGGCCTCGTGCCTCGCCGTCGAGTGCCAGCAGAGCCGGATCGAGTTCCGGCTGCGCACCGGCTACATCGACGTGCAGGCCAAGGACCTCGACGACGCTTTGGCGATCCTGGCCAAAGCCAAGGCCGACCGGAAGGCAATCTCGGTAGCGCTGCTGGGCAATGCCGCCGACGTCTTCCCCGAGCTGTTCCGCCGCGGCGTCCGGCCCGACTGCGTCACCGACCAGACCTCGGCCCACGACCCGGTCAACGGCTACCTGCCGCAGGGCTGGACGGTGGCCGAGTGGGAAGGCCGGCGCGAGTCCGACCCCGCCGGTGTCACCAAGGCCGCCAAGCACTCGATGGCGGTCCAGGTCCGTGCCATGCTGGACTTCCACAAGGCCGGCGTGCCGACGGTCGACTACGGCAACAACATCCGCCAGATGGCACTGGAGGAGGGGATCGCGGACGCGTTCGACTTCCCGGGCTTCGTGCCGGCCTATATCCGCCCGCTGTTCTGCCGCGGCGTCGGCCCGTTCCGCTGGGCCGCCCTGTCCGGCGACCCGGAGGACATCTACCGCACCGACGCCAAGGTGAAGGAGTTGCTGCCGGGCAACAAGCACCTGCACAACTGGCTCGACATGGCCAGGGAGCGGATTCACTTCCAGGGCCTGCCGGCGCGTATCTGCTGGGTGGGCCTCGGCGACCGGCATCGGCTGGGCATGGCCTTCAACGAGATGGTGGCTTCGGGCGAGCTCAAGGCGCCGATCGTCATCGGCCGCGATCACCTCGATTCCGGCTCGGTCGCCTCGCCCAACCGCGAGACCGAATCGATGCGCGACGGCTCGGGCACGGTCTCCGACTGGCCGCTCCTGAACGCGCTGCTCAACTGCGCCTCGGGCGCCACCTGGGTCAGCCTGCACCATGGCGGCGGCGTCGGCATGGGCTTCTCGCAGCATTCAGGCATGGTCGTCGTGGCCGACGGCACGCCGGAGGCCGCCAAGCGCCTCGAGCGCGTGCTGTGGAACGACCCGGCCACCGGCGTCATGCGCCATGCCGATGCCGGCTACGAGATCGCGCTGGACTGCGCCCGCCAGCAGGGGCTCGACCTGCCGGGCATTCTCGGGTGAGCCAGGCGGGCCGGCCGCTCGATGGCGTGCGGGTGCTCGATTTCACCCGCGTGCTGGCGGGGCCTTACTGCACGGCCCTGCTGGCGGACCTCGGCGCCGACGTGCTCAAGGTCGAGCCGCCGCAGGGCGACGACTACCGGCAGATCGGCCCGTTCCGCGCCGACGGCTCCAGCGCCATCTTTGCGGCGGTCAATCGCGGCAAGCGCAGCATCGTGCTCGACCTCGCCACGTCCGAGCACCGCGAGGTGGCGCTGGCATTGGCAGGCGCGGCCGACGTCGTGGTGGAGAACTTCCGCCCCGGTGTCGCCGCCAAGCTGGGCATCGGTGCGGAGGCGCTGTGCGCTGCCAACCTCCGCCTGATCTATGCCAGCATCTCGGGCTTCGGCCAGGACGGCCCCAACGCGCAGCGCCCCGCCTACGATATCGTGGTGCAGGCGATGAGCGGGATCATGGCCACCACCGGCGATCCGGACGGGCCGCCGACCCTGCTGGGCGAGGCGGTCGGCGACGTGGTGGCCGGGTTGTTCGGCTCCTGGTCGATCCTGGCCGCCCTGTACGAGCGGGAGCGCACCGGACAGGGGCGGCAACTCGACATCGCCATGCTCGATGCGATGATGGCCCTGCAGCCGCTTAATGTCGCCCGCTATCTGGCACTCGGCCGCTCACCGCAGCGGGTTGGCAACCGGCACCCGATCTCGGCCCCGTTCGGCGCCTTCGCGGCGCGCGACGGCCAGTTCGTGCTGGCGGTCCTCAATCCGCGGCTGTTCAAAAGTCTCGCTGGCGTCGTCGGCAGGCCCGATCTGGTCGACGATCCGCGCTTTGCCACGGACGCGCTGCGTTTCGAGCACGAAGGGACCCTGCGTGCCGCCATCGAGGCGTGGTCCGGCGCCCGCACCGCCGCCGAGGCGGTGGCGGCCCTGATGGCGGCCGGCGTGCCAGCGGCGGAGGTCCAGGAC
>JBATRI010000488.1:0-6399 GCA_049292515.1 Geminicoccaceae bacterium
CCGCGCGGCCCGGCCTGCTGCCGACGACGAGGGTGGCGGTCCAGGGGCTCGTGGCGACGGCGGCGACCACGGCGCTCGATTTCGGGTTGCACCTGGATCATGCCTACTGGGCGACGTTGACGGTCATACTGGTCATCGGCAGCAGCTTCGGCGAGACGGCACTGCGTGCCCGGCACCGAACGATCGGGACCGGTGTCGGCGCCCTGTTGGGCATCGTGCTGGCGGCCCTGCTCGGTGGCGAGCCGTGGGTCCTGGCCGGCCTGTGCATCCTGGGGCAGATGCTGGGCGCCTTGACGGCGCAGCGCCGCTACGAGGTCAGCGCCGCCGCGATCGGCTTTTCCGTCGTGGTCGGGCTGCATCTGCTGGGCGGCTTCGGCCCTGCCGACATGGTGGCCCGCATCTACGAGACGGGGATCGGTGCCGCGGTGGCTCTTGCCGCCTCGCGTCTGGTTCTCCCCGTCTACGGGGGTGACCAGGCCCGGCAGCAAATCGGCACCATTCTCGCCCGCTGCCGCACGGCCTTTGCGGCTTGGTGGCCGCGGCTGTCGGGCGAGCGGGCGCCGGAATCCTCCGTCGCCCTGGTCCGCGACCTCATCCTGCTCGAGGAGCGCCTGCCTCAGTACAATGCCGAGGCGGTGCTGGGACGGCGCAACGCGGTCGAGGTGGTTCGTCTGAGCAGCTTTCTGCGCGTGCTGCAGAGCTATCTCCTCCTGGTCGAGCAGGCGGCGGCGCGGCTGGCCGAGGTCGGAGACCTCGGGCCGGCCGAGCCGGTGCTGGCCAGCTTCCGGGCGGACGTCCTGGCGGCGTTCGACGATGCCGACATCGGTGGTCCCGTGCCGCCGGTGGACAATGTTCGCGTGATGGTGCGCCGCGCTGCAGCAGGCATGGCCGAACTGCGCCAGCAGGGCAGCCCGCGCTCGGCCTTGCTGGCGCTGGTCGAGTACACCTTCTACGGGGAAGCGCTGGCCCGGGCGCTTCAGGGCCTGGGCGACGCCGTCGCCGGCCGCCCGCCCGTCGACGAGGTGCCGCCCACCTCCTAGTCCATGGGCGTCGCGCTCGGCCGTGATTTCGGACGCTTCGCGGTTTGGCAATCATACCTATTGGTTATCTCCCGCGTTGACGCATGCCTGATCTCGCATCTGCGAAGGTCTCGACGGGGCTTTTCCCCTGTCGATCTCCACGTTAACCGCGTACTTTGCATGTAGCACGCCAATGCGTGTCGGCGTGATCGTGCCGAGGCTAGAAGTGCAATCCAGTCGGATCCTGCTGATCATCGGTGGCGGCATTGCCGCCTACAAATGTCTGGAGTTGATCCGGCGGGGGCGGGAGCGTGGGCTCGCCTTCCGCTGCGTGCTGACGAAAGCCGCAGCGGAATTCGTCACGCCGCTGGCCGTCGCCAGCCTTGCGGGCGAGAAGGTCTACCAGGACCTGTTCTCGCTCACCGACGAGGCTGAGATGGGGCATATTCGCCTGTCGCGCGAGGCCGACCTGGTTGTCGTGGCACCGGCAACGGCGGACCTGATGGCCAAGATGGCCACGGGCGGCGCAGGTGATCTGGCGTCGACGCTGCTGCTCGCCTCGGACAAGCCCGTGCTGATCGCACCGGCCATGAATCCCCAGATGTGGGCGCACCCGGCGACCCGACGCAACGTGGCGCAGCTGATTCAAGACGGCGTCCGCATGGTGGGGCCGAACCCCGGCGACATGGCTTGCGGGGAGGTCGGCTCCGGTCGCATGGCCGAGCCGCATGAGATCCTGGCGGCGATTGAGGCGGCCCTGCTGCCGACGGCCAAGCCGCTGACCGGCATGCGGGCCGTGGTGACCAGCGGGCCGACCCGGGAGGCCATCGATCCCGTCCGCTATCTCTCCAACCACTCCTCGGGCCGCCAGGGCCATGCCATCGCCCGGGCGCTGGCCGAGCTCGGTGCGGCGGTGACGCTGGTGAGCGGGCCCGTAGGCGTGCCGGACCCGCCTGACGTCTCCACCGTGCATGTCGATTCCGCCCGGGAAATGCTGGCTGCGGTCGAGGCGGCGTTGCCGGCTCGGATCGCTGTCTGTGCTGCGGCCGTAGCCGACTGGCGGCCATCGCAGGCGCCGGGGCGCAAAATGAAGAAGCGAGCGGGTGCGCCGCCGCCGGTGCTGGAGCTGGTCGAGAACCCGGACATCCTACGCACGCTGGGACAGCACGCGCAGCGCCCGGCGCTGGTGATCGGCTTCGCCGCCGAGACCGGCGATTTGGAGGAGCAGGCCCGCGCCAAGCTCACCCGCAAGGGCTGCGACTGGATCCTGGCCAACGACGTCTCGCCGGGGAGTGGCGTGTTCGGTGGCGCCAGCAACCGGATCATGCTGCTGACTGCCACGGGCGAGCGCGAGGTCTGGCCGGAGCTCGACAAGCTCGCAGTGGCTCGCCGGCTCGCGCATCGAATCGCGGGCAGTCTGGCGCCGGAAGTGGCAGATGGATGAACTGCGGATCGCCATCGAGCGCCTGCCGCACGCGGCCGACTTGCCGCTGCCGGCCTACGCCACGCCACACTCGGCGGGCCTCGACCTGTGTGCCGCGATCCCGGCCGATGCGCCGCTCATCCTGCAGCCCATGGAGCATGCGCTGGTACCCACTGGAATTCGCCTTGCTTTGCCGGTGGGCTTCGAGGCGCAGGTGCGGCCACGCTCGGGATTGGCGTTGCGCCACGCCGTCACCGTGTTGAACAGCCCCGGCACGATAGACGCTGACTATCGCGGGGAAGTCGGGGTGATCTTGATCAATCTCGGCCGCGTACCCTACGTGGTCGTGCGCGCCACGCGCGTGGCGCAGCTGGTCGTCGCTCCCGTCTCCCGGGTGATTTGGGGCGAGATTTCGGTAGATGGCACCGAAACTGCACGTGGAGCTGGAGGCTTCGGCTCGACAGGCTTGGAAGTGCCCAATGTACGCTGACAGGCGTTACCTGAAAGGAGGTGCAGGCTCATGTTGAAGCCGTCGAAGAAACTTGCCTTGGCCCTGGAGGCTGTCGTCGACGTCGCCTATCACGGTGGTGCGGAGCCCGTGCAGAGTCAGGACATCGCTCGCCGCCTCGGGTTGCCTCGACGCTACCTGGAGCAGGTGCTGCAGCAGCTCGTCCGTGCCGGTGTCTTGAAGGGCGTTCGTGGCCCGCGTGGTGGCTATCGTCTGGCCCGCGAGCGTCGCCGGGTCACTGTGGGCGAGATCGTCCGCGTCGTGCAGGGCTTGGAGGAGCCGGTGGGCGAGGACGGGCCGGTATCGGAATCGGCGCTGGGGATGCGCGTGATCGGGCCGTTCTGGGAGGAGCTCGAGCACGACCTGATGGCGCGGCTGGATGCGGTCAGCATCGAGGATCTGTGTCGCGAGGCCGAGACGCAGACGATCGAGAGCGAAGGTCGGCGTAGTTTCGATTTCGTGATCTGAGACACATTTCGCCCACGGCGAGTGTCAGCCGCTCCTGGCGGTGAATCTCGCCGGTTCCACGGCGTTTACCAGGGGCCGGCCCTGCTCGAAGGCGGTGAGGTTCTCCAGCGTCGTCGCGGCGATGCCGGCCAGGGCCTCGCGGGTGAAGAAAGCCTGGTGGCCAGTGACCAGGACGTTCGGGAAGGTGAGCAGACGCTGGAAAGCGTCGTCCTGAATGATCTCGTTCGACAGGTCCTCGAAGAACAGGTCGGCTTCCTGCTCGTACACGTCCATGGCCAGATAGCCGATGTGGCCGGATTTCAGGCGCTCGATGACCGCCTCGGCCTCGACCAGCGCTCCGCGGCTGGTGTTGACGATCATCACGCCGGGTTTGGTTCCCTGCAGCAGCGCCTCGTTCACCAGGTGATGGGTCTGTGGTGTCAGCGGGCAGTGCAGGGTGATGATATCGGCCTCGGCGGCCAGTTCGGCCACGGGCATGTAGTGCACGCCGAGCCTGATGAGCTCGGCGTCGGGAGCCACGTCGTAGGCCACGATCCGGCACCCGAATCCCTGGCCCAGCGTACGCGCCACCAGAGCGCCGATCTTGCCGGTGCCGACGACGCCGACGGTCTTGCCGTGAAGGTCGAAGCCGAGCAGCCCCTCCAGCGCGAAATTGTTGTCGCGGGTGCGATTGTAAGCCCGGTGGATCTGACGGTTGAGGGTCAGGATCAGACCCACGGTGAACTCCGCCACCGCATGCGGCGAGTAGGCCGGCACCCGGGCCACCTGCACCCCCAGCCGCGTCGCCGCGGCGAGATCGACCTGGTTGAAGCCGGCGCAGCGCAGCGCCACCAATCGGGTGCCGCCGTTGGCCAGAAGCTCGAGTGTGCCGGCGTCGCAGGCATCGTTGACGAACAGGCACACGGCGGGAAAGCCAGCGGCCAGCGGTGCTGTCTCCGGGCCTAGGCGCGGCTCCAGGAAATGCAGCTCATGCCCGAACTCGGCGTTGCGCACCTCGAAGCTGCGCCGGTCGTAGGGCTTGGTGCTGAACATCGCCACGCGCATGGTTTGCCCTCGGTCTGTGCGGCGCGTCAGCCGGCAATTGCAGGGCCGCACGGTCGCTGCCGTGGCTTTGCTCGTGCGGTCCTGGCGACAGATTTACCGCGGCGGCGAAAATGTCCAGCGGGTCGTTCCGTCCGGCGGTGAACTGGGCCGATCAGACCGGACACACCGGGCCCGCGCAGCTCTCCGCTGTCATCATTTCTCAGCAGAGCCGATGTACTAATGGAATGAATGTCCTTCATGCAGAGCATGCGTTCTTTTCATTGGAGTAGATGTGCAATCTGGGCTTATGTCATGAAGTCGCAAGCTTCAATATTGATTGAAATTAATCTCTAGAATGGCAATTAAATGATGTAAATATTACAAACTTTCAGACATCAAAATGATTGGCTTTTAGTTTTGGTTCCATGACGAGCAGGAGAACGGGATGTCCAGGATCTTTGTGTTGGTGCTGACGGCATTTGTTGCCCTTTCGAGCTTGACTGCATGTGACGCTAGTCACATGGACCCAATTAAGAATGGCGGCGATGCACCTGGTGATATTGCGAACTGACCTCGAATGAATCTCTGTCAGCTTGGCCAAGTGCCGGCTGATCTGGGGAACTGTCGACACCGGCCCTGAAAGGGGCCTCGGGTGTTGCTGGCACCGGGGTTGGGCCGGTCGTCGCATTGTATGCGGCGACCGGTTGCTCACGACGGGGCGACGAGGTTCAGCCTGAGAAATGCCACCGGCGTTGCCAAGCCGCGCAGCCGTGCCGTCTCGGCGCGCGGCTGGTGGGCCGCGATGATCTCGGCGGCGCCTGGCGCCGCAGCCACGGGCTCGGAGATGACGACATCGCTGCCTCGGCTTTCGCCCTGCAGCCGCGCCGCCAGATTGACGGTACCGCCGAAATAGTCGAGCCGGTCGTTGAGATTGACGGCGATGCACGGGCCATCGTGCAGCCCGAGCTTCAACACGACCGGAGCGCGGCTCGCCGCGTTGAACGCGGCGACGCGCTCCTGCATGGCGATCGCGGCCCGCAATGCCTGCAGCGGATCATGGAAGGCCGCCATCACCGCGTCGCCGATGGTCTTCACGATCGCGCCGTCATGCTCGCGGACGATGCCGGCTAGATAGGCAAAGTGCTCACGGACCAGGCCGTAGGCGGCGGCGTCGCCGATCGCGTCGTAGAGGGCGGTGCTGCCCTTGAGATCGCTGAACAGCAGTGAGACCCGCCGGATCGCCACCTCGTCGCCGGGGCGCAGCACGTCGTCGGCGAACAGGTCGCGGAACGCCTGCAAGGTGGCCACACGGTCGGCGGTGAGCGCATCCTGCACCCAATCCCGCCGCTCGATCACGCCGGTACGGCGCTGGTCAGTGCTGTTGCGCAGCACCACTTGGCCGGGCCGGCTCAGGTCGCCGGCTGATACGGTGTGCGTATCGATGATGACGGCCGGAAAACGTTCCCCGTCATGCTCGAGTTCGGTCTCCGGCCCTGCCTCCAACGTGCGCAGGCGGTAGTGGCCGGGGGGTGCGGTGAACTCGACGACCTGCTCCTCGCCCGGCTCCAGCGTGACATGCGCCCAGATGTGGGGCGTGCTCATCGGCCCCAGCAGGCAGAACTCGCCGGTCTCCATCGGCCGGATGCTCGCCGCAGGCCTCAGTGTCAGCTCGACATTGCGCGAGAAATCTCGGCCATAGTCGATATTGCAGGTGCCGCAATGGGCGCCGGCCGGCAGCCGGTCGAGGCTGCCGCTGGACGCCTTGGCGCCACGGCAGCGCGGGCAGAGCAGGTCCCAGCGCAGCTCGAGCATGCCCAGGCGGGTGGCTTCGAGGCAGGCCTCGATCGCCTGCCCCTCGGGCACGTTCCACAGGCGCGCCAGCGCCAGCGGGCGCAGGCGCTCGACCTCCGCCTCGGTAGCCTCGGCGACGTGCGCCGCAAGCCGCTGCGCCAGCCCAT
>JBATRI010000489.1:0-11590 GCA_049292515.1 Geminicoccaceae bacterium
GTCTACGGGCTGGCCCGCACGCCGCCCGGCGAGGTGGCGGGCCTGCGCCCGGTCGCCGCCGACCTGCTCGATCCGGCCAGCCTGGAATCGGCGCTGACGGACGTCGCGCCGACTCATGTCTTCCTCACCTCGTGGCAGCGCAACGCCACCGAGGCGGAGAACATCCGCGTCAATGGCGCCATGGTCCGCAACCTGCTGCAGGCGCTGGCACCGAAGCGCACGGTGCGGCACGTGGCGCTGGTGACCGGCCTCAAGCACTATCTGGGTCCGTTCGACCGCTACGCCCAGGAAGGCTCGCTGCCGGAGACACCGCTGCGCGAGGAGCAGCCCCGGCTGGACGTCGAGAACTTCTATTATGCCCAGGAGGACGAGGTCTATGCGGCCGCGGCCGAGGGCGGCTTCACCTGGAGCGTCCACCGCCCGCACACGGTCATCGGCAAGGCCGTGGGCAATCTGATGAACATGGGCACCACGCTGGCCGTCTATGCGTCGATCTGCAAGGAGACCGGCCGCCCGTTCCGCTGGCCCGGCTCGCAAGCGCAGTGGCAGGGCATCTCGGACGTGACCGACGCGCGGGTGCTGGCCAGGCAGCTGGTCTGGGCCTGCAACACCGAGGCCGCCTGGAACGAGGCGTTCAACATCGTCAACGGCGACATCTTCCGCTGGCAGTGGCTGTGGCCCCGGCTGGCGGGCTGGTTCGGCGTCGAGCCGATGGGGTACGACGGCACCGTGCATCCGCTCGAGGCGCAGATGGCCGACGACGGCCCGGTGTGGCGTGAGCTGGCGCGGCGGCACGGCCTGGCCCAGCCGGACCTGACCAAGCTCGCCTCTGCCTGGCATACCGACCTCGACCTGGGCCGGCCGATCGAGGTGATGACCGACATGTCGAACAGCCGGAAGCGGGGCTTCACGGTCTTCCAGCGCACCGAGGAATCATTCTTCGACCTGTTCGCGCAGCTGCGCGCCGACCGGCTGATCCCCTGAGCGGACGCCGCCCGATCCCGAGCGCGGTCAGTGGCTGGGCAAGCCCGTCGTCTGAGGCTAACAAGGCCTCGGGCATCAGCGCCCAAGGCGAGTAAACCGATGCCCTGTCCCCGGCTGCCCCTTCTGCATGTTCTGGCCGTCGTCGGCTGCGTCGGCCTCGCCGAAAGCGCCTGGGCCGATGGGCCGTTCGGGATCACGATGGGCAGCGACGTCGCCGGCTTCGACTGCACGGAGCTGCTGAGCCCCGGCGTCTATCGCTGCCGGTCGGTGCCGCGGCCACGCGCGGGCGTCGCCAGCTACACGGTGCAGTATCATCGCTCGACGGGGATCTGCTGGGTCAAGGCCATCGGCCAGGATTTCCCGACCGACAAGTCCGGCCAGCCGGTGCGTGCCGCCGTGGACCAACTCGCCCAACAGATCTCGCAGGTCTACGGCCCGGCCAGGAAAAGCGACTATCTCCTGCCCGGCAGCTCCTGGGCCGGCCCCGAGAACTGGGCGCAGTCGATGATCCAGGGCGAGCGATTCTACGCCTACGCGTGGGATGCGGCGAATCTGAAAGATCATGTCGTCCATGTCGACGTCCGGACGAATTTTCGCGATCTGGGCACGGCCTACGCCATCGCGGAGTTCCGTTTCGCCAATGCCGACAAGTGCGACGAGGCGATCAGGAAGGACGCCGGCGGGTGAGCATGCAGGCGTTGCGATACTGCCGGGACGACGATGGACTGGACGCAAAAAGCCCCGGGCAGGGAGGCGCTGCCCGGGGCTTCGTGCGGTCGGCGGAAGCGGGGGAGGACCGCTCCGCCGCCCTCGGTGCTCGAGCCGCTGTTAGGCGGCGAGCGCCTTGAGCTCGTCGACATTGGCCTGGACGCGCTGGGTCATCAGCTCGACCACCCGCTTCTGGGCGGCGACGCCGAGGTCGACGCCCTGCTTGGTCACCTCGACCGCCTTGCCGGCGGCGACCTGAACGTCGGCCAGGGCAGCCTTGGGCTCGCTCGGCTGCTTGGCGCTCAGGGCGGCCTTGGCGTTGGCGGCCAGCTCCTGGGCATAGCCGTACTGCAGGCGGGCGATCGCCTGGAACGCGTCGACCAGCACGGTCTGCGCCTCGTGGACGACGGCGAGGTTGGACTTCTGCAGGCCGAGCAGGGCCTCGAGGTCGAACTTGGGGAGCTTGAATTCGGGAAGGGTGATCTTGGCCATCTGGGAAACTCCGGTTTCTTGCTGCACTGCACAATAAGTGGGACGTCATAAAGCGCTCGCAAGAGGTCTTATGGTGCGATGCAGCAAAAAAATCTTGGCGGCGGTCAGGTCTGGGGAGCTGCGGAGAGAAATGCCTGCTCGAGCTCCAGGAACGGCCCTTCCCAGGTCCACTTCGCCTCGACGAACCCGCGCGCGGCCTCACCCATGCGATGTCGCAACGCAGCATCGGCGAGCAGCGTCTCGACCGCGGCGGCGAACGGTGCGGGCTCCTGGGCCAACAGCACGGCCGCACCCTCCGGTGCCCGGATGCCCTCGTTGGCGACCGGGGTCGCCACCACCGCCTTGGCCATCGCCATGGCCTCGAGCAGCTTGTTCTGCAGCCCGGCGGCGGCGCGGATCGGCGCCACGCAGACGGCGGCCTTGGCGATCCAGTCGGCGGGATCCTCGACCGTGCCGGTGACGGTGATGCCGTCCTGTCCGTCCAGGGCCTGGACGGCCGAGGCCGGGTCGCGGCCGACCAGGAAGAAGCGGGCCTGGGGCCGCTTGGCGCGCACCTGTGGCCACACCTCGCGGGCGAACCACAAGGCGGCCTCGACGTTGGGCGCGTAGCGCATGACGCCAGACATGACCACGGTATCGGCCTCCTCGGCTTCCGGCCGCGGCTGGAACTGGGCGACGTCGACGCCGTGCGGGCCCCAGACGACATTGTCGATCTCGGGCTGGCCCTCGGCCCGGCAGGCGGCGGCGATCGCCGCCTTATCCTTCTCGCCGATCAGCACGGTGCGGCTGACGTCCTGCCACAGCCGGGCCTCGTAGGCAGCCATGCGCCTGGTCTCGAACCGGTAGAACAGCCGGTCCCACGGCGTGGCTGCGGTCTTGGCGAGGCGCTCGGTGTTGAGCGTCTGCGACAGCTGCAGCGCCATGAAGGTGGTGAGATCCGGGCGCGCTTTGCTGGCTGCCCGCAGGGCTTCGGCCGAGCGGATGTAGTAGGCGTAGGCCATGTCGTAGCGGTTGGCGGCGACCAGGGTGCTGACGCGCTCGAGCTGCGGCGGGCTGAGCAACAGGCCGATCTGGAACGGGCGACCGGCGAGCCAGCCCTGCACGCCCCGTGGCGCGCTGCGCTTGAGACTGTGCGGGATCAGCTCGACCGTGCGGCAGCGGCTGCGCAGCCACGCCTCGTGCTCCGGCCGCATGGTCTCGCCGGCGTCGATCAGGGTGACGAAGTCGACCACGTGGCCGCGCGCGTGCAGGAACTCCAGCAGGTGCGAGACCGTGAGCTCGTCGCCGCGAGTCATCGGCAGCGGCGGCCGGCTATAGAGGAACAGGATCTCGAGCCGCCGGGGCGCCGGCTCCAGCCGCATCGGCCGTGGGACCCGGTTGTAGCCTTCGAGGGCGAACGGCGGCACCGCTGCCGGCGAAGGTGCCAAGTCGCTCAAGCCACGTCCTGGAGGCGGGTGATATCCAGCACCGGCACGCCCGCTGGCAGGCGCTCGCGCACGCCGGGGATGGGCTTGCCCAGGATGATCAGCTTGGCCTTGGCGGCAGCACCTTCGAGATCTGCGGTCATCCGGTCCATCAGGGTTGCCTGATGCTCGGCAGCGACCGCGAAGTTGACGCCGACCAGCCGGACCGGATCGAGGTCGGGATCATAGATGGCGAGCTCATAGCCGCCCTCGACCAGCATCTCGGCCAGATCGAGCAGCGGGCTGTTGCGCAGGTCGTCGGTGCCGGCCTTGAACGACAGACCCAGCTGCAGGATCGGACCCGGGATCGCGGCCTTGGCGCGGACGGCCTGGGCGAGCCACGCTAGGTGCAGCGCGTTGCTCTCGCGGGTGCCGGCCAACACCGGCACCGACAGGCCGGCGTCGCGTGCCAGCGCCAGCATGCCGGACAGGTCCTTGGGCAGGCAGGAGCCGCCGTAAGGACCGCCGGGGCGCAGATAGTAGGGCGACACGTTGAGCTTGGTGTCGGACAGGAAGATGTCGGCCACGGCCTGGGGGTCGATGCCGCGGGCGGTGGCCACGCGGCCGATCTCGTTGGCGAACGACACCTTGACCGCGTGCCAGCTGTTGTCGACGAACTTGCCCATCTCGGCCACGGCGAACGACACCTCGAAGAACGGGGCGTCGATGCCGTCATAGATGCCGAGCAGCCGCTTGGTGATGCCGGGCTCGCGCTCGCCGACCACGATCTTGGGCGGGGCGAAGTAGTCCTTGACCGCGGTCGCCTCGCGCAGGAACTCGGGGTTGAAGGCAACCTCGTAGCGCTGGCCGGGGGGCTCGCCCGTGCTCCGTTCCAGGGTCGGCAGCACCAGCCGCTCGATCGTGCCTGGGGGCATCGTGCTGCGGAACACCAGCAGCAGCGGTGCTGCCGCCCGACGCTGCCGCAGCGCTTGGCCGAGCTGGCGGGTGCTCTCCAGCAGGTGCGACAGGTCGAGCTTGCCGTCGCCACGCGAGGGTGTGCCGACGCAGATGATCACCATGTCCAGGCGGTCGAGATCGTCGCCGATCGCCACGGCACTCTTGACCCGGCCGTCCGCGACGCCGGCGCTCAGCAGCTCCTCCACCATCGGCTCGACCACGGGCGAGCGCCCCGCACCAATGGCGGCCACCTTCTCGGCGTTGATGTCGATCCCGAGCACGTGATGGCCGGCCTTGGCGAGGCACGCGGCCGTGGTGGTGCCGACATAGCCGAGACCGAGAATGGCGATGTGCAAGATTGAAACTCCAGGAACGTCGGACGGCACGATCCGTGGCGGCGCGTCATGCTGCGCTGCATCGTGCAGGCTTGGCTAGCAGCTTCCGGCCTACGGGCAAACCTGCCCACGATCGGGCACGCTGCGGTAGGGGCAGGGTGTTACCGCATTGCCGCAGCAGATAGCACCCGAAAGTTAACGGCCGCCTGCCGGCCCCTTTGCCCGCCAGCGTGCGGTGACGCTCAGAAGCATCGCACCTCGGCCTCGACCTGCGCCCGGCGCATCCGCTCCACCATCTGCTGCGCCCAGGGCGAGGTACGAAACATGGTGATCCGGCTGTCACCGCCGGGCGCAAGCTGCATGCGCAGCACGGTCTCCGCCTGGACGTAGTCCTCGTAGCTGACATGGGCCGCGATATAGTCGATCGAGCAGGCGCAGCGGCGCATCGCGTCCTCGGTCTGGCCGTTGCTGGCCATGCAGCCGAGCACGTAGTCCGCCACAGCCTCCGTCGGATAGTCGGCTGGGGCTGCCCGCGAGGGCACGCTGCCGAGCATCACCGCAGCACCGGCCAGTGCCGCTGCCAGCCATGCCCGGCTCATGGCGTTGCCTCCTCGAAGGTGACGCTCTCCTGCAGGATCAGGTGGCCATCCTTGGTGTCGGGCACGCGGGTTAGGAGCTGGTAGAGCCCGCCCGGCACGCCTTCGGCGACGACGAACTCGTAGGACTTGTCCCTGAACTGCGGAAACTGCTCGAGGTGCGGATCGTTCTTGAAGGGCTGCATTATCAAACGTGTCGCCGGCAGCTTGTGCTCGCCCACCGTGATCTCGACCGGAGTCGACTCGGCCGGCTCGTTGAACGCGCGGCGCACCTGCTGCTGGAAGTAGCCCGCAGCGCCGCCGGTCAGCTTGCCCATCTCGCTGACGTCACGCTGCAGCAGCACCAGGATCAGCGGATTCTGCTCCTGGGCCGACATGGGCCCGAACTGCCGCCGATTGACCCCCTCGAACAGGTCGAAATAGATGCTCTTGGCCCCGTCCGGCTTGACCTCCCGAACGTCCATCGCGACGGGCTGAACGTTCGGCGGATCGATGCCCTGACCCTGCATCTCGTAGCGGTAGTGGAGCACGGTGGGCTGTTTCACGCCGGCGAGCAGATCGGCGCCGAACACGCCTTCCGCGACCGTGGCCGCAGCGGCGGGCAGCACGCCCGCCAGCACGAGGGCCGCCGCCAGTGCCAGGGCACGGGTCATGGCAATTGTTCCTGAATGATGCGGGCCAGCGCGAAGGCGCGCTGCTCCACTAGCACCGGCTGGTCGCAGACCAGCCGCAGCGAATGCTGGCGGTCGCTGAATATTCTCGTGTCCCAGGTCCGTGCGGTCTCCAGCTCATCGAGCTGCACCGGGTCGGGCGAGGGCTGCTGGCGCAGAGCCTCGAGCGAGCGCGTTTCGGCAGCCACCTTCTCGGCCAACGCCCGCTGCCCCCGGGCATAGCGCTTGATGCCGGAGATCAGGGTCGCCCGGTCGGCATTGAGGCGGTCCAGCGTCACGGCGAACAGTTCGGCCAGCGCCGCCTCGCGACGCTCCGCCGGCAGGCCGTCGCTGAAGGTCTTGACCTCCGCCGTCAGCGCCTCTGGCGCCGCATGCAGATCCATCAGCTTTGGGCTCAGTGCGGCCACGGCAGGATCCGGCGTGCCCGGCACCGAATCCAGTGCCGGCCCGGACCACATCTGGCCCGGCTCCAGCTTGGGCACCAGCCGCTGCGGGCAGGGCCAGTCCGAGCCTTGTGCCAGAGCCGACGAGGTGCCAAACAGCAACACGGCGGCCACCAGCCGCGCCGAAACGCGTCGTCGATTTCTCGTCATGCCTCCACTCGCCTTGCCCGGTCAGCGAATCCGGGACGCCCCACCCTCCGGCGCGGCACGCTGCATCGATCGCCGCCTGATGACCACGCCTCCGGTGTCCGGGTCAAGCGGTACGGTGCGTCAAGGCTGGAGTGGTTCTGCAATACGGGCGAGTTCCTATTTCACATTGAAGACTGCCTGCTGGGACTCCGACGAGGTACCCGGAATGCGCAGCACGAAGCTTCCCGGGCGGATCGGCACGAAGGAGATGCTGGCTTTGCCCTCGTCATCGAACTCGATGCTGTCGACGCCCAGCGGCCGCACCTCGATGCCACTGATCACGATCTCGTTGATCCAGACGTTGCGGAAGAAATCCGCGCCGGCCACGGCAAGTTCCGCCGAGCCGTCGGCTTCGATCGCGATCCGGTAATATTTGCCGGCCGTAAGCTCATAGGGCGCCGCCGCCAGAGGCTTGCCGGATGCCAGGGTGATCGGGTCGAGGTCGGTGCGCTGCGACAGCAGGCCCGCCTGTGCGTGCGCATTGCCGCTGCCCGTGACCGCGAGTGCCGCCGCCACCGCCACCGCACCTAACATGTTTCGCATTGTTCACTGCTCCCCTGGCTTCTGCACTGGATTTGACTGGTGGTGCCGGCGGCTCAGTCCTTGACCGCCACGCCCCATGGATAGGCACCCACCGGAACGGACTTCACGACCTCAAGATTGGCCACATCGATGACCGAGATGTCGTTGGAGACACCGTTAGTGACGTAGATGAACTTCTCGTCCGGACTGAACGCCAGCTGCCAGACACGTTGACCCACCAGCAGGTACTTCTCGACTTCGAAGGTCTGCGCGTTGACTACGGCCACCCGGTTGGCCGGCCCCAAGGCGACGAACGCCGTCTTGCGATCGTCAGATACCCGCACGCCCACCGGCTGAATGGCCTCGTTCGGCACGCCGGGTATCGCGAACGTGATCTTGTGCTTGATCTTGCGGGTCGCATTGTCGATGACGCTCACGGTGCCGCCGATTTCCGCCGACACCCAGATCTCCGCATCGTCGTTGGTCCACTCCGCGAAGCGCGGCCGCTGGTCCACGAGAACATTATCGATGATCTCATGCGTATCGGTATCGATGAAGTGCGCCATGTTGGTGGTCTCGGAAGTATTGACCGCCCATTTGCCGTCGTGGCTGACGCTGATACCTTCCGGTTCTACGCCAACCGGGATCTCCGATACCATCTGGCGGGTCGCGGTATCGACCACCGTCACCATGTTGTCGTCTTCGTTGGCGATGTAGAGCAGCACACCATCGGGGGCGAGGGCCATCAGTTCCGGATCAGGACCTGACGGCAGCGTGCCGATGATCTCGTGGGTGGAGGTGTCCATGATCTGGATGGTGTCGTCGTCCGACGCACAGACATAAAGGTACTTGCCGTCGGGGCTGAGCACGATGCCGCGCGGCCGGTTGCCGACGGGAATGGTGGCGGTCACCTCGAGCTTGTCGCCGTCGATGACGGTGACGGAATTGCCCTTCTCGTTGGACACGTAGATCTCGCGGGCGCTCGCACCGTTCGTCAGTGCGAGCGTGCCCAGCAGCGTCAGGGTCAGGGTGCGGTACATCGGGGGCCTTTTTGCTCAGTTCAGCCGGCAACGGCTCTCGGGCTCGTCGAAGCCCAACGTATCGAGGGGCGTGCGCTGATGCAGGAACTGATCCTGCGGCGACACCGAGACCAGCATGCGCGGGGTCACCAGCAGAATCGGCTGCCGCATCTGCTGATTCCAGGTCCGGAACGACAGGCCCTGGCCCTTGAAGGCGCCGACCTCGAAGGCGGGGTTCAGCATGTAGTCGCGCAGGGCGGCAGCGTCGGCGGTCTGCGCACGGGTCACGGCCTCGCCGATGGAGCGCATGGCGACCCAGGCATTGAAGTCGCGCTCGGTCATCGGCCGGCCGGCGAACTTCTCGAACCGCCGCTGCAGCTGCGTGCCGCCCCATTGCTCGTGCACCCGGCTCCAGCCGACCGGCACGAGGCCGGCCGAGCCAGTCACCGGCCGGGCATCCCAGGTCCGGTAGGGCAGGTACTCGGCAAACACGTCGGCCTCGTCCGCCGCCACGATCACGTCGTAGCTGCCGGCGTCCTGGGTGAAGACCGGTATCTGATTTTGGACCTGCACGTGCCCGGTATCGGTCCGCCGCGCCCCGCCGGTATCCTCGTACACCCGCTCCTCGATGATCTTGGCGCCGTAGCGGCTGGCCGCCCGGCGATAGGCCTCGGCCAGCAGCTTGTCCTCGGGATGCGAGCCGGAGATCAGGAACCAGCGCGGCCAACGCTTCCAAACCAGATACTGAGCCAGAGCGTCGGCCTTCATCGAGCGCGACGGGGCGACGTGGAACGTGCTGCGGAAACACCGGTCGGTGCGCAGATCGTCGTCGGCCGCCCGCGAGTTGAGGATGACCGCCCCGGCCTGATCGGCCACGGGGGCCACGGCCAGCAGATCGGGTTCGCGCAGGTCGGCGATGAACAGGCGCTCGCCCGCGTCCAGGCCACGGCGGAACTCGGCCACCAGATCGCCGCCGGCGGGTACGATCCGCTCATTGAGTGCGTAGACGTGCCCGAGAAACTTCCCGGTCGTCTGGTTGTCCTTGATGCCCTGCTCGGCCCCCTTGACGCCGTCGTCGGTCAGGATCGGCTCCACCAGCGACAAAGGCACGATCGGCGGCTCCTCGCGGCCGAGGTAGGTGATGGTCACCTGCACGTCGGCCGCCGCGGCCGGCCAGGCGAATGCAGCAGCGAGGAGAAGCACCGGCAGAACACGCCGGGCGGCGTCCACAAGCATGATGACCTACCCTGTTGCCGCTTTTCCGGGGCGGACGCGCGCACGGCGCGGCGCTTCCTTGACGTTGCCAGGAGGCTAGTGCGTAACCGGGCATAGGTAAAGCCATATGGATGGCATAAGCATCGACTAATGATCCAAGCCGGAATTTCGGTCATAGATCATCGCGTCGGGATGCACGGTCGCTTAAGCCCGCGTCCCAGGGAGGCATCGTATGGTCGAGCTCGTCGTCATCGCCTGTCTGCTGAAGGATCTGCAGCATTGCGAGACGTTCCATGTGCCGTTCGCGGCCGAGATGCAGGTGCCGCAATGCGTGTGGCAGTCGCAGATCCAGGTGGCGCAATGGTCCGGCGAGCACCCCGCCTGGGTGGTCAGGAAGGTGACCTGCGAGCCGCCGGCCGCCTGAGCGCGCCGCGTCGGATAGCCTGATGCCCCGGCCTTGTGGTAAGCTTCGATGAAATAAAGGCCAGGGAGTAGCAGGATATGGCGCTGTGGCAGCCGGACCCCTCATTTTACACCTCGCCGCGGATGGCGATGCAGGCGCCCGCCGAGACACTCGCCTATGTCGCCGCCTTCGATCCCGACCGGTCCCGCCCCGATGCGCTGGCGGTGGTCGATGTCGACCCGGCGTCGGCCACCTACGGCCAGATCGTGGGGCAGACGGCGATGCCCAATGTTGGCGACGAGCTGCATCATTTCGGCTGGAACGCCTGCAGCTCCTGCCTGTGCCCGAACGCGCCGCACCCGCATGTCGAGCGCCGCTATCTGGTGGTGCCGGGCCTGCGCTCGTCGCGGCTGCACATCCTGGACGTCAAGCCCGACCCGCGGCAGCCCCGACTGGTCAAGGTGATCGAGGCCGAGGAGATCGCGCGCAAGGCCGGCTACAGCCGGCCGCACACCGTCCATTGCGGGCCCGAGGGCATCTATGTCAGCGCCCTCGGCAATGCGGAGGGCAAGGCGCCGGGCGGGGTGTTCCTGCTCGACCACGAGAGCTTCAACGTGCTGGGCCGCTGGGAGCTCGATCGCGGGCCGCAGGAGCTGGCCTACGATTTCTGGTGGCATCTCGGCCACGACACCATGGTTACCAGCGAATGGGGCACGCCCGACACGTTCGAGGATGGGCTGGTCCCGGAGATCCTGCTCGGCGGCAAGTACGGCCGGCACCTGCACTTCTGGGACCTGCACAAGCGCAGGCACCTGCAGGCGATCGATCTCGGGCCCGAGTACCAGCTGGTCTTCGAGCTGCGGCCCGCCCACGATCCCACCAAGGCCTACGGCTTCGTCGGCGTGGTGATCAGCCTGAAGGACCTCTCCTCGTCGATCTGGACCTGGTACCGCGACGGCGACCGGTGGGCGGTCAGGAAGATCATCGACATCCCGGCCGAGCCCGCCGACCCCGACCTGCTGCCGCCGGCCTTGAAGCCGTTCAAGGCGGTGCCGCCGCTGGTCACCGACATCGATCTCTCGATGGACGACCGGTTCCTCTACGTCTCCTGCTGGGGCACCGGGGCCATGTACCAGTACGACGTGTCCGACCCGTTCAGCCCCAAGCTCACGGGCACGGTCAAGATCGGCGGCATCGTGGCCCGCACCGCCCACCCCGCCCAGCCGGGCCGGCCGCTCAGCGGCGGGCCGCAGATGGTCGAGATCAGCCGCGACGGCCGGCGGGTCTACTTCACCAGCTCGCTCTACGGCGCCATCGACCGGCAGTTCTACCCGGACGGGCTGGACGGCTGGATGGTCAAGCTCGACGCCCAGCCCGAGGGCGGGATCGCCTTCGACCCCAACTTCTTCCTCGACTGGCCGCAAGGCCATCTGCCGCACCAGATCCGGCTGGAGGGCGGCGACTGCTCGTCCGACTCCTACTGCTATCCCTGAGCCTTGGCTGAGCCCGGCGGGGCCGGGCCGTGGCCCTGGCTGGGCCTCGTCGCGCTCGGCCTGTTCCATGGCCTGAACCCGGCCATGGGCTGGCTGTTCGCCGTGGCCCTGGGGCTGCACCGGCGGAGCCGCCGGGTCGTGCTCACGGCCCTGCTGCCGA
>JBATRI010000490.1:0-10921 GCA_049292515.1 Geminicoccaceae bacterium
CGCCCGCTCCGGCCCCGGCCGCAGCGCCTATGCCGGCAACGAAGGCCGCCGCAGCGCCCGCTGAGGCAGGCTTCGACCTGCGGCCGGTCCCGATCGACCGGCCGCAGCTTCGGCCTACTCGTCAGACCTGATCCGCCCAGCGGGCAGATGGTGGCGGCCCGTCGGTCGCCTCAGCCCGTTCATGGATATTGCTCTCGCGGCTCCTGACGTAGGCGCTGCCGCAGCCTCGCTCTTGGGACAGCAGGCCGAGGATCTGCATCGACGGCAGCGAACACGAGGCGATGCTCGATTATGGCCGCCGTCCGTTGCCGCCAGCGGCGGCGCCCGGCGCGGGGTTCCCCGAGACCTCAATGCAGCCCACCGTCAAGCCAGTCATACCGGTTGCGCCGCAACACCTGCCGCCACCATGCCCGGACCCCGAGCCATGGCCCCATCGTCAGCACGGCCACGACGAGGGCCGCACGACAAATGAAATCGACCTGCAGCGCCGCTGCGGGATCGCCCAGCCGGGCAAGCATGACACCGACGATGCACAGCGCCAGGACCAAGCCGATCAACACGGCGGCACGCTGCCTGAACTTGTATCTTTGCCTACTTCGCCAGACCGTCCTGACCCGTTTCTTTCCGTCTTCGTCGAGCGACGTGTACGACAAGTTTCATATCCCCCGCAGAAATTTCTACACTTCATTATTTGTAGTTTTTTATTGAGCAGCGACATCTAATTTTCTGAGGACTTTGTGCAGAATGCTGCCGCCTGCATTAGGATAGACATCTTCGACTGAGAAAGGCAAGTCCACTTGAATGGGCAGATCGCTCTTGGTCTATTGATTAGGTTGATTGTCTATAATGAATATTGCAGTTCAGTTGGGTCGCGTAGAGAGCAAAGCATCGTAAGACGACATGCTGAACAGCCCGACCTGATATGCACCCGGACCGGCAGAGCCTTGAAGGATCCCTGGATGGCGAGGGAACTGGCGTGGCCCACCGCTGTTCTCGACGGTACGAACCTACGTCGAGGAGGCCAAGATGCAGAATCTCGATACCGACACCCCCGTCGCCACCGAGGAGACCAATCGGCTGATCGCGTCGGATCAGGTCGAGGGGACGGCCGTCTACAATGCCCAGGCCGAGCGGCTGGGGTCGGTCTACAACTTCATGGTCGACAAGCGCTCGGGTCAGGTCGAGTACGCGGTGATGTCCTTCGGCGGGTTCCTGGGCATCGGGGATGATTACTACCCGCTGCCGTGGAAGGCCTTGAAGTACGACACCACGCTCGGCGGCTACGTGGTCGACCTGGACAAGGACCGGCTGCAGCAGGCGCCACACTACGCGCGGACGGACGAGGCCGAGTGGCGCGACCCGGCCTATGGCGGCCGGATCACTGATTATTATGGCGGCATGCTCGGCGCCTACTGAATCCAATGCGGGGCCTTTCCAACTGGAGAGGCCCCGCCTTCCGTTTGACCAGCCTGTTCCGCGCCCTGGCGATGCGGCGACTGGCGCCGAGACTTTGCAATACCGGCAGCATCAGCATCCTCGACCAAGCGCCGATCCGCGACATGCCGGCCATGGACGTGGCTCGCTCCTCAACGTATCCTGAATGGCTGAATCGACAGACAGCTTTAGGACAGGGGAACGATCATGTTCCGTTGGGCCGGAACGGCTCTCGTCGTGGGGTTGGCCGCTACGGCCGGTCCAGCCATGCCGGCCTGGGCGCAAGGCACGACCCAGCGGGTCAGCGTCGGCGCCACCGGTGCCCAAGGCAACGGCTTCAGCGACGACCCGGCGCTCTCGGCGGATGGGCGCTTCGTCGCCTTCCAGTCGGATGCCAGCAATCTGGTGCCGGGCGATACCAACGACGAGGTGGATATCTTTGTCCGCGACCGGCGGGCAGACACGACCCGGCGGGTGAGCATCAGCTCGAGCGCCCGCCAGAGCCATGGTTACAACTACGACCCGACGATCTCACCAGATGGCCGCTTCGTCGCTTTCGCGTCGAGGGCCGGCGACCTGGTCCCCGGCGACACCAATGGTGAGGCCGACGTCTTTGTCCGCGACCGCAAGCTGGGCACGACCGCGCGGGCCAGCGTCGGCTCGGCCGGCGTCCAGGGCAATGACCTGAGCTCCGCCCCGGCGCTCTCCGCGGATGGGCGCTTCGTCGCCTTCCTGTCGATCGCCAGCAATCTGGTGCCCGATGACACCAATGGCATGGGCGACGTGTTCGTCCGCGACCGCAAGCTGGGCACGACCCGGCGGGTGAGCGTCAGCACGGGCGGCGTCCAGGGCAACGGGAACAGCTACTTCCCGGTGCTATCGGCCGACGGCCGCTTCGTCGTCTTCCAGTCGGATGCCAGCAACCTGGTACGGGGTGACACCAACCGTACGAACGACGTGTTCGTACGCGATCGGCGGGCGGGCACGACCGAGCTGGTGAGCATCAGCTCGGCCGGTGTTCAGGGCAACGAATCGAGCTCCGCACCGGTGATTTCCGCGGACGGGCGCTTCGTCGCCTTCTCGTCGAGGGCCACCAACCTGGTGCCAGACGTGAGCGATGGGGCTCGAACTGCCCGTGAGCCGCCGGGCAACAGGAGCAACGTGTTCATCCGCGACCGGCAGAAGGGGACGACCCGGCGGATCAGCGTCAGCTCGGCCGGTGCCCCGGGCGATGACAACAGCACCACCCCCGCGATCTCGGCGGACGGGCGCTTCGTCGCCTTCCTGTCGGATGCCAGCAACCTGGTGCCGGGCGACACCAATGGCGTGAACGACGTCTTCGTCCGTGACCGCCGGACCGGCACGACCCGGCGGGTGAGCGTCAGCTCGGCCGGTGCCCAGGGCAATGACTACAGCGACCACCCGGCGCTGTCGGCAGACGGGCGCCGGGTCGCCTTCCAGTCAGGGGCCAACAACCTGGTACCCGGCGACACCAACGGCACATCGGACGTGTTCATCCGTACTCCGGCTCGAGGTCGAGCCCACTGATCAGCATCGGAAGGCAGCATCCTGCCGCTCGGAGCGGGATGGTGCCGCGCTGCTTCGAGGGTTCTCGGCCTTTTTGTCGGCCAGCCAGCGTAGGCACGGCGAATTGCCGCGCAACGAGGCCGTTGTCGGCGGCAAACGCCAACCGGCGACGGGGTTCGGAGCGCATCGTACCATGACCAGCTCGACATTTGGCTCCAGGTCTGGCGGCCGATCGCCGATCGTCTAGAATTGGGAGTCCGAGGACTTCCCGGAGGGCTGGGTCGTGGCCGCCTCTCACGCGGACCGCAGGATCGCCGCCGTCCTGGCGGCGGACGTGGTGGGCTATTCAGCCCTGATGGAGCAGGACGAGGATCGCACGGTCGTCCGGCTCAAGGCGCATCGCGCGGAGTTCATCAACCCGCTCATCGCCGAGCATCACGGTCGGATCGTCGACTGGATCGGCGACGGGACCTTGTGCGAATTTGCGAGCATCGTCGATGCGGTGCGCTGTGCCGTGCTGTTCCAGCAGGGCATGACCTTGCGGGAGAAGGACGTACCGGCGCACGAGCGCATCCGTTTCCGCATCGGCGTCAATCTCGGCGACATCATCCACGAGGAGAACGGCGACCTGTTCGGCGACGCGGTAAACCTCGCCGCCCGCCTCGAGCAGCTGGCCGATCCGGGCGGTGTGGTCGTCTCGGGCACCGCCTACGACCATCTGCAGGGTAAGATCGGCGTGCCGCTGGAATTCATGGGCGAGCAGCGGGTCAAGAACATCGAGCGGCCGGTACGAGCGTACCGCATGGTGCTGACGGGCGCCAGCGCACGCGGCCGGCATCGCGGCCCCCGTCGGCGCTGGCCGCTCCCGTTCGCGAGTCTGGCCGTTCTCTCCGGCCTGGCGGGCGGCTGGTGGTTCCAGCCCGGGCTGCCGCCGCTTGCCGCGAAGTCGTCCATTGCGGTGCTGCCGTTCGCCAACGTCAGCGGCGCGGCCATCGACGACTACCTGGCCGACGGCATCACGGACGATCTCATCACCGATCTCGCCCAGCTCTCCGGCCTGGTCGTCATCGGTCGCAATTCCGTGTTTGGCTACAAGGACCGGCCGATCGTCCTGCGGGAGGTCGCCCGCGAGCTCGGGGTGCGCTACGCCCTCGAAGGCAGCGTTCGCCGGTCGGGCGAGCAACTGCGCGTCAACGTCCAGCTCACCGATGCCACGACCGGCACACATCTCTGGGCCAATCGGTTCGAGCGCCACCCCGATGACGTGCTCGCGGTCCAGGACGAGGTCATCCGCCACGTGGTGGCGACCCTTGCGGTGAACCTGACGCCGGAGGAGCAGGCGCGCCTGGCACGCCCACCGACCCAGAACCTCGAGGCCTACGACTACTATCTGCGTGCCGAGCGCGCGGCACGCAGCAGCTTCCGCCCCGACCTGGGCGAGGCGCTGACACTCTACGAGCAGGCCACCAAGCTCGATCCCTCGTTCGCGGACGCCTATGCCGCCTACGCCCGCACTGCCGCCTACATCTGGCGCCAGAACTGGGATGATATCCTGCCCGGGCCGGTCGCGCGCAAGCAGGCACTCGAGGCCGCGAGCCGCGCCCTCCAGCTGAACCCGGCGGCACCGTTGCCCTACGCGGTCCTGGCCGTGCTGCAGGTCGTCGGGCGTCAATACGAGGACGCGCTCGCCTCGGCCCGGCAGGCGGTGGCCCTGGCCCCGAGCGATGCACAGGCCTACGCCGCTCTGGGCCTGGTGCTCGCCTTCTCGGGCGAGCACGCGGAGGCGGCAGCCGCGGTAGACCGATCCCTGCGCATCGACCCGATGCCGCCGACCAGCGACGCCATCGTCGCCGGCCTCGCCTTCTCGCTCAACGGCGATCACGGCCGGGCCATCGAGGTGCTGGAGCGTGCCCGCACCACGGCGCCGCTGGTCGACGAGGTCCATGCGGCGCTGGCCGTCGTCTATGCGGCCGCCGGGCGGATCGATGACGCCCGCGCCGCGATCGAGGAGACCTTGCGCCTGGGGCCCATTCTCAACGTCGAACTCTATCGCATCATCTACGCCCATTTCCGCTACCGACTGGACCTCGAGCGGATCCTCGACGCGCTCCGGCGGGCCGGGCTGCCGGAATGGCCCTACGGGTTTCGCGGCGATGAGGCCGCTCGCCTGGACGGCGGTGAGATCACGCGCCTGGCCTTCGGCCATACTTGGGAGGGGCAGGCTGGCAGGGGTGGGCCCGCCCTGCTGCAGTTCACGGCAGGCGGCCAGGCCGCCTATCGCGAGCAGGCGCAGATCGAACTCGGTGTCGCCTTCGTCAAGGACGACATGCTGTGCGAGCGCAGCGAGACCGTCCTGTCGGGGCGCACACGCTGTGGGCCAGTCTATCGCCAGCCGCAACGGTCAGGAGCTGCCGACACGCGCTATACGTACGTGAATGCCTTCAAGCTCTTCCATTTCTCGCAGGTGAGATAGCCACCGCCTCGCGGTCGTGCGTCAGTTGTAGGGCTCCTGCTTCAGCTGCGCCTGGACCGCCGGCCAGTTCGCGTCCGCCTTGATCAGATACTCATCCGGATGGGCCTCGAACTCGTTGGCGAAGCCCTTGTCGTAGCTGAGATAGAGCTTACCGTTGATGATACGCCAAGCTTCCGGATCGATGTTGGCCGTGGCACCGCTGTAGGCGACCTCGCCAACGCAGTAGCCGCCATATTGCGGCGCGTACTTCGCGGGATCGCCAATGAACAGGTCACGATGCTTCGCGCTCGCGAAATACCAGGGCGTGCCGAGCCACTCGTAGGCGAACTCCTTGGAGCCCTTCATGGGCCGGCCTTCGGCGAAGTACGCGACGGGATCGTACCCCATGATCGCGACCCCGCCGAAATAGCCGGTATTGACGGCATTGCCGGCCTGGGCGGCGCCGCCTGCCGCGACCAAGGCGATCAGCGCTCCAGCAAGGCGGCTGCCAGATGCGGACACGAGATTGCGCAGCATGAACCTCACTCCAGTCAGTTTCCCGTCGCGAGACATTCCTGGTAGAGCGCTTCGCCACCGAGAATGTCCGCCGGCTGGCACGTGGCGCCGTGCTTCTTCAGCACCCCCATCACCTCGTGATGGCCCTTCCACAAGGCCCGGGTCAGCGGCGTGTAGCCGTCCCGTTCGGGTGCGCTCACCGCCGCACCACGGGCGATGAACAGCTCCACCAGAGCCGGATGGCCCTGCTCGGCCGCCACCAGCAACGGTGTCACGCCCGCCTTGTTGTCGTTGCCCTCGAGCTGCGCTCCCCTGTCGAGCAACAGCCCGGCGACCGGCAAGCTGCCGGCGTAGGCGGCGGCATGCAGCGCCGTGAAGCCGCCCGCGTTGCGCGCCTGCACCTCGGCGCCATGCGCCAACAACAGCTGGGCAATTTCCACCTGGTTGGCCAGAGCCGCCGCGATCAGTGCCGTCTCGGCATTCGGCCCGCGCTCGTCGACGTCGGCCCCATCCGCCAAGCTCAGCTTGACCGCGGCAAGATCGCCATTCCCCACCGCATCATGGAGCTCGCCGGCTACGGCCGAGCCGATCAAGCCCCCAGCCAACCAGGCAACAGCGACGACCCGGCTCATCGACGGCCTCCAGAACGAGACCGTCGATCATACCATCAGCCGGGCTTCGGCAAAAGCACTGCCGCGCGTCAGTAATGGGTACGTTTGAACTTTCTCTAGGAATATGTGCCTCTACATGTTATAGTCCATGCAGTCGGCCGAAATGGCACGCATCGTGCTTATTCTAGGCTAGGTGTAGCGGCCGTATGGCCTATCGACGTGTGGGGTGGTAGCTTAAGGAGGAGACTGAGAGGCCAGAGACGCGTTTTGTACGCATGGGTCCGATCTCGGTTTCGGACCCATTAGACGCCATGTTAACGGCGGGTCCACAAGGATTCCGCCCTATGGAGGGCGTTCGATGGTTTCTGCCGGCGGGGACGACCGCGTGAACGTTCAGATTACTTGGCCAAAGCTGCTTACTCTGGCCGCAGCGATAATTGTGGCTATCGGAGGAGGCTATTGGGCCTTGATCCAGGCCACCCTGAACAGCTTCGACCAGCGGATCGCAGAGACGGGCCAGGATCTGCAAGCTGGCGTAGAGGAAGATCGCGGCCTCCGGACTCTCATCGGAAACTCCAATGACGCGCTTCGGTTTGAGATCGTTGCGCTCCGGCAAGAGTTTGGGCAGCGCATAGACCAGCTTGGCGACCGGCTCGTGGAAGCGAATGCCCAGATCGGCAATCAGATTGGACTTCTTCGCGCCGAACTCGTGAGCTCCATGGATCGGCGCGACACCGCTTTGGGTGGCAGATTTGATCGGTTGGAACAGAAAATGGACAACCTGCTGACCCGCATAAGTTTTGAGCCGGCGATCCAAGCGCCAGCCGGTACTTACATGATCGATGCCGAAGGTAATTTTTACGGTGAGAAGGGCGATTTGCTCGGCACGCTCCCAGCTGTGCTGAAGTCGGCTCCGGCCAAGCCCTAGCTCGCCCGTTTCTTGTACGGCCCGCGCTTCGCCGGCTCTGGTGCTGCCGCGTCGATCATTGCCACAACGTCGGCCAGCTCCCACAGTTTGCCCGTGATACCCACAACCATCGCCGGGGTGACCCGCAGCGTCTGGTGAATGCGCACAAAGTTGTAGTGCATGAAGTGAAGCGCGATCGAACGGGCGTGGTTCTCCGCGTCCTTCGAGAAGTCATTCGTGGGCCGGGTAAAGCGGCGCATGCCCATGCGCATCGTGAGGTTCTGGCGCTCGGCGAAGCTCGTCGAAATGTGCGCTGGGTCGGGACGGCCGGTCACCGCTTCGCGCTTGCAGCCGGTGCACTCTGCCGGGCTGTAGCGCTTCTGAGACTCAGTGGTATCGCCGTAGAGCTTCACGAGCTGGGCATAGTCCACATCGGCACCGAACGTCTCTTCCACGGCCTCCAGGTACGTTTTGTGACCGTCGCTGGTGAGCTGGACGCGGTTGCTCAGACGGCTGGCCAGATTGGCCATGAACAGCTTCGCCGTGCTGGCTGAACGGTCGCCCAACAACCAGGACGGCACCAGCTTGGTGTCGGCATCGATCGCCGTCCAGGTCCACACGTCGCCGATGCCGAACTCGCCCTTACGCTCGGAAGTGAAGTTCTGCTCAGGTGAGAGCTTTGCCGCCCGAGCGGCGCCACCCTTCCGCCCCAGTTCGGCGGCTGCGGCATCCTTGCTGTCGTCCTGAGCATCCACGACCTGCCCCGTGGAGATTTCGACAATCAGCTTGCCGAGCTGGACGGGGTCACTGGGGGGCGCTTGATGCGTGTCGTGGTCATGCGAGCAAGAGCGATCCGGCGCCACCCAGAAGGACTAGGAGCATATTCAGGTGATTTCAAACTGACCCACTACCCGCGCGTCGGCCCTAGAGCGGGATGTTGCCGTGCTTCTTCCACGGGTTCTCGACCTTCTTGTTCGCCAGCCAGCGCAGGGCCTGGGCGACGCGGCGGCGGGTGCCGTGGGGCATGATGACGTCGTCGACGAAGCCGCGCTTGGCGGCGATGAACGGGTTGGCGAACTGCTGGCGGTATTCCTGGGTGCGGGCCTCGATCTTCTCCGGGTCGCCCATGTCGGCGCGGAAGATGATCTCGACCGCACCCTTTGGGCCCATGACCGCGATCTCCGCCGTGGGCCAGGCATAGTTGACGTCGCCGCGCAGGTGCTTGCTGCTCATGACGTCGTAGGCGCCGCCGTAGGCCTTGCGGGTGATCACGGTGACCTTTGGCACGGTGGCCTCGGCGAAGGCGTAGAGCAGCTTGGCGCCGTGCTTGATGATGCCGCCATATTCCTGGGCCGTGCCCGGCAGGAAGCCCGGCACGTCGACGAAGGTCACGATCGGGATGTTGTAGCAGTCGCAGAAGCGGACGAAGCGGGCCGCCTTGCGCGAGCTGTCGATGTCGAGGCAGCCGGCCAGCACCATCGGCTGGTTGGCGACGATGCCCACGGTCGAGCCCTCGATGCGGGCGAAGCCGGTCAGGATGTTCTTGGCGTAATCGGGCTGTAGCTCGAAGAAGTCGCCCTCGTCGACCACCTTGGCGATCAGCTCCTTCATGTCGTAGGGCTTGTTGGGGTTGGGCGGGACCAGCGTGTCGAGCGACTTGTCCGTCCGCTCGCCGGCGTCCCCGGTCGGCCGCACCGGCGGCTTCTCGCGGTTGCTGAGCGGCAGGAAATCGACGAAGCGGCGGATCTCGTGCAGCGCCTGGACGTCGTTGTCGAAGCTGAGGTCGGCCACGCCCGAGCGCGCGGTATGGGTCGAGGCCCCGCCCAGCTCCTCCTGGGTCACCGTCTCGTTGGTGACCGTGCGCACGACCTCGGGGCCGGTGACGAACATGTAGGAGGTGTCGCGGACCATGAAGATGAAGTCGGTCATCGCCGGTGAGTAGACGGCACCACCGGCGCAGGGGCCCATGATCACGCTGATCTGGGGCACGACGCCGCTCGCCTGCACGTTGCGCAGGAACACGTCGGCATAGCCGGCGAGCGACGCCACGCCCTCCTGGATGCGCGCCCCGCCGCTGTCGTTGATGCCGATTACGGGTGCGCCGATCTGCACCGCCCGGTCCATGATCTTGCAGATCTTCTCGGCATGCGCTTCCGAGAGCGAGCCGCCGAAGACGGTGAAGTCCTGGGAGAAGACGAACACCAGCCGGCCGTTGATGGTGCCCTGGCCGGTGACCACGCCATCACCGGGGACGGTCTGCTCCGCCATGCCGAAATCGACGCAGCGATGCTCGACGAACATGTCGGTCTCTTCGAACGAATCGATGTCGAGCAGGAGCTCGATGCGCTCGCGCGCGGTGAGCTTGCCGCGCTTGTGCTGTGCTTCGATCCGCTTGGCACCGCCGCCCATCCGGGCCGCTTCGCGCTTGGCCTCGAGCTGACCCAGAATCTCCTGCACCGGCGCCGTTCCCCGTCCTGGACAAATGTGACGGTGGGGTAGCATGCCCCCTGTGGCACCGCAAACCGCGCGCCGCGCGGCAAATCGCCAGCTGGCCAGGGTGGCGCGGCCGGCCATGGTCGCCGCGCCAACGCCACCCGAGGACCGCCCATGTCGAACCCCACCCCTCTGCCCGTGCTGCGCCTGGTGGCGGAATCGCTGCACGACGTGTTCGGCAACCTGGGCGGGCTGGTGCGGATCGCCTGGGCCTATTACGCGCTGGCGACGCTGTTCGCGGTGCTGGGGCTGTGGCTGGCCGGCAGCGGCGTTCTCGGCGACACGGTGGCGGCGCTGGTCGGCGGCGGCACGGCGCAGCTGATCCTGTCGCTGGCGGTGCTGGCCTGCATCGTGGCCTGGCAGCGGCACGTCCTGGTGGCGGCACCGCTGCGTGGCATCGCCCCGCTCAACGGGCGGGTGCTGCGCTACGGGCTGTGGAGCTTCCTGCTGACCGTGCTCTGCTGCCTGCCGATCCTGGCCACGGGGCTCCTGGGCGCCGCCACCGAGCTGATCTGGACCAACGAGGGCGGATCGACGCCGTTCAGCCTCGGCACCGGCGGTGTGGCCTTGCTGGGCCTGGGCGCCGTCGTGGCCCTGGTCCTGTTCGTGCGCCTGAACCTCGTCCTGCCGGCGATCAGCGCCGACGACCCGGCGATCGGCCTGCGCCGCGCCTGGGCGCTGACGGAAGGGCACGGCCTGCGCCTGTGCGGCCTGTTTCTGCTGCTGCTCGTGGGCCTGTGGCTGCTGGGAGCACTGGCGGGGCTGGCCGAGGCGCTGGTGGGAGCCATCGCCACGACGACCGCCGAGGGCGACCTCATGGCGGCGCCCTCCCCGGCCGCCATGGTCGCCGGCATGGCGCTCAATACCGGGCTCGACCTGCTGACGGCGATGATCGGCGCCAGCATCACCGCCAGGGTCTACCGGCACCTCGCCCCCGCCGCCGGCTAGCTGGCGCCGCGGTCGCGCAGCAGGACCAGAAAC
>JBATRI010000491.1:0-1745 GCA_049292515.1 Geminicoccaceae bacterium
GCGGCGCTGCCCGAAGCGGAAGCGGCGGCGCTGCAGGCCTAGATCGGGGCAATAGTCGGGGAGGTGACAATGGACCTGGACGAGGGCGCGCAACGCGCCATGGATTTCTTCCGTGCGTCAGGGCGGCCGCGCTTCGAGACGATCTCGCCGGCCGAGGCCCGCGCCATCTACAACGAGATGACGCCCCAGCTGCAGCCCGAGCCGGCAGCGGTGACGGAGGTGCGCGACCTCACGGCACCCGGACCCGCAGGTCCGATCAAGCTGCGCTACTATCGCGGCGCGGATGCCGCCGGCGCGCTGCCGGCGATGATCTACTTCCACGGCGGCGGTTGGCTGCTGGGCGATCTCGACTCGCATGATGGCATCTGCCGCCAGATCGCCAGCGTCGCCGGTGCCGTCGTGGTCTCGGTCGACTACGCGCTGGCGCCCGAGGCCAAGTTCCCGCGCGCCGTCGAGGATGCGGCGGCCGCCACCCGCTTCGTGTTCGACAATGCCGTGGCACTGGGCATCGATCCGGCCAATGTGGCGGTCGGCGGCGACAGCGCCGGTGGCAATCTCGCGGCGGTGATGGCGCTGATGGCCCGCGACGGCGACCTGCCGCCACTCGCGTTCCAGCTCCTGATCTACCCCGTCACCGATACCTCGCTGACGCAGCCCTCCTATGCCAGCATGGCCGAGGGCTATGCCTTGACCACGCCGACCATGGCCTGGTTCCGCGACCATTATCTGCGCGATGCCAAGGACATCGAGGACTGGCGCGCCTCGCCGCTGCGCGCCAGGTCACTTGCGGGCGTGGCGCCGGCCTACGTCATCTCGGCCGCCTACGATCCGCTCTGCGACGAGGCCGTCGACTATGCGCGGCGGTTGCAGCAGGAAGGGGTGCCCGTCACCCATCGGCACTTTCCGGACCAGATGCACGGCTATGTCAGCATGGGCGGGATGATTCCGGCAGCGACGGCGACCATCGTGGCGGCACTGTGCCACTGGCCACGCCAATAGAGGAGGCAAGACGCATGACAGAGGTAACGGCGAAGGCCGCGGGCACGCTCGAGATCGGCGGCGAGCTCGAGGTGGCGCGGCTCGCTTACGGTGCCATGCGCCTGACCGGGCAGCCCGGCAACTGGGGCCCCTATCCCGATCCCGCTGGCGGCATCCGCGTGCTGCGCCGTGCGGTCGAGCTCGGGATCACCCTGATCGACACCGCCCACGCCTACGGGCCGGGCTTCAACGAGGCCCTGATCGCTGAGGCGCTGCATCCCTATCCGGCCGATCTGGTGATCACCACCAAGTGCGGCATCGCCAAGGTCGGCCCGGGCATCATGTACCGCGACGGGCGGGCCAAGGCGATCCGCACCATCTGCGAGGCGAGCCTGCGCCAGCTGCGCCTCGAGCGGATCGACCTGTTGCAGCTGCACTGGATCGACGAGGACACGCCGATCGAGGAATCGGTGGGGGCGATGGCCGACCTCGTGCGCGAGGGCAAGGTCCGCCACATCGGCATCTCCAACGTCACCCTCGACCAGTTCGAGCGCGCCTGCCGGACGGCACCCATCGCCTCGGTGCAGAACCGCTACAGCCTCGCCGACCGGACCCACGACGAGCTGGTCGACCGCTGCACCGAGGCCGGCATCACCTTCTTCCCCTACGGCCCGCTCGATGCGCAGCCGTTCGCGCTGGACGCACCGCTGGCGGCAGCCGACGGCAGGCTCGGTGCTGCCGCCCGTGCTCGCGGCTGCACGCCGGCC
>JBATRI010000492.1:0-4208 GCA_049292515.1 Geminicoccaceae bacterium
GGATCGCACCGCGGCGCGCGCTCCGGGTGGCGAGAAGCCCGCGCGGGTGGAGCCGGTGGAGCGTCGCGACGACGAGCAGGCCGCCCGGCCGCAACAGCGAGACCGCCTGCTCGACGGCCCGGCCCGGCTCGCCGATATGCTCGAGCGAGCCGTAGAAGATCACCAGGTCGAACTGGCCCGCGACGACGGAGGTCAGGTCCTGGCAGGCCAGGGGCTCGAACCGCAGCCTCGCGGCCGGGCGGAAGCCGGCGGCGTTGCGGCGCGCGCCCTCGATCATGGCGGGCGAGATGTCCACACCGACACCTTCCTCGACCAGGTCGGCCAGCGCCAGGAGGTACTGGCCGGTGCCACAGCCCACATCCAGGACGCGCCGGCCGGGCAGACGGCCGACAAGATCGCGCAGGAGGGTGGCGCGCAGCGCGAAACCCAGGCTGCGTGGCGACCCCGGCCCATGGCCCCGATCCCAGGCCGGGGCCAGGCGGTCGAAGGCCGCGGCGAGATCCGCGGCAGGCGCAGGGGGTCGACCGGCGTGAGCGGAGAATTGCCGCAGCATGCATTGCCCCCCACCGCGCCCGGTCTGCCAACCGAGGCCGACCTGGCCTCGGGCCGGTGCGGATGAAGCAGCACCAGCCGGACTTTGTGCAGATTTGTGCTGACGTCACCGGACACGTCAAGCCGAGATGACGGCATCAGTATCGATAGGTGCCAAGTCGAGCTGGTTGCGGTGCGACGTCGGCGGTGACGGATGCCCGACGGGCCGGAATCGGCCGAGCGCTCGGGGCTGCCGGCGGGGAGTGCGTACCCGGGCCTGACGCATGAATTCCGTTGGCGACGGGCCGCCGGCGCGGCTGCCGCCGCCACCGTTCTGGCGTACGCCATACTTCGAGATCGCGCGCCGACGACCAGATCGTGCGCTTCTCACGGACGACGCTACACTCGCGGTGCTGGCCAACCCGGCACGAGTGGTTCTGCAGCCCGATGGACGGGTTCGGCATTGGGTATCCGTGCCGGCGCTCGGTCGTTGGCTGCGCGTAGTGATGTTGGAGGATGGCGGGACGGTGCACAACGCCTTCCTGGACAGGAGTTTCGTGCCGTGAGCGACGATCCCGTTCGCTACGACCCGGTCACCGATACGCTGCGGGTGGAGCTGCGCCCGTGGCCCGGCCGGTCCGCGACCGATCCGGCCGTAGGTGGCGAGGATGCGGCCGAGGATCTGGTCATCCACTACGTACCCGATGGACGCCCTTGGGCCTGGGAGATCGAGCATGCCTCCCGGCATACGGAGCTGGTGGGCGAGGCGCTGCGGGGCTTGCGGGCGATGTGAGGATTGTTGGATGCGGCGTAATGGTCAATGCCCGAATAGACGCGAGCTGGTTTGGTCGTGCCACTGAATCCGCGGAAGGGGTTCGTATATAAAGGAGTCTGACCTCATAAGATCTGTCAGTCATATTAAGACCGCCTTGCTTTCGAGTATTCAAGCCGCTCAAGGCTTTCGCCGAGGTCCAGGATATTCGTTGCGAGCTTGGTACAGTATTTTTTGTCCAGCCTCGCCTGCCGTGCCAGATTGACGAACTGATTCTCGCCGATCACCTCGTCTGCGTAAGGAATCGTCGCGCAGAAAGATTGCATATCTCGAAAATCGTTTACTTCAATTAATCGTGTCTGGGACTCGAGCCGCAGCGCGATTTCTCGCTCAACATAATATATGGGTACATCTTCGATGATGCGACGCATGTTCGTCTTGCCTATATCGCCAACACTCTGCCAAGGATATCCTGCACTGTTCGCAAATTTAAGGATCAGGTTCAAGTCGTCGAGGATAAGTAGCGCGCTCATTATTCTGCGGCGCATGGCAAGACTTTCACCGGCATGCTGGCAGCGGCGCTCTTCGATCCGTTGCCGCAGGCGCTCCGATCCGCCCGAGAATCTCTGGACGGCACCTATCCGGACATCCTCTGGCGTCGCAACTAGGTACTTATAGAGCCAGCGGGCGGGTTCGGCGCGGATCACGTCTATAGTCTGCTGAGAGATAGGGCTAATTAACCGTTCGTCGTCGAAATCTGCAAACGCCTCGAAAAATAGGTCGGACAGAAACCAATCCGCCGCACGAGCTACGACCGGCCGACCATGGATGGCGAACAAGAGATCGCTCAGCTCGGTTTCTAGGCGCCTGTGCCGACCCCGAAACACCAGCCCCTGGCTTGCTGTTGCCTGCAGAACGGCGAGTTCATGTCGGCGCTGCGTATCGTTGGTCTTGTGAGTTTCATAGATGTTCGCAGCAGTGAGCGGTAAGATTAGGCGGCCAGTCTGAATTTCTTGGGCGATTGCCACGAACAATGCATGCTGCGCTGGATAATCAGCGGGGTACTTTACAGCGCGCGCCAATTCGATCCACTTATTCTGATCAAGATAGACGATGTATGGGCGCTTAGGCATGACGACTAGAGCATACGCGCGGGCAGGCATACGGTGTCGCGATCACATCGTGTCACCGCCACCCCTCAATTTCGGCTGTGGCAGCGAGCCAATCCAGAGTCTCGTGCTCGTGCGGATCGTCGCGCAGCAGGAGCGACTGGCGGCGGCATTCGGCGGCGAAGCCCTCGCGTCGGGTGCCCGGCACCCAGATCTGGATCGGGCGCAGGCCGCCGCGATGGCGCTTCACACGTTCCGTCAAGGGCCTCGGCATCCGTCGAACTCCAGCATTACAGGTAGCCGATAGACGATGATGGAGGCCGCCGCCGGCTGGTGCTTCTGGAACCGACACCTGTGCATAGTCGCCCATTCCCGCCCAGGTCACGGGCCATACCAGGCTTCACCGCCGCATGCGGCGCAGCACGTACCAGCCGCCGAGGCCGACCAGCGAGCCGGCCAGGGCCACCAGCAGCGCCAGCATCGCCGCGGCGCCGAGCACGCCCTGCAGCGTGTCCCAGAAGCCGAACTGGGCGACCAGCACGACGAGCAGGAGGAAGAGGATGATGGGCATGGCAAGCTCCGTGGCTTGGTTTGTGCACGCGCGGGCGGCCGCAGACCCACGCTAGCAGGATAGCGGGTGGGGGGGCACCGCCGGTTCCGAGCGCGTCTGCCACAGGCTCAGCACTCGACCATGTTGACGGCGAGGCCGCCCTGGCTCGTTTCCTTGTACTTGTCCATCATGTCGCGGCCGGTCTGGCGCATGGTCTCGATCACCTTGTCGAGCGGGACGTAGTGGCTGCCGTCACCGCGCAGGGCCAGGCGCGCGGCGTTGATGGCCTTCACGGCACCCATGGTGTTGCGCTCGATGCAGGGGATCTGGACCAGGCCGCCGATGGGGTCGCAGGTCAGGCCCAGATTGTGCTCCATGCCGATCTCGGCCGCGTTCTCGACCTGGTCGTTGTCGCCGCCGAGCACGGCGCACAAGGCACCGGCGGCCATGGAGCAGGCGACGCCGACCTCGCCCTGGCAGCCGACCTCGGCCGCCGAGATCGAGGCGTTCTCCTTGTAGAGCATGCCGATGGCAGCCGCGGTCAAGAGGAAGCGGACGATGCCGTCGTCGTTCGCACCGGGGACGAAGCGCACATAGTAGGCGAGCACGGCCGGGATCACGCCGGCGGCACCGTTGGTGGGGGCGGTGACGACTCGGCCGCCGGCGGCGTTCTCCTCGTTGACCGCCAGCGCATAGAGATTGACCCAGTCGAGCACGGTAAGCTGGTCGCGCAGGCCCGCCTCGGGGCGGCGGGTGAGCTCCTGGTGCATGGCGGGGGCGCGGCGGCGGACGCGCAGCGAGCCCGGCAGGGTGGCATCGGGGCTGCGGCAGCCGCGCTCGATAGAGCCCTCCATCGTCGCCCAGAGATGGAGCAGGCCCGTGCGGATCTCGGCCTCGTCGCGCCAGACCTTCTCGTTGGCGAGGATCAGGTCGGCGATGGTGCGCCGCTCGGTGCGGCACAGCTCGAGCAGGGCGGCACCCGAGCGGAAGGGGTAGGGCAGGGTCACGTTGCCAGCCGTCGGGCCGAGGTCGGCCTCGCGCTCGTTCATGACGAAGCCGCCGCCGACCGAATAATAGTAGTCCAGCAGCAGCTCGGTGCCGGCTGCGTCGAGGGCGCGGAAGCGGATGCCGTTGGGGTGCCGGGTCAGGGTCTCCTTCTGGCGGAACTGCAGGTCCTGCGCCTCGTCGAACGGGATCTCGCGGCCGCCCAGCAGCGGCAGCCGGCCGCTCGTGCGCACAGCGACCA
>JBATRI010000493.1:0-14585 GCA_049292515.1 Geminicoccaceae bacterium
GCCCAGAACCGCACCCGCCACGGCCTGCGCGGCGGCGACTTTTGTCTGTTGCCCGGCGAGGACGGCGAGGAGCTGACCCTCCTGGAGCGCGCCGTCGACGCCGACTGGCACCCGCGCGACGCCTTCGAGCGCCACTGGGCCTCTGAGCTGGTGGCCGCGATGTGGCGCCAGCAGCGCCTGCGCCGGCTCGAGCTCAAGGCCCTGGCCGCCGCCGACGCCGAGGAGACGATCTCCGACGCCAGCCTGAAGCGCCTGCAGACCCTCGGCCGCTACGGCGCCCGCCTCGACGCCGACATCGGCCGCGCCCTGCGTGCGCTCCGCGTGCTCAAGAACCGCGCCGCCAACGACCTCGCCGAATCCCCAGAGCGCACGTTCGAACCTGAGCGCGCTGCCCCGTCCCCCATCATGCCGATGGCACCGTGCACGTTCGAACCTGAGGACCCCGAACTCGCCTGCCCCATGCCGCCCCTCAACCGCCACGAGCGCCGCCGCCGCGAGGCGCTGGCGCGCAAGGGCCGCCTCGCCGCCTGATCAGGCGCGGTCGACGCCGTATCTTCACCAGGAGCGCCCGATGCTGCATGCTCCGCCTCGCGGCGGTGGCGCTGGCGCTCGCCGTCGCCCGGGCGGCGCTTCGGCAGCCCGGACGGAACGGGGCGGTGGCGGAGGTCGCGATGATCCTGATCGGGCAGTACGATTCGCCGTTCGTCCGGCGCGTGGGGGTGGCCCTCCACGTCTATGAGCTGCCCTGCGAGCATCGCCCGTGGTCGACCTTCGCCGATGCCGAGCTGGTCGCCCGCTACAATCCGCTGCGGCGGGTGCCGACGCTGGTGCTCGACGATGGCGAGGTGCTGATCGAGAGTTCGGCCATCCTCGACCATCTGGACGAGCTGGTCGGCCCGGAACGGGCGCTGATCGCCGACCTCGGGCCGCAGCGGCGGCAGGCGCTCAAGATCTGCGCGCTGGGCACCGGCCTCGCCGACAAGGCGGTGAGCCTGTTCTACGAGCGGGCGCTGCACCAGGAGATGTCGCAGCGTTGGGCCGAGCGCTGCGAGACCCAGATCGCGGGCGTGCTCGACGCGCTGGAAGCGGACCGGGCCGGGCGCGAGGGCGCATTCTGGTTCGGGGACGGCCTGGGCCACGCCGATATCGCCGTCGCCTGCGCGCTGCGCTTCCTGGGCGAGGCCCATCCGGCCCTGCTGCGTGGCGCCCGCTGGCCGCTCCTGACCGCACATGCCAAGAGCTGCGAAGCCCTGGCCAGCTTCCAGGCGGTGGTCCAGCCCTTCGCCCCGCCGAGCTGACACCCGCCACCCAAGCAAACGGGCGGCCGAAGCCGCCCGCAGCCTTATCGATCCGACGTGAGGCGCCCCAATCTCGGGGCTGGGTCGTCTATGGCATCGCCACGACGACCTTCTTGCCTGGGCGACACCATAGCGGGCCGAGATTAAGGTTCAATGACAAGATGCTGCCGCTCAGTTCACCAACGCGGCTGAATCGAGGCGCAGGAACAGCGTCTCGCCCGTGGCACCGTCGACGCCGTCATTGTCGGTCACCGCCACCAGCTGACCATTGGCCATGACCGCAAAGCCTTCCAGCTTGTCGGAGATCCAGCCATTGCTCTGCCGCATCGCCGGCAGCACGTCGATGGCGACCTTCTTCTCCACCACCGGCAGGGTCTGGCCCAGCGGCTTCGGCTCGACGCCCTCCAGCGAGATCACCGTGATGGTCTTGAGCGTGGCGTCGGCACCCTGCTGGTTGTCGCGCTCGATCAGCGCAAACCGATCACCACCAAGGGCCGTGATCTCCGACAGACCGACCCAGCCACCGGCCGGCGACTGCGGCTCGCTCAACGGGTAGTGCACGAAGGCCCAGCCGGCGGTCGCCGGATCGTAGACGGCGAGCTTGGCCATGCCCTTCGGGTCGTCCTGCCACGGGCGCTGGACCGCCAGGATCACCTTCTGGCCGGCGCCCTCCCCCCAGGTGGCGACACCCTCGAAGCCGAACCGCACCGCCTGGCCGGCCAGGGCCTCCGGCAGGGCGATCTCCTGCTCCACCGTGCCGTCGGGTGCCACCGCCAGCAGCAGGTTCTGCCGCGTCAGCGGGTTCTTGCTCTCGGGATTGCCTTCCGAGGCGGCCCAGAAGCCGCCACCGGCCCGGAGTGCCACACCCTCGAGATCGTAGCTCGCCTGCTCGCCGTCCTTCTTCAGCTCGACGAACGAGGTGATCAGCGCCGGTGTCACCGAGGTGTCGAGCGTGTAGATGCGCGAGCTGTCATAGTAGCTGTCGCTCACGGCGTAGAGCGTGGTCGCAGCGGACGGGTCGGCTGCGAGGCCGGACATGGCCCCCCACCCGATCGGCGCACCGGTGGCTGGATCGGTCACCGAGGCGACGCTCGGATAGGGCAGTACGGCGGCGTCGCGCCGATAGATGCCGATCGTCGCCCGGACATTGTCCTCCGGCTCGTCGAGCTCGTTGGCCACCGCGATCAGGTCCCGGCCGGGAATGGCGACCACGCCCTCGGGGCTGATGCCTGTGGGCAGGAACTGCAGCAGCTCCGGCGGCTCGGAGGCACCTCTGTCGGCGAAGACGGCGAGGAAGTTGCCGCGCTCGGCGTTGATGAAGATCAGCGGCGTGCCGCCGAAGGTCCCGATCTCCACACCCTCGGGCTCGACGCCCTTGGCCTTGGCCCGCTTGACCGGGTAGTGGCCGTAGCTCATGCCCAGATGCTCGAGCAGACTGCCGGAATCGTGGAGCACCTTGCCGGCGGTATCGAAGATCGTGAAGCCGCGGCTGCCGCCTTCGTAATCGCCCTCGTTGGCGGTCACCAGCCGGTCCGTGCCGAGCCAGCCGATGGCATCGGGCTCGCGCCTGACACCCTTCCTGGCGCCGGTGCCGGCGATGACCTTGTCGCCGTCGGCATCGATCCGCTCCAGATCGACCGCCCCGGCCGGGAAGTGGCCGGTCACCTGCCCGGTCGCCAGATCGACCAGGGCGACGTGGTTGTTCTCCTGCAGCGTCACGGCGGCGATGTTGTCGGCATTGATGTCGACGAACTCGGGCTCCGGGTCCTCCGGAGCGACCTCGGCCATACCGGTCATCGCCACGATCCGGGCGGCATCGCAGTTGGTGGGCCTGCCGTCGGCGCCGAGATCGAAGACCGCCAGGTGCCCGGCCGGCAGCTGGGGCAGCGTGCCGTCGTTCAGCTCCTCGTCGCGCTCGTTCTCGACCGCAACCGCGAGGAACCGCCGATCGGGGCTCGCCGCCACGGAGTCGGGCTGGCCGTGTACATCGCAGGTGGCAGCGACCGACCGCTCGGCGAGGTCGATCACGGCAACGTGGCCCGTGGGTGCGGCCTTGCTCGCCGAGCTGTTGACGGCCGCCAGCACCACCCCGCCCACCACCGTGACCGAGGTCGGCTCGCCGCCCAGGGGAAGCGATCTCGCCGGTGCCGGTGCCGCCGGGTCCGTGATGTCGACGAAGCCGAGCCGCCGCCCGGGGCTGTCGGTGAAAATCAGCGTGTTGCCGTCGGGCGTGGCCGTGATGATCTCGGCCGATGTCGGCGTCTTGGGATCGGCCCCGGCGGGCAGCGTAGCGTAGACCGGCAAGGTCGCCACGCGCTCGAAGTACGGCCCGGCGGCCACCGCCGGCATGGCTGCCGTCGCGAGAGCTGTCGTCGTCAACGCGGCGGCGAGCCCGCGTCTCCCCAGGTAATCGATGGTCATCGGTCCATTGGCTCCCTCGTCCGGCAGAAGGCTGCGGTTACAAGCAGCGCTCGACAGGATGATGACAGTGAGGAGCAATACGGGGCGGCCGAAGCCGCCCCGTCGTCAAATCCTGTCAGCCGGGCTCAGCTGCCGATCTCGCCGCCATCCGCCGCGACCACGACGACCAGCGCCGGCCGCGGCGGCATGCCGGCCGCAAAGTCGGGCCAGCGCGTCGCCGGCTCCTCGAAGGTGCCGGCCTTGCCGTCGGCATCCTCCTCGCCCGGATGCTGCACCGCGAGGAACAGCGTCCTCGCATCCGGCGTGAACATGGGGCCGCACATCTCGGCCCCGACCGGGCAGCGGAAGAAGTACTTGGAGGTACCGCGGGCCACCCCGTCGGTCTCCATCGCCCAGAGACCGTCGGTCCGACCGGTGGCCTTCGCGCTGTTGCCGTCGGTGGCGATCCAGAGCCGGCCGGCAGCATCGACGGCGCAGTTGTCGGGCATGCCGAACCAGCCGTTGGCGGTTGTGGCCGCGCTGAACGTGGCACCGACATCGGCGATGCCGGGGTCGCCACAGCGGACCAGGATATCCCAGGCGAAGCGGCCGGCGGCATGGTCGCCGTCGGGCGGCGTCAGCTCGACGATGTGGCCGAACAGGTTCTCGGGCCGCGGGTTGGCGGCGTCGACCTGCTCCGGCTTGCGCTTGCTGTTGTTGGTCAGCATCAGATAGACCTTGCCCGTGACCGGATTGGGTTCGATGTCCTCCGGCCGGTCCATCTTGGTGGCGCCGAGAAGATCGGCCGCACGGCGGGTCTCGATCAGCACGTCGGCCTGGCTGTGGAAGCCGTTGGCCTCGGTCAGCGGGCCCTGGCCGAACACCAGCGGCAGCCATTCGAGCGCGCCGTCGGCGCCGAAGCGGGCGACCGACAGCGTGCCGTCGTCGAGCAGATCGCGATTGGCCGCGCGATCGTCCGGATTGTAGGTATCGCGGGTGACGAACCGGTAGACATAGTCGAACCGCTCGTCATCGCCCATGTAAGCGACGACCCGGCCGTCCTTGCTGACGATCGTGGTGGCCCCTTCGTGCTTGAAGCGGCCCATGGCCGTCCGCTTCTTGGGCGTGCTCGCCGGGTCGAACGGGTCGATCTCGACCATCCAGCCGTAACGGTTGGCGGCGTTCGGCTCGGCTGCGATGTCGAACCGGCCGACATACCTGCCCCAGCCATACTCCGCCGCACCGACGCCGTAGCGCTTGTAGTTCGCCGCCTCGGCATGGCCCTCGGGGAGCGCGCCCGTGAAGTAGCCGTGGAAGTTCTCCTCGGCGCTGAGCCAAGTACCCCAGGGTGTCATGCCGCCGGCACAATTGTTGATCATGCCGATGACGCTGGTGCCGGTCGGATCCTCGCCCGTCTTCAGCCGGTCGTGGCCGGCGGCTGGGCCGGTCAGCACCATCTCCGTGTCCAGCGCCGTGATCCGGCGATTATAGGCGCTGTCCGGGACGACCTGCCAGGCACCGTCGACCTTGCGGATCTCGAGCACCGAGCCGCCGTGCGCCGCCATCTCGATCTCGGCCAGTTCCTGCGTCAGGTAGCCGAACTTGTCGGCCTTGGTGATTTTCGCCGCAGCACCGGGGAACATCAGCTCCTCGTTGGTGTACTCGTGATTGACCACGAGGAGGCCATGCTCGCTGGAGCCGTCGAGCGGGAAGTAGCCAACATAATCGTTGTTGTAGCCGAACTGCTGCTTCTGCGCCGTCGCAGTCTGGTTGGCGGGGTCGAAGGCCGGTGCGCCCGGCAGCACCGGGTCGCCCCAACGGATCAGCACCTCGGCTACGTGGCCGGGCGCCACATGATGATGCTCGTCGGTCCCGACCACGACCTCCGTGAAGCCGAAGCTCGGCGTCGCCGCATGCGCACCGCGGGCGGCGGCAAGCGCCAGCGGCCCCATCGTCGCGCTGATCGCGGTCACCGCGAGCGCGCCGCGCAAGACGTCACGGCGATGGTAACGGGCGCCGATCACCTCGCCCATGGTCGGGTTGCCGGTAACGTTACGCCCGATATCCTCGGCCCGCTCGCGCTCCCGTGCCCGACCCGCCTGCATCCTGTCCATCACAGCCTCGCTATAGAGCCATCAGTCGGGTCGGCCATACCGGAAGACTGTGGCGGTGCGATGACCGGGCGGCTCGGTCAGGCGTCAGATCTGCGGGGCGCCCTCGAGCGGGAACTGCTCGCGGATCCGGCGCATGAGCAGATCACGGACGTTGCGGTATGCATCCAGACGAGTCTCTCGCGAGCCGTCGACCAGGCTCGGGTCCGGCATGCGCCAGAACAACAGCTCGCAATGGCTGGTCCGGGTCAGCTCGACCGCACTGTGCTGGGCCTCGGGCGAGAGCGAGATCACCAGATCGAAGTAATCGTCGTCGAGCTGGTCGAAGCTGCGCGGGTGATGATGCGTGATGTCGATGCCGATTTCGTCCATGACCGCAGCCGCGAACGGGTCGAGCTCGGTGGGCCGGACCCCGGCGCTCTGCACGAAGATCCGGCGGCCGTGGAAGTAGCGCAGGATATTCTCGGCCATGGGCGAACGGATCGCGTTGTGCGAGCAAGCGAACAGGACGCTGCCCGGCAGCTCCAGCATCAGCCCCGGATGTGCAGCACGCAGACCAACGTGAACAGACGCCGGGCGGTATCGCGGTCGATCTCGACCCGCCCCTCCAGCGCCTGCTGCAGCAGGTCGGAACCTTCGTTGTGCAGACCGCGGCGCGCCATGTCGATGGCTTCGATACGCGCGGGCGTGGCGCCCTTGATCGCCTGGAAGTAACTGTCGCAGATCATGAAATAATCTTTGATCACCCGGCGAAACGAGCGGATCCCCAACGCCACTTCAACGGGCTCGCTGTCGTCGTCACCGTGCACGCGAAGAATCAGCGTGCTTTCGCGCAGGCTCAGGAAGACCCGGTAGGGGCCGTCGCAGCCGTCGACAAGGCGAAAGAAATTGCCCTCCAGCAGATCGAAAATCGCGACGTCACGCTCGTGCTCGACCTGAGAGTTCCAACGAACGATGCTTTTCTGGTCGAGCTCGAGGCCGACGATGCGCGCCGTATCCCCGCTGCTCATGCGGCGCTGCCGAGCCGACACTCGACGGCCAAGGCATGCGCCTCCAGGCCTTCGGCCCGCGCCAGCAGCGACGCCGCCGGGGCCAGTTCGGCAAAGCCGGCACGGTCACAACGCAGCAGCGTGGTGCGCTTGAGGAAGTCGAAGACGGCCAGGCCTGACGCGAATCGGGCTGTCCGGCCGGTCGGCAGGACATGGTTCGGTCCGCCGACATAGTCGCCGATCACCTCGGGCGTGTAGGGGCCCACGAAAATCGCACCGGCATGCCGGATCGTGTCCACAAGACGTTCAGCGCGCGAGCCGATGAGCTCCAGATGCTCCGGTGCCAGCGCATCGACGAGGCCGGTCGCGGCCTCGATATGCTCGACCACGACGACGGCACCATGGGTGGCCCAGCTCGCCCTAGCGATGTCGCTACGCTCGAGCGTGGCCAGCTGCCTGTCGACTGCGCCCATAACCTGCCGGGCGAATGCAGCGCTGTCCGTGATCAGGATCGCCTGAGCGCGCTCGTCATGCTCGGCCTGCGACAGCAGGTCGGCGGCAATCCAGTCGGGATCCACCACGGCCTCGGCCACGATCACGATCTCCGACGGTCCGGCGATCATGTCGATGCCCACCCGGCCGAACACCTGCCGCTTGGCCTCGGCCACATAGGCGTTGCCGGGGCCGACGATCTTGTCGACGGGTGCGATCGAGCCGGTGCCGTAGGCCAGCGCCGCGACGGCTTGAGCACCACCGACCCGGTAGATCTCGTCGACACCGGCCAGATCGGCAGCCGCCAGGACGAGCGGGTTGACCACGCCGTCCGGCGTCGGGACCACCATCACCACCCTGCCCACCCCGGCGACGCGTGCGGGTATGGCATTCATCAGAACGGAGCTCGGGTAGGCTGCGGTCCCACCGGGTACATACAGGCCCACGGCGTCAACGGGGCGCCAACGCAGACCCAGGCCCGTGCCCGTGCCGTCGACATAGCTTGAATCGCCCGGCATCTGGCGCTCGTGAAAAGCGCGGATCCGCGCCGCCGCCAAGCTCAGCGCTGCCAGCAGATCGGGCCGGCACTGCCCCCGCGCCGCCTCGATCTGCGCCGCGGAGAAGCGCAGATCCTTCAGGTGCAGCTGCAGACGGTCGAAGCGCTGTGTCAGCTCCAAGAGGGCGGTGTCGCCGGACCGCCGGACCGCGGCCACGATCTCGGCGACGGTGGCGCGCACATCGGCCTCCTCGTCGCGCCGCCCGTCGACGAGGGTGGCGAACTTGGCAGCGAAATCCGAAGCACCTTGGTCCAACAGCAAGGTCATGCCGGTGCGATCCGGATCCAGCCATCGCTCAAGTGATCGCACGGCGTTACCTTGGACACTTCCGGCACACCGAAATCGTCCAGCCGGCACGCGATGCGGTCCGTCCGTAGCTGGATCTGGGCGTCACCCTCGAAGACGAGGTCGATATGGATCAGGTGGTCCTTGCCTGGTTCGGTGGCGATGGTCAGGAGTGTCAGCTCGGCGTCCGGTTTGGTCGGATCCAGGCCGCGATACTTGACCGCGTCGATCGAATCGAAAACCAGTGCCGCCAGACACTCGGTGAGTCCCTCGCAATCCGACCAGTTGGGCAGCCGCTCGCGCCGGTAGCGTTTGAACGCACCCGCGAACCGGTGCTCTTCAGGCGTGAACGCCATCTCCCGCAAGGAGATCCGGGCGTCCTGAAGGCAGGCGGCAATCACCGCCAGATCCTCGACGTCGCCGGCCTTCAACCGTAGCTTCTCGGACATGACAGGACTCCTCACGGTACACGCTCGACCCGTGCACCAACCGCGCCGAGCTTCTCCTCGAGCCGTTCGTAGCCGCGGTCGAGATGGTAGATGCGATTGATTTCGGTCTCACCGGACGCGGCCAGGGCGGCCAGCACGAGCGATACCGACGCCCGCAGATCGGTGGCCATCACCGGCGCGCCCTTGAGCGTGCCCACGCCGCGGACCAGGGCCGACGCTCCATGGACGTTGATCCTGGCCCCCATCCGCGCGAGTTCCGGAACGTGCATGAAACGATTCTCGAAAATCGTCTCCGTGATCATGGCCGCCCCCTTGGCGACGCTCATCAGCGCCATGAACTGCGCCTGCAGGTCGGTGGCGAAGCCTGGGAACGGCCGGGTCAGCGCGTCGCTGCCGACGAGCTCGCCATTGGCCAAGCCCGCGACGACACCGTCCTCGGTCGGTTCCAGCAACATGCCGGCCGCCTGCATCACTTCCGTCGCCGCGCCGAACAACTCGAGGCGGGCATGCTTGAGCAGGAGCCGGCCGCCGGTGATGGCGGCAGCCATGGCATAGGTGCCGGCCTCGATGCGATCCGGGATGATCGCGTGGCGCGCACCATGAAGCGCTCCGACACCCTCGATCTGGATGTGGCTGGAACCGGCGCCCACGATTCGAGCACCCATCGCCACCAAGCAGGCAGCAAGATCGACGATCTCCGGTTCGCGTGCCGCACCGGCGATCAGCGTCTCGCCACGGGCGAGCGCTGCCGCCATCATCAGGTTCTCGGTGGCGCCCACCGAGGGCTGCGGCAGGCGGATCTCCGCACCCTTGAGGCCCTGCGGCGCCCGGGCGCGCACATAGCCGTCCTCCAGCGTGATCGAGGCGCCCAGACGCTCCATGCCCATCAGATGCAGATCGATCGGGCGGGGGCCGATGGCGCAGCCTCCCGGCAGCGAGACGCGTGCCTCCCCGGTGCGTGCCAGGATCGGCCCCAGCACCAGCACCGAGGCGCGCATCTTGCGAACCAGATCATAAGGAGCGGTGTCGGTGAGAATGCTCGGTGCGTGCAGCACCATCCGCCCCGGCTCGCCGGCGACATAGGTCGCCGACGCGCCCAGATGCTGCAGCAGCCGCTGCGTCGAGGCGATGTCCGCGAGGTCCGGCACGTTGGCGAGGTCGAGCGGCTCGGCCGTCAGCAGGCAGGCCGCCATGATCGGCAATGCCGCGTTCTTGGCGCCGCTGATCTCGACGGTGCCGTTGAGCGGCACGCCGCCGCGAATGAGGATACGGTCCATGAAGGAGCCAGGGTCCTTGGCTAGAGCCGGGGCAGGGTCACGCCGGTCTGCCCCATATATTTGCCTTTGCGGTCCGCATACGAGACCTCGGGTGGCTCATTCCCGCGCAAGAAGAGAAACTGGCAGATACCCTCGTTGGCGTAGACCCGCGCCGGCAAGGGTGTGGTGTTGGAGATCTCGAGCGTCACATGACCTTCCCACTCCGGCTCGAGCGGGGTCACGTTGACGATCATGCCGCAACGGGCATAGGTGCTCTTGCCGAGGCAGATCACCAGCACGTCGCGCGGGATCCGGAAATACTCGACCGTGCGCGCGAGCGCGAAGCTGTTGGGCGGGATCACGCAGGATTCGCCGTTGCGCTCGACGAAGCTCTGGTCGGAGAAGTGCTTCGGATCGACCAGCGCATTGTCGACATTGGTGAAGATCCGAAACTCTGGCGCCACCCTGGCATCGTAGCCATAGGACGACAGGCCGTAAGAGATTACGCCCGCACGGGTCTGGCTATCGACGAACGGCTCGATCATGCCATGCGTCCGCGCCATTTCGCGGATCCACCGATCCGGCATGATCGACATCGTGCCATACCTCTTGGCCGTTGAGTGGGCGCCCTTGTACGGGATCGCTCACGCTTCCTCAACCGGCTCCGCATTGACCGTGGTGGCGGCGTCTCTTGCCCGCTGCTGCGCTTTGCGTCGCAGCAGGTTGGCGCGCATCGCGGCCGCCAGCTTGGCCCGCCGCGCCGCCGCCGGGTCTTGAGGATCTGGCTCTCGTTCTTCAGCCATCGGTCGAAACCAACTTGCGTGCATGGTGGCGGTGTGGCATCACCCGCGCCACCGAAAGCCGCCATAGCTCAGTGGCAGAGCGCACCCTTGGTAAGGGTGAGGTCGATAGTTCAATCCTATCTGGCGGCACCATCTTTTCGGGCACTTGCGGGTAAGAGACGTCTCGGGTCCGCTGAATCGCTACCATTACTCTGACCCGATGAGCCTCACAAGGCTACGCAGGCCGTGCCGGTATGGCAAACAAAAGGCCTGAGGCGTTCTGCTGCTGGGCTGCGATGCCCGACAGAATCTTCCTGGCAGCCAAAGAGGGCATCATGGAGCAACCGGCCGCCTTCATCATGAGCAGGTTTGTTCACCATGACGACCGGCCGTTTCGCGCGATAGGCTGGGGCATGCTGATGAGCCTGCCCGCGTGGGTCGGCCTCGCGCTGCTGTTCATCTAGACCCGCATTTCTCAGATGCGGCGGCTTGCCGCTGACATTCATTACCTGCATTCCGGTCCCGCCGCCACGCTGGTGCCAGGGTTTACGCGCACATGAAGTCGGGTTCCGTTCGGGTGCGCCTGCGCCGGAATGTTCGCGCTGGCACGCTCCTGAGACTGTTGGGTAACTCCTTGGAATGGCTTCCTTACGTCTTCCGGCGGCGCTCGAGGAGGTGTCGCCGGCCATCCGACATCAGCGCTGCACCATGCACAAGATCGTCAACGTGCTGGGCGAGCTGCCCAAGACCGTCCAGCCGGCCGACAAGTCCGATCTGCGCTAGATCTGGACCGCCCCCGACTGTGCGACGGTCGAGGGATTGACGAGACGCTGGCTGCCCAATCCTGGCTTTGCGCCATATGGGCAGGCTGCAGCGAGTTTCATTCGGCAGTGCCAATTCGCGCGGGTAGTTCAATCGGCACGCTTGTGAGAATCGATGCCACGAAGCTTGCTCGGCGCGTTCACCGCCGCGTTTCCATAGGGTTAGCACGATGGGGACTTGCCGCGGGCTTTCGGTTCATTCACCACGGGAGCAGCTTCTTCAGCCTTGTCGAGGGATTTAGCGTGTCAGACGCCGGGATATCGAGCGCTCGAGCCGCGGCGGGTTGGCTGCGGAAGCGGGCCAACTCCTGGCGCAGACGGCTTGAACGCGAGAATTTGGCCCTTTGGTTTTTGGGTGGTCTGTTTGTCGTCGCGCTGCTGTTGATCGCTTTCACGGTCGCCATAGCCGGCTATCAGCACGATCTGGGTCAACGGCGCCACGAGGAGCTGGTGGTCTCGGCCAGCCTCGGCCATCTGCGGCGCAGCATCGCCGCCGATCTGTCCACGTACGCGCTCTGGGACGACGCGATACGGAATCTTGTGCAGCGGGCCGACCCGAACTGGGTCGCGAAGACTCTCGGCAAGAGCTTCCAGGCAACATTGCACTACGAGATCAGTCTCGTCTTCGATCCGGCAGGCCGCGTCGTCCACGGCAGCATCGATTCGACCGTGGACAAGAATGATTGGGTCGCCAGCTTCGGGCCGGCACTGACCAAGCTGGTCGGAAATGCACGCAGCCAGGAGCGGACTGAGCCGATTCCGGAAGTGGCGGTCCTGTCGAGTCTCCACGGGGTGTTCCTGGCCGCCGCCATGAGCGTCGCTCCGGAACCGGGGTCGGCGCTCGAGCAGCCGCCTGGCCCGCCGTTCGTGCTGGTGTTCGGCAAGCGCCTAGATGGCGCGTTCTTGCGCCAGATCGAAAGCGATTACGGCCTCGCGCGTCTGAATGTCCTGCCGGCGACCGCCGCCGTCGATGGCCTTGCCAGTGTCGCGCTCGACGGCCCCGAGCACGAGCCGGCGGCTCGGATCGCCTGGTCACCCCGGCAACCTGGCAAGGAGCAGTACAGCTGGCTGTTGCCCGCGCTGGCCGGTGCCCTGCTCGCCAGCGCCATGTTCGCCCTTCTGGCCCAACGCGGGCTGCAGGCCGCCCGAGCGCTACGCAGAAGCGAGTCGCGCTTACGCGACTTCGCCGAAATCTCATCGGACTGGCTTTGGGAGCTCGACGACCAGCTGCGCTTCATCTGGCTCTCGTCGGGCTTCGAGCGTGCGACCGGACTGCGAGACCGAGACGTGCTCGAACGCACGCCCGAGCAATTGTGGCGCAGCGGCCAGCGCGAGGGCAACTGGCCGGAGTACCTGGCCGATCTTGCAGCCCGCCAGCCGTTTCGCGACTTTACGAGCAGTCGACTCGACAGCAGCGGTCGCCGGCGCGTCGCCAGGGTCAGCGGCAGGCCGGTATTTGATCGCTTCGGCCGTTTTCACGGCTATCGGTGCACCGGTCGCGATGTGACCGAGGAATGGGAGGCGGCCCAGCGCCTGCGGGAGAGCGAGAACAGGTTCCGGTCGCTGGTCGAGAACCTGCGCGGCATCGTCTTCTGCCATGGGGTGGCCGGAGACGGGCCGCACGGCTACGACGAGCATGGCGTCCAGATCTTCGGCGCCGACGCCTCTCACCTTACCGGCACGGTCGACGAGAGCGGTCAGGCTCAGGTCACGACTTGGTACGACGCCGTCCATCGGGACGATCTGGCCGGCTATCTCGAGGCCGAGCGTCGCCGCAAGGAGCATGGCCAGCCCTACAGCATGGAGTATCGCATCGCCCATCCGCTCTCGGGCGAGGAGCGGTGGGTGCGTGAAGTGGCCTGGGTGACGCCCATTTCAGATGACGAAGGCCGCTACCTGGACAGCTACATCATCGACGTCACCGAGCAGAAGCGGGCGACACTGGCACTGCAAGACAGCGAGGTGCGGCTGCAGCTGGCGCTGGCCGCCGGTGGCATGGCCACCTGGGACGTCGATCTGCGGACCGGGCTCGAGCAATGGAACGACGTGCACTACCGCCTGTTCGGGGTCGACCCGGCCACCTTCACGCCGAGTTCGGCCAGCTTCAACGCCATGGTCGATCCACGCGACCTCGACAAGCTCAGGGCGCGGATGGCCGAATCATTCGCGGATCGGAGCGATCCGGTATTCACCAACGATTACCGGATCGTGCGGCCGGACGGCACCACGAGGTGGATCGGCGGGGTTGGCCGACTCCTGCGCGACGCCGGCGGCCGGCCGGTGCGGGTGCTCGGCGTCAATTTCGACATCACGGAGCGCAAGGAGCGCGAGCTGCAGCTGGAGGCGGCGCATGCGCGGCTGGCGGAGCAGACGGCCCTGCTCGAGCGGCGCAACCGCGACCTCGAGGCCGCCAACCAGGCCAAAAGCCGGTTCGTCGCCAATGTCAGCCACGAGATCCGCACGCCCATGAACGCCGTGCTGGGCTTTGCCGACCTGCTCGCCGACGCCCAGCTGAGCCCGGCGCAGCGGCGCTATGTCGAGATCATCCGCGACACCGGCCGGCAGCTCCTGACCCTGCTCAACGACATCCTGGACGTGGCCAAGCTCGAGGCCGGAAGGCTCGATCTCGAGCGGATCGACTTCTCGCTGGCAGCCGTGCTCGAGCAGGTGCGCTCGCTGCTGGCGCCGCAGGCGGTCGAGCGCGGCCTGGGCTTGCGGGTCGAGCAGGCGGTGCCCGCCGCCCTGGTGCTGCGCGGCGACCCGACCCGGCTGCGCCAAGTGCTGGTCAACCTGATCGGCAACGGGCTCAAGTTCACCAGCCGCGGCAGCGTCACGCTGACCGTGCGGCCGGCAGAAGGCGCGCCCGGCCGGCTGCGCTTCGAGGTCCAGGACACCGGCATCGGCATCCCGCCCGAGCGCCAGGCCGAGCTGTTCCAGCCCTTCGTCCAGGCCGACAGCTCGACCACCAGGCTCTATGGCGGCACCGGGCTCGGGCTGGTGATCTGCCGCTCGCTGGTCACCGCCATGGGCGGCGAGATCGGGCTGGAGAGCACGCCCGGGCACGGCAGCCGGTTCTGGTTCGAGCTGCCGCTCGAGCGCGGCGACGCCGTGGTCGCGGCCGAGCGGACCGGCCTCGCCGCCGCCC
>JBATRI010000494.1:0-5039 GCA_049292515.1 Geminicoccaceae bacterium
CTGCCGGACGGTCGCCATCGGCCGCGAAGGGCGCGGCCCGGCACCAGGAGTTGAGCGACAATGGCCAACATCGGCAGCTTCAAGCGCATCGAGGACGGCACCATCAGCGGCGAGATCCGCACCCTCAAGTTCAAGACCCAGGCCCGCTTCGTCCCCGTGGAGGACAAGGCCAGTGAGCAGAGCCCGGATTTCCGTATCTTCGCGCCGCAACGGGTCGAGCTCGGGGCGGCCTGGAAGAAGGTCAGCGACGCCGGCCTCACCTACTACTCGGTCTCCCTTGACGATCCTTCCTTCACCGCCCCGGTCTATGCGGCCCTGATCCCGACCGAGGCCGATCCCGACCGCTTCAACCTCGCCTGGTCCCGCCCGCGCAGCCAGGACGAGGACGGCTACTAGCCCACCCCGGCAGCAGGCGCCCGGCCGCAAGGTCGGGCGCCCTCCGTCGCGTCACCGGCAACACCTCCCTGCCGGATGCAGCCACGCCACGAACAAGCGGCCCACGGCAAGGGCGAGACGCAAGACTTAGGGCACCGCCCTCGGCGCGCTCCGAGCGTCTTCCGCCCAGCTTCCGCCGCTCCGCTTTGTGCAGCCGGGTCCCCGCGAAGCCGCCCTCCGCTTGCACGCCCGCTGCTCGCCGCGAGGCAGGGGTTGCAGGCATACCCCAACGAGGGCCGACGCATGAGATCAGGCCAGGCACGATGGCGAGATACCCGCTGTCCGCATTGGCACCGGGGACGAACAGCGCGGTGCCGCCCGCGCCCACCACCATGCCGGCGATCAGCGTGGTGCGGGTGGACAGGCGTGTCGCGGACGCGGCTGTTTGCCACGATCCCGCCTGCAATGCTGGCGATCTGGGCCATCTCTTCACGCAAGCTCAGGAAACGCCCACGAACTGGCGAGCGCCGGTAGCGTTCGCCGTCTCAATGGCATTCAAGACGATATGGCGTCGAAGTGCGCGGTCGAAATCTGGGGCTACCGTAGTTCCCTCCCGAATGTCGCGCGCAAACTGGGAGTAGAGGCTTGCAACGTTTACCGCGACATCCGCCATGTCGGCGGGGGCAAGCCGGTAATGGGCGGGAATCGACAACGGCGCCGACTTCTCCTTGCCGCGCCCACCGTGAATTTCTAGCGGAGATATATTGGCGTAGCCGTGCTCCGCCGTCACGAGGAGGTTTCCCTCGGTGCCGTTGATCTCCCAAACAAAATCCGGGCCGGCGCTGACGCCACCGTGATAGTGAAGAGATGCAAGAGCGCCGTTCTCAAGCTCACCAGTGACAGCCACCTCATCATATGCCGTCAATGGGACGCGCGCACCATCACGCACCCTCAGCGCCTCGCCCCGGCGAGCCAAAAGCGTAGCGGAAACATGGACAAAGTCTCCCAGGGCGTAGGCAAGCATCTCGAGGGCGTGGCCAGCCGGTATGGAGAGCATCGTTGCGCCGTTTGCGATGTCAGCGTGGAACTCGAAGGGCGGCTCAAGAACGCCAGCCCAAACATCGTCCGGGCCGCATCCCTTGATGCTGGAGCCAAGAAGCTCTCCGACGTAGCCCTCGGCGACGAGGTCGCGCAGGTAGCGTACCGTCGGCGCAAACGAGCCCTGGAGTCCGATCACGGTTCTAACGCCGCTCTGCCGTGCGACAGCAGCAAGCTGACTCGCTTCATTGAGATCGCGGCCGAGCGGCCATTCGCAATACACCATTTTTCTCGCGCCAAGGGCCGCAGAGGCAATCTCATGGTGCTTGGTCACGTTGACCGCCACCACAGCGAGATCGATCTCGGGCCGGGCAAGCAGCTCATGGTAATTGTCGAATGCGAGCGGAACGCCAAAGGCCCGAGCGCTGCGTTCTGCAGTTTCACGGCTCGTCGTGCTGAGCGCGCGGATTTCAAAGTCAGAAAGTCCATGCAGCGCCGGAAAATGCGCTGCGCGTGCCCAGCCTCGATCCGCGCTCGCTCCGATGATGCCCACTCCGATCTTGGATGCCATTAACTCTGCCCCGAGTCGTCTATTCCACGGTCGACGTGAATTTCTGAGTTTGCATCCGGATATTCCATGCTAGTTTATCGGAAATGCATGACCGTTCATCCGGAATTGGCCGTGATGCCGCTTGCGACCCCCTGAGCGAGGTCTTGCAGGACCTCAGACTTGCGGGCGTTTCCTACGGTCACTGCCGATTGACACGCCCCTGGGGCGTGCGCATGCCTGCGAAAGCTGCGGCTCGGATGCACGTCGTCGTCGCAGGAAAGGCCTGGTTGCGCGCAGACGATTTCGGACCTGTCGAACTTGGTGCGGGAGACGTTGCGTTCATTCCTCAGGGCGCAGCCCACTCGTTAGCGGACACGCCTCGGGGACGGACGAGGCCTCTGTCGGCGTTTCCGCTTGAGGAAATCGGGGACAGGACCTACCGTCTCAACTGGGGCGGTAATGGCTCTCAAACGCTTATGGCCTGCTGCGCCATCGAGTTCCGCGAGCCGACGTTGCACCCGGTCCTGGAATTGATGCCGCCGGCTCTCGTCGTCAGCGGCACCGGCGCCGCTGATACGACGCTCCCTGCACTCCTCGACGCCATGGCCGACGAGGTGATCGCCCAGCGTGTCGGCGCGGCGACGATGCTTGCAAGGCTGGCGGATGTGGTCGTCATTCGGCTCATCCGCATGTGGGTGGAGGCCCAGTGTCACAACACGACGGGCTGGTTGGCCGCGATCCGCGATCCGCAGATTGGTCGCGCGCTCGCTTCGATCCACCGTTATCCCGAACGCGACTGGTCGATTGACAATCTCGCTATCACCGCGCGTCTTTCGCGATCGGTGTTTTGCGAACGCTTCGCCATGCTGGTTGGGATGCCGCCGGGGCGCTATCTCGCGCGCTGGCGAATGCATCTTGCAAGTACGTGGCTACGGTCGCGGCGGGCGACGGTCACTGAGGTCGCTGCGAAGCTCGGCTACGAGTCGGAGGCCGGGTTCAGCCGAGCTTTCAAGCGGCTTCTTGGGACGCCTCCAAGCGCGCTAAGAAAGCTCCGGCGCGGTGTCGAGGCGGACGCGTCGTAGGAATAGCTCACGTGGTTCGGTGAGGATTGCTCCGCAGATACAGAGCAACCTTCGCGGCGTAGGGTCCCGGGTGTCTGATTCGTTGTAGGAAGACGCACTATGGCACTTGGTTTTCACGGTGCAACAGGTCCCATCCCTGAAACATGACCTTCGCCCCGATGCCCAGCATGCGTGTTCTCTGAGCATACTGGGCCAGAACGCCCGGAGAGGATATCCAGCAACAACGATAATGACACCTGACGAATTGAAGATCGTGCGGCGAGCTTATGCGAAGCAGATCACGGCGGCTGTGAGAGTTGTCGATGAACGTGTTGAAGCAGCCTTTGCCGAAGTACCGCGAGAAGATTTCCTTGATCCCGGTCCGTGGCCGATCTTCCGAATGCGAAAAGCCTATGTTCCGACCCCGACCGCCGACCCGGTCTACCTCTATACGGATGACCTTGTTGGTATCGTCCCTGAGCGCCACATCAACAACGGACAACCTTCACTTCATGCCTTCCTGCTTTCGCAGGCCGCCCTGCGAGCAGGCGAGCATATCGTGCATGTTGGCGCTGGTGCCGGCTACTATTCTGCGATCATGGCGAACCTCGTTGCCGCATCCGGCAGGGTGACGGCGATTGAGTTCGAGCAGGAGCTTGCTGCGCGGGCGAAAGCAAATCTCGCTGTCTATCCGAACGTTTCCGTGGTCCAGGGAGATGGCAGCTCCGTAGCGTTCGATTCAGCCGATGTGATCTATGTGAACGCCGGCGCGACCCGGCCCGCGAATATCTGGCTGGACCGGCTCAATAATGGCGGAAGGCTGATCCTACCGCTTACGACCGATCTTGGATTTACCAGCAGCAATTGGAGCAACATGCACCTTCGCGGAGCGGTGTTCCTCGTGACGCGTAGCGGTGAGGAATTTCACGCGCGATGGATTTCGCCGGTGGCCATCTTCCCCTGTGAAGGAATGCGCGATGAGGAATCGGAAAAAGCACTCGCGGCGGCATTCGAGAGCGGGGAGCACAAGCGGGTGACGCGGCTGTATCGTACTGATGAGGTGCCGGCCGAGCGATGTTGGGTTCGCGCTCCCGGCTGGTGCCTAGCTTATGCTTAGGCAACGGTTCGGCATCATACCGTCGCGTAATTCCTAATTTTTGCAACACCGACTGGGGCCTAGAGAAACTAGGCGATTCCTCGGTTGCAAATGTCTGTCGCGGAAGGCAATTGTTTCGCGATAACATCTGCGACGGATCTGTCATGCTCATCGGCTACGCTCGGGTCAGTACCGACGACCAGGACCTCACCCTGCAGCGCACCGCGCTGAAGGAGGCCGGTTGCCGGCGTGTCTACGAAGAGAAGTTGTCCGGCGCCAGGCGCGACCGGCCGCAGCTGACTCGCCTGCTCGACCATGTGCGCGAGCAGGACGTGGTCGTGGTCTACCGCCTCGACCGCCTAGCGCGCTCGACCAGAGACCTACTGGGGATCACCGTGCAACTGCGTGACACGGGTGCCGGCCTACGTTCCCTGGGCGAGCCCTGGGCCGACACGACCAGCCCTGCCGGACGCATGGTGCTGACGGTGTTTGCCGGCATTGCCGAGTTCGAGCGGGCGCTGATCCACGAGCGCACCGGAGCGGGCCGCGCGGCGGCGATGCAGCGTGGCGTGCGCTTCGGTCGCCCAGCCAAGTTGGCCGCTGACCAAGTAGTGCTCGCCCGGCGCTTGCTCGAGGAGGGGACCGCTGCCGGCGAGGTAGCGCGGATGTTCAAGGTTCATCGCGCCACCCTCTATCGCGCACTAAGCACTGCTCTGCCGGCTGGCGGCGGCGCCGATGGGCCGCCACTCCGATCCGTTCAGGCGGACCCTGACCGCGGGACCGCGTGAGCCAGCCTCATGCACTTCGGCTACCGCCTCGATCTGATCAACTTCCTGCTCGCTGACGTGCGCGGTGGGCTTGGACCCTATGTTGGTATTTTTCTGCTCGGCCAGGCGCACTGGGACCAAGCCTCGATCGG
>JBATRI010000495.1:0-2219 GCA_049292515.1 Geminicoccaceae bacterium
CCTCGAACTTGGTGTGGCGCTGGCGCATTTCGAGCGTCTTGGCGACGAAGTACGCCTTGGCGTTCATGGCCGCCGTGTTGGCCACCCGAAAGGTCGAGAACACGCGCCGTGCGCCGCAGCTGATGGCCGCGCCCAGCCGGGCGCGGTGGCTGGGTATAGACCGCCGCCACCTCATGGCCGGCCTCGAGCAACGCCGTCAGGCTGGGCAGCACGAAAGGCGTGGTGCCCATGACGGCGAGGCGCAGCCTGGCAGTCTCAGTCACGCGTGCGCTTCGTCTTGGCGAGCCGGCGCAGGATCATGTTGCGGCGCAAGGCGGAGAGGTGGTCGACGAACAGGACACCGTCCAGATGGTCGATCTCGTGCTGCACGCAGCGAGCCAGGAGGCCTTCCGCCGCCAGTTCCCGCGACTCACCATGCTGGTCCAGGTAGCTGACCTGCACGGCCTCCGGCCTGGTCACCTCGGCGAATTGGTTCGGCAGGCTGAGGCAGCCTTCCTCCGCGGTGGCCACCTCGTCCGAGCTCCAGTCGATTTCCGGATTGACCAGCACCAGCGGGCGTCGATCATCGCCCTCAGCGACATCGACCACGACCAGTCGTTGCAGCACGCCGATCTGCGGCGCCGCTAGGCCGATGCCCGGCGCCTTGTACATCGTCTCGAACATGTCGGCCGCGAGCCGGCGCAGCGTGTCGTCGATCACCTCGACGGGCTTGGCCTTGGTTTTCAGCAGCGGATGCGGAGCCCGCAGGATCTCAAGCAGCGCCATGGTGCCTGCGTACGTCCAATGTCGTGAAATGTGGTGGTCAGGTAAGGATCAGCCGCCGGCCGGTCAAGCGACCCGCTGCCGGCCACGAAGGGCGGCATCCAGCGTGCCGTCGTCGAGGTAGGTGAGCTCGCCGCCGACAGGAACGCCGTGGCCCAAGCGGCTGACCGTGCATCCCAGGGGCTTCAGCCGGTCCGCCAGGTAATGACTGGTGGTCTGCCCATCGACGGTGGCGCCGAGGGCGAGGATTACCTCGCCGACGGCCTGCTCCTGGACCCGCCGCAGCAGGCCGTCGATGCCCAGCTCCTCCGGCCCCACCCCGTCGAGCGCGCGCAGGGTCCCACCCAGCACGTGGTAGCGGCCGGCAAAGATGCCGGCCCGCTCCATGGCCCACAGATCCTCGACATCGGCCACCACACAGAGCATGCCCTGATCGCGCTGCGGGTCGCGGCAGATCGAGCAGGGCTGGACGCTGTCCAGGTTGCCGCACACGACGCAGGCCTGAACCGACGCCGCGCAGGCGTTGAGCGCGTCGGCCAGGGGCAGCATCAGCGTGTCCCGCCGTTTCAGCATGGCCAGCGCCGCCCGCCGCGCCGAGCGGGGGCCCAGCCCCGGCAGGCGGGCCAGCAGGCGAACCAGACGCTCAATCTCGAGCGTCGCCATCAGAACGGCAGCTTGAACCCGGGCGGCAGCGGCAGGCCGCCGGTGAGCTTGCCCATCTCGTCCTGCAGATGCGCCTCGGTCTTGGCCTTGGCGTCATTGCAGGCGGCGACCACGAGGTCTTCCAGGATCTCCATCTCGTTGGGGTCGGCCAGGGACGGATCGATCTTGATCTTGCGCATCTCGCCGCGGCCGTTGAGCGTCACGTTGACTAGGCCGCCGCCGGCGGTCCCGCTCATCTCCATCTCGGCCAGCTTCTGCTGCATCTCGGTCATCCGCGATTGCAGCTTCTGCGCTTCCTTGAGCATGTTGCCCAAATTCTTCATGGTTCTTCGTTCCTTTCAGAAGATCGTCGGCTGCGGTCGCTCAGTCGCGCCGCGGCCGGATGTCGACCAGCGCCGCACCCGGAAACGTTGCCAGCAGCTCCTGCAGCGCCGGGTCGGCGGCGATCTCGGTGAGTCGTGCCCGCTTAGTGGTGGCAGCCTGGTCGGACAAGGTGGGCTCGCCGGCAGCACTGCCGACAGCGATGATCCACCGCCGCCCGGTGACGCGCCCCGCGGCCTCGCTCAGCCGCCCAGCGACGTCCGGCGGTACCCCGGCCGCGAATCTGACCTCCAGACGCCCGCGTTCGAAGCGGATCAGATGCGCGCTTTGGTACAGCCATGCGGCCAGTGGCGCCTCGCCGCCGTCACGGAGCGCGGTCACCAGTTCCTGGAAGCTGCGCGGCCCGTTGTCGATGACGGCCTCCGGAGCCGGCTCGCGTACCGATGGCCGGGGTTGCGGCAACGCCCGTGCCG
>JBATRI010000496.1:0-5784 GCA_049292515.1 Geminicoccaceae bacterium
GCCGCGCGCGCCGTCGGCGGCGGCCTCGCCGACGGCTGTGCCGGCGGAGCTGATACCGGCGGCCACGCTCACCGTGACCACGGCCGCCGACCTGGTCGACCCCAAGGACGGCAAGCTCAGCCTGCGCGAGGCGGTGGCCAGGGCTGAGGCCTCGCCGGCGGCGGACGCGATCGACTTCGCCGCGACGCTCAAGGGCAAGACCCTGGTGCTGACCGGCGGCGAGCTCGTGCTCACCAGCAGCATGACGATCAACGGCGCCAAGGCCGACGTGACGCTCAGCGGCGGCGACGCAAACCGAGTGTTCAATATCGCTGGCGGCGTCGACGTTCGTCTCAGCCACCTCACCCTCACCCGCGGCCATTCGCCCGCTCACGAAAGTGGCGGCGCCATACTCCTAGGCGGCAGCAGCCGATTGACCATTCTCGACAGCACTGTGGAAGCAAATAATGGAGAATCTAGGGGCGGTGGCGTAGCCGTTGGCTCAAATTCCGAGCTGATAATCCGCAGGAGTCTATTCAGGCATAACATTGGCAATGTGTCCGACGATCACGGCGGCGGCGGTGGTGCGTTATACCTTCAACACAGTACGTTGGACATCGAGGACAGTGTTCTCAGTCAGAACGGCCACATCATTAGAGATGAGGACTTCTATTTCTCACAAGGTGGTGCTATATACATTAGATATGGGTCAGCAAAGATTTTTCGTTGTACAATATCAAACAATGAGGAACATCTTGGCGGCGGCATATCTGCCGATCAGACGGCAGTTACCATTGTCGACAGCACAATCGTTGGTAACTTAGCATATACGTCATACTACGGTAGCAATGGAGGTGGTCTTCGGGTATTTGGCGGCAAAATCGATATTCGCAATACTGTCGTAACGGGTAACCGCGCCGGCGGCGGCTACGACCGTTATGGCAGTACAGGCGGCGGCATCATTGCTAGTTCTTTGTTACACGTTGACAGCAGTATTGTGGCAGGTAACGCCGTTTATTCGAGCGACGGATATGCTGAGTTGCCGGACGTCGACGGCACGATCACCGCGAGCAACGGCCACAACCTCTTCGGCTCCAAGGTCAAAGGCGCGGTCGCCGGGGACCGCCAGAACGTCGCACCGGCCACGATCTTCGCCGCAATCGACCCCACCACTGGCGGCGGCAAGCTCAGCCCCAGCGGCATCGTGCCGCTGAAGAACGCCATCACCAACCCGGCCCTTACCGCCGCCGACCCGATCACGGCCAGCAGCTTCGGCCAGCTCGGCACGACCCCGCGCCCGCTGCCCGCCGGGAGCCTGCCGGACATCGGCTCGATCGAGATCAAGCAGTCTCTTTCCACCAGCCCGACGGTGAACAACGACGTCCTCACCGGCAGCGGCGGCGCCAACAACCTCGCGGGCCTCGCCGGCAATGATCTCATCCAGGGCCTGGCCGGCGCCGACACGCTGAACGGCCAGGACGGCAGCGACGTGCTGGACGGCGGCCCCGGCAACGACGTGCTCAATGGCGGCCCCGGCATGGACATCGCGACCTTCGCCGGCACGACCGCTGTCGTGGTCGACCTCGCGGCCAAGCCCGCCACCGCCAGGCGCGGCAGCGAGACCGACACGCTCACGTCGATCGAGGGCATCATCGGCTCATCCAAGGCCGACACGTTCAAGGGCGACGGCCAGAACAACGAGTTCCAGGGCGGCCTCGGCAAGGACACCACCACCGGCGGCGCCGGCCGCGACCTCTACGCGTTCCGCTCTGTCCAGGACAGTCCGGCCAGAACCGGCCGCGACGTCGTTAAGGACTTCGCCCCTGGCCAGGACGTCATCGACGTCAGCAACATCGACGCCGACAGCACCACCCCCGGCCAGCAGAGCTTTCGCTGGGTCGGCAAGGCGACGCTCACCGGTGCCGCCCAGCTCGGTTACTTCGTCAGCGGCGGCAACACCATCGTCCGCGCCAGCACCGACGCCGATGCCCAGCCCGAGCTGGAGATCCAACTTACCGGCAGCAAGACGATGACCGCAGCAGATTTCCGATTTTGACGCCACGCGATGGATGGCCGGCTGTCAGGTTGGGCGCCCGAGTAAAAACGCTAGAAAGGGGGCGCAACCGCAGCCCCCTCGATCGAATGATCCGTTCCCGCGAGAGCACTTGATATTTTATCTATTTTATCCATAATAGATATGAACGGAGCGCGATGGAAGGGGTGCATGGCGATGAGAATCACCGCGACGGAGTTCCAGCAGAACGTCGGGCGCTACCAGGATGCCGCCCAGCGAGAGCCTGTGGCGATCACCAAGAACGGGCGCACCCATACCGTGCTGATGTCGGCCGCGTTCTTCGAGCTGGTCATGAAGGGCCGGGTGGCGCGGCCCGTCGAGGAACTCGACGACGAGACGCTTCGCGCCATCGCCTCCAGCGCCGTACCGGCGGAGTTCGCCCACCTGGACGATCTGGTCAAAGACTGGAAGCCGTGAGCCTGCCGCCGCCCCGACCGGGGCAGGTGATCGGCTATGCCTACCTTTGGGCACGCGAGCACCGGCGCGGCCTCGAGGAAGGGCACAAGGACCGCCCCTGTGCCATCGTCGCTGCGCGGCAGGTGATCGAGGGGCGGGAGGTCGTGACGGTCGTGCCGATCACCCACAGCCCGCCAGACGATCCCGCCGACGCGGTCGAGATCCCCGCACCGCTCAGGACACATCTGGGGCTGGACGAGGCCCCGGCCTGGATCGTCGTCACCGAGACCAACGATTTTCTCTGGCCGGGGCCGGACATCCGGCCAGGCAGGCCCTACGGCATGCTGCCGCCACGTTTCTTCGCCCAGGTCCGCGACCGCATCCTTCAGGCCCACCTGCGCCGGAAGCTTACCCAGGTGCAGCGGACAGAATAATGGCCGCGCGGCCAGCAGCAGCCCTACCGGAACTCCTCGAAGGCCTTCTCCTGCAAGGCGATCTTTGCAGCGGGGCGCCTATGATACCAGGTACGGTTAACCCACGTAGGGTTAACCGAGGTGCTGCGGATTCCTTGCTACTTTACAGCTTTGTGGTTAATCGAAGGAAGTGCAAAACATAATATTGGTTGGGAGGATATGCCTTGGCCTATTTGACCGTGACGACGCAGGCAGATGTTGTCGATCCTGGCGACGGACAGCTCAGCCTGCGTGAGGCCATTGCGCAGGCAAACGCAACCGCCGGCGCCGATTATATCAAATTCGTCGTGACGCTCGAAGGCCAGACACTGGTGCTGACCGGTGGCGAGCTGGCCGTGACGCAGGACCTTACGATCGATGGTGACCGGGATCACGACGGTAACGTGGTTACCATCGACGGCAATCATACTAGCCGATTATTGAACATTTCCGGCGCAAGTACTGACGTTGCTTTGAAGGGGCTGACGCTCACCAACGGTCAGATCGCGAAAGCAGATAGTGATGACGGCGCCTACGGCGGTGCAATTCTTTCAGCAGGCTCAAGTCTTGTAGTAAGTGATGTTACTATTAGCGACAGTAAAATTGTTGGTTATTTTGGTACGCTCTGCGGAGGCGCTATTTTTGTAGATCACGGAAGTCAACTCTCTATTATAGGCAGTAACATTATTGGAAATTATGCTGGAACTTACGGTGGTGGAATTGGAGCTTTAAGTAATGCTTCCATTAAGATACAGGGAAGTAGGTTAACGGGAAATTTCACTTCTGACTATGGACGTGGCGGTGCAATTTTGTTGCTGAATCAGAGTTCGCTAACCATAGATAATAGTATTATAAGCGATAATGGAACTGGATTATATGGCCGCGGCGGAGGTATAGCACTTAACAGAAGTGCATCAAATATATATAAAACAACTTTATCAGGTAACGAAGCTTACACTGGTGGTGGTATTTATTCTGGAGAAAGTAATACCGATATAAATAACAGCACTATAGCAAATAACAAGACAAAGCCAAGTATTGGATATGGTGGCTTCGGAGGCGGGGTTGCGGTAAGAGGAAAAGGTACGTTTTCTCTTGCAAACTCTACTGTAACTGGTAATGTCGCTGGTATTGGCTACTCTGATGGCATGGGGGGTGGCATTGCATTATCTGCTGGCGGAGGCTTAAGTAGCACAGTCAGTATCATAAATAATATATTAGCTGGAAATAGCGCCACCAGAGGTCCAACTGGAGGGCCGGATATTTTTGGTGTTATTACAAGTAGTAATGGTCACAACATCTTCGGTACTGATATATTGGGCGACATGTCTGGGGATCGCGAGCTTGTCGCCCCCGCCACCGTCTTCGCTGCGATCGACCCTGCCACAGGTGGCGGCCAGCTCAGCCCCACCGGCATCGTGCCGCTGAAGAACGCCATCACCAACCCGGCCCTTTCCGCCGCCGACCCGATCACCGCCAGCAGCTTCGGCCAGCTCGGCACCACCCTGCGCCCATTACCCACCGGCAGCCTGCCGGACATTGGCTCGATCGAGATCAAGCAGTCTCTTTCCACCAGCCCCACCGTCAACAACGATGTCCTCACTGGCAGCAATGCTGCGAATAACCTCTCCGGCCTCGCCGGCAACGACCTCATCCAGGGTCTGGCCGGCGCCGACACGCTGAACGGCAACGACGGCAGCGACGTGCTGGACGGCGGCCTCGGCAACGACAAGCTCAACGGCGGCACCGGCATGGACATCGCGACCTTCGCCGGCAGCACCGCCGTCGTGGTCGACCTCGCCGCCACCCCGGCCACCGCCAAGCGCGGCGGCGAGACGGATACGCTGACCTCCATCGAGGGCGTGATCGGCTCGACCAAGGCCGACACGTTCAAGGGCGACGTCCAGAACAACGAGTTCCAGGGTGGCCTCGGCAAGGATACGGCCACCGGTGGCGGCGGGCGTGACCTGTACGACTTCAACGCTGTGGCCGACAGCCCGGCCGGGGCTACACGCGACGTGATCAAGGATTTCGTCCCCGGCCAGGACATTGTCGACCTCGCCGGCATCGATGCGGACGGCGCCATCGCCGGCAACCAGAGCTTCCGGTGGGTCGGCCCGGCCACGCTGACCGGCGCCGCCCAGCTCGGCTACTATATCAGCGGCGGCAACACGATCGTGCGTGCCAGCACCGACGCCGATGCGGCGGCCGAGGTCGAGATCCAGCTCACCGGTGTGAAGGCGCTCACCGCCGCCGACTTCCGCCCTTGAGCCGGCCTGCGGCCATGCTTGGATAATATTCCTATATCTGCTATCCTCCGGCAGTCTCCCCTGCTGCCGGAGTGTCCTTGATGCCCGAGCCGATCCCGCTGCACGCGCGCCAGCCGCGCGGCCCCGCGCACCCGCCGCCTCCGCCACCACCGACCGACCCCCGCCTCCAGCTGTTCCCGCTGTTGCCGGGGGAGGACGGTGCCGCCTGGAGCCGCCATGCCGGCGAGGTGCTGGACGGGCTCGGGCCCCTGGACGGGCTCGAGCGCAAGCTCGCCGCCGCGGTCGCGGTCGGGATGTGGCGCGAGTGCCGCGCCGACCGGATCGAGGCCGAGGTGCTGACCGACATCGCACCGCATGACGAGGGCCGCGGCCACGGCAGCGACCTGCAGGAGCCGGCCCATGTCGCAGCATTGACCGCGGCGCTGCGCTGCCAGACGGCCGCCTCCATCGCCACCGGCCGCGCCTTGCGCCTATTCCTCGCCCAGCGCAAGGCCAGGGCCACAGGATTGCTCAGCCCGGCCGACACCGACACCGATCCCGACGTCGACACCGACGGCGACGCGTTGCGCACGTGCGAACCCAACGGCCGGCCGCGCACGCGCGAACCCGAGCC